>CAYLNK010000306.1:0-8266 GCA_964384675.1 uncultured Holophagales bacterium | reverse complement strand
GCAGCGTCCGGGTGAGCGCGGCGTCGGACGCGCCCGACCCCGAGCCGATGGCGACGGGGACCCCGGCGCGCGCCAGCTCCCCCGCGATCGCGAACGGCGCGTCGTACGGGTCGTCGCTCCGGCGCGGCAGCTTCTGCACGCCGTCCAGGATCACGGGGACCTTCCGCGCGGCCAGCCGCTCCGCAAGGCGCGGGGCGTCCTCGGCGCCGAGGAGGACGAGGCGAACGGGGTCGCCCGCGAGGTCCTCGTCGACGAAGCGAAGGACCGCCTCGATCTGCTGCCGGGTCGACGCGCGCACCAGGAGCGGGACCTTCCCGTCGAGGACGGGGACGAGCGCGGCGAACGTCGCGTCGGCGTCGTGCGCCGGGATCCCCGGCTTCCCCTCCGCGCCCTTCGCCGTCCGGTAGGCGCGCGCGGCCCGGAACGCCTCGCGGAGCTTCGCGAGCGCCTCGTCCCGTCTCTTCTCCTGCCGCTTGACGGAAGGGCGTGCGCCGGGCGCCCGGTCGATCAGCATCTCGGGCCACTCGAGGACGACCGCCGCCGGGCAGACGACGCAGGCGTCCTCTCGTGTGTAGCCGTCGAACGCGACGAGCGAGGCCGCGCCCGGGACGACGGAGCCGCGCGGCACCAGGAGGCCGAAGAGGACGCCGTTGCTCCGGGCCACCGGGAGCGACTCGGAGTCGAGGTTGAGCGCCACGTCGGGGCGTGCCTCGGGGTTGATCTCGCCGACCTCCGTGACGTCCACGGTCGCACGCACCGCCTCGATCTCGATCAGCCCGGTCAGCGTCGCGGGCGCGACGAGCGCCGGCGAGAGGTGCTTCCCCGTGACGTCCACGACGGTCGCGCCGGCAGGCACCGGCGTGGCCGGGCCGCCCACGGCGGTCAGCGTCCCGTCGGTCATCACGACCACGCCATCCGCGATCTTCGGACCCGCGGCGGTGTGCACCGTCGCTCCCTTCAGGACGACGACGGCCGCGAGGATCGCGAGCCCGCTCATCGCGTCACCTCCGCGTCCGCCCCGGTCTCGTCCGATTCCTCGCAGCGGTGCGCGGCCGGAGGCCTGGCTCGCTCGCCCCCCGGCCCGCGGGCTTCCCCCCTCGCCCCGGCCGCTCGCGCGGCCGCCACGAGGGCCGCCTTCTCGGCGGCGAGCGTTCCCCGTCCCGCGAGGTCCGCCGCCCGGTCGAACCGCTTCCTCCCGTCCACCCACGTCTCGAGGCAGACGGCCGCCGGGGAAAGCGGCTCTCCCGACCAGACGGCCAGGTCGCCGTCCTTCCCCGGCTCCAGGGAGCCGATCCGCTTCTCGAGGCGCAGCTGCTTCGCCGCGTTCCAGGTCACCATCTTCAGCGCCTCTTCCTTCGGCGTCCCCGCCCACTTCACCGATTTGGCGGCCTCGGCGTTGAGCCGCCGCGCCAGGTCGTCGGAGTCGGAGTTGATCGAGACCAGCACGCCGCGCTGCCTCATCAGCTCGGGGCTCTGCGGGATCGCGTCGTACACCTCGAACTTGTACGCCCACCAGTCGGCGAAGGAGGACGCGCCAGCGCCGTGCGCGGCGATCTCGTCGGCGATCTTGTATCCCTCGAGGACGTGCTGGAGCGTGCCGATCTTCACGCCGAATTCCTCGCACGTGCGGATCAGGTCGAGGAGCTCCTGCTTCACGTAGCCGTGGGAGTGGATGAGCCTCTTCCCCTCCAGGATCTCGGCGATCGCCTCCAGCTGGAGGTCGGGCCTCACCGGGAGCCCGCGCTTGGTCGTCTCGAACTCTTTCTGCCGGCGCCGGTAGTCGCGGGCCGCGAGGAACCTCTCGCGGATGAGCGCCGAGACGCCCATCCGCGTCTGCGGGTAGCGGGTCCCCGGCCCCGACCGGTTCGAGCCCTTCGGGTTCTCGCCGAGCGCGAGCTTGATCCCGGGCGTCGCGCCGGCGAGGCGGAGCCCGTCCGGGCCCGCGCCGAAGCGGAGCTTCCACACCTCGTCCTGGCCGCCGATGGCGTTGGCCGAGCCGTGGAGCGCGTGCGCCGTGGTGAGCCCGCCCGCGAGCTCGCGGTAGATGGCGACGTCGAACGGGTCGAGGATGTCGGCGGCGCGCACCTCGGCCGAGACGTTGTGCGTCCCCTCGTTCACGTTGCCGTCGAGCGCGGTGTGGCTGTGGCAGTCGACGAGGCCCGGTGTGACGTGCTTGCCCGTCCCGTCGATCTCGACCGCGCCGGCCGGGGCGGCGACGCCCTTCCCGACCGCGGCGACCTTCCCGTCGACGAGGAGGACGTCCGCGCCGGCGAGGACACCCTGCGGTCCCGAGGTCCAGACCGTCGCGTTCCGCACCACGACAGCCTTCGGGCTCGCGAGCGGTGCGGCGAAGCGGGGCGGGGCCGGGCGGACGTCGGAGTCGGGCAGGTCCTTCTCCGGCTCTCCCTCCTTCTCCTTTCGCTCCTCGCGCTCGCCGCGACGTACGGCCCGATCCGCTCCCCGCTGGACCTCGAGCCGCACCGAGTCCCCCTCGACGAAGGCGGAAGCCGGCACGCTCCCGGCGCCCAGGCCGACCGCCGCGCCCTCGATCTCGAAGCGGAGCTCCGTGCCGTGACGGGAGACCGAGGTGGCCGGCACGGCCTTGCCGTCGGCCGGCGTCGCGCTCACGGTGAAGAGGCCGGTCTTCGGGTCGGCCTTGATCTCGAGGAGCCCGCCCTCGATCCGGTACTTCCCAGCGAGGGAACCCTTCCTCGGCTTCGCTTCGTACCGCACGCCGTCGACCCACGTCTCGACGACGCGTCCCTTCTCCGCGAAGAGGCTTCCCTGCGTCACCACCAGGTTCGCGACGCGCCCCGGGGCGATCTCGCCCAGCCGGTCGGCGAGGCCGAGCAGCCGGGCCGGGACGGTCGTGAAGCCGGCGAGGACGTCGTCGGCCGAGAGGCCGCGCGCCCGCGCCTTCTTCACGCGATCGGCGAGGTCGGAGAGCTCGGGAAGTCCGTGCGTGGTGAGCGCGAACGCGAGGCCGGCGTCCTTCAGCCAGCGCGGGTTCGACGCCGCCCGGTCCCACTGGCGGAGCCTCTCGAGCGGGACGTCGAGCCACTCGTCCTCGTCGTCCACGGCGGGCGCCGACGGGAAGGCGAGCGTGAGGATCAGGTCGGGGCGCAGCGCCTTCACCTCGTCGAGGAGCCGGTACGCATCCCCCGCCCCGACGTAGACGGGCCTGACCCCCATCTCCTTCGCGATGGCGGCGGAGCGGAGGAGCTGCAGCACACCCGGCGCCTCGAAGACCACGGTCTCCTTGCCGCCCACGGCCTCGGCGAGCGCCGCCCACGCCTCGACCCGCTCGGGACGCGGCCGCCCCGCGGGGCTCGACGCGTAGAGCGCCTCCGCGTCGCGCAGCCAGCGCGCGTCGAGGAAGGCCTGTCGCGTCACCGCGGCCCAGCCCATCAGGGAGGCCGGGTACCGTTCCTCGCCCTCCTTCGCCTCCAGGTCCGGCGCGACGTGCTGCGCCCATCGAGACAGCACCACGTTCCTCGTCACGGGCCCGTCGGCCAGCGACACCACGCCGCTCCGCCCGCGGAAGACACCGTGGTCCGGCACCGCGGCGAGCACGGTGAAGCCGAGGCCCCGCAGCGTCTCCTTCACCTCGGCGTTCACGGTGAGGTCGGCGAGCGCGCGACGTTCCGGGCAGACCCGGTTGCCGAGCGGGTGCGCGTCGCCGGAGACCGCGACCGGGGGCGCCGGGCCGGCGGCCGTCCGGCGGCGGAGCGCGCCGTCGGGACCGTCCTCGTCGTCCGCGGGCGTCTCCTTCTTTCCCGCCAGGCGCGAGAGCGTGACGTACGGGTCGATCAGCCCCGCGTAGACGGTGCGCCCCGCGAGGTCACGCACCTCCGCGTCCGCGGGGACCGCGACCTGCGGCCCGACCCCTTCGATCAGCCCCCCGCGCAGGACCACGGTTCCCTTCTCGATCACCTTCCCCGGGGCGGTGACGATCCGCGCGTTGGTGAGGGCGTACACGCGGGGCGCCTCGGCGGCGCTCAACGTGAGCGAGGAGCAGACCGCCAGGAGGGCGGTCGAAAGGGGGCGGCATCTCATCGAGCCTCCGGGGCCGGCGGACCGGCGGAACGCGAATGGGGAAGGATAGGGGATCGGGGGGCAGGAACCTTACGCTACGGGGTCTCGTAAAGGAGCGTCATGAAGTCGACCGCGATCGCCCTCCTGGGCCTTCTCGCCGCCGGGCCCTGCCTGGCCGCCGGGAACCCGCCCCTCCTCTTGCAGCAGCCCTCCCTCTCCCGCAACGAGATCGCGTTCGCGCACGGCGGGCAGATCTGGGTGGTCCCACGCGAGGGGGGCGCGGCGCGGCGGGTCGTCTCCGGTGCGACGCGCGCCGGGCACCCGGTCTTCTCTCCCGACGGCGCGACGATCGCCTACACGGGCGTCTACGACGGCAACGCCGACGTCTACGTCGTGCCGGCTTCGGGCGGTGAGCCGCGCCGGCTCACGTTCCATCCCGACGCCGACGTCGCCCTCGGCTTCACGCCGGACGGCGCGAGCGTCCTCTTCCGCTCCAAGCGGGCGTCGCCGCGCGACCTGTCGCACCTCTACACCGTGCCCGTCGCGGGCGGCTCCCCCGTGCGCCTGCCGCTCCCGTCGGGCGACCAGGCCGCGTACTCGCCCGACGGATCGCACCTGGCGTACGTGCCGATCCCGCAGTGGCAGCCGGAGTGGAAGAAGTACCGCGGCGGCCAGACGACGCCGATCTGGATCGCCGACCTCGCCGACTCCAGCGTGGTCAAGGTACCGAGGGACGGCTCGAACGACCGGAACCCGATCTGGGTGGGCGAGACGGTCTACTTCCTCTCCGACCGCGCCGGTCCCTTCGCCCTCTTCGCCTACGACACGAAGAGCCGGACCGTGAGGGAGGTCGCCCGGAGCGCCGACGGCTTCGACCTCAAGTCGGCCCAGGCCGGACCGGGCGGCATCGTCCTCGACGCCTTCGGCTCCCTGCAGCTCCTCGACCTCTCGACGGGAGCCGTTCGCCGCGTCCCGGTCACGATCGCCGCCGACCAGCCGGAGGTGCGTCCGCGCCTGGCGAAGATCGAGCCGTCGGAGGTCCTCCACGAAGCGATCTCCCCCACCGGCAAGCGGGTCGTCCTGGAGGCGCACGGCGAGCTCCTCTCCGTGCCGGCGGAGAAGGGCGACGCCCGGAACCTGACCCGGAGCCCCGGCGTGGCCGACCGCGACCCGGCGTTCTCGCCGGACGGCAAGTGGGTGGCGTCGTTCTCCGACGAGTCGGGCGAGTACGCGCTCCACCTCCGCGCCCCGGACGGCCTCGGCGCCGTCCGGAAGATCGACCTCGGCACGCCGCCGTCGTTCTTCTACGGTCCGGTCTGGTCGCCCGACAGCAAGAAGATCGCGTTCACCGACAAGCGGCTCAACCTCTGGCTGGTCGACCTCGACCGTCCCGCGCCGGTGAAGATCGACACCGACCTCTTCGACACGCCGCTCTCGAGCCTGGACCCGTCCTGGTCCCCGGACAGCCGCTGGCTCGCCTACACGAAGCAGCTCCGGAGCTACCTGCACGCCGCGTTCGTCTACTCGCTCGAGGAGAAGCGCTCCCACCAGGTGACCGACGGGCTGAGCGACGCCATCGGCGCGCGCTTCGACGCGGGAGGCAAGACCCTCTACTTCGCGGCCTCCACCGACACCGCCCTCGCCCAGGGATGGCTCGACATGACGAGCCTGTCGCGGCCGGTCACCCGGAGCGTCTACGCCATCGTCCTCCGGAAGGACCTGCCGTCGCCGGTCGCGCCCGAGAGCGACGAGGAGGAGGCCGCCAAGGCCCCCGAGCCGGTGAAGGAGAAGGGCAAGGCGAAGGAAAAGGGCGAGAAGGGCGACAAGAGCGACAAGGGCAAGGCCGACGCCGACGAGGCCGACAAGCCGAAGGTGGAGCCCGTGCGCATCGACCTCGCCGGCCTCGACCAGCGGATCGTGGCCCTCCCGATCGAGCCCGCCAACTACGTCGCGCTCGCCGCGGGGAAGGAAGGGTGCCTCTACCTGCTCTCGGCGCCGGTCGTCCAGACCGATCTCTCGAGCGACGGGCCGCCCCCGCTGACGCTCTCGCGCTTCGAGCTCAAGACCCGCAAGACCGAGAAGCTGGCCGAGGGCGTGGAGCGGTTCCAGCTCTCCGCCGACGGCGCCAAGATGCTCCTCAAGCAGGAGAAGAAGTGGACCGTCGCCGACGCCGACAAGGCGCCGAAGGCCGGCGAGGGAGCGCTCAAGCTGGACGCGCTGGCGGTGCACGTCGACCCGCGGGCCGAGTGGCGCCAGATGTACCGCGAGGTGTGGCGGATCGAGCGGGACTTCCTGTACGACCCCGGCTTCCACGGCCTCGACCTGAAGGCCGCCGAGGCGCTCTACGCCGCCTTCCTTCCCGGGATCTCGAGCCGCGAGGACCTGAACGACCTCTTCCGCGAGATGACCGGCCACCTCGTGATCGGCCACACGTTCGTGGGCGGCGGCACCGAGCCGAAGGAGGAGAAGGTCGCCGTCGGCCTCCTCGGCGCCGACTACGACGTGGTGGACGGCCGGTACCGGATCGCCCGGGTCCTGCGCGGCGAGAACTGGAATCCGAAGCTGCACGCGCCGCTCACCGAGCCGGGCGTGAACGTGGCCGAGGGCGACTTCCTCCTCGCGGTGAACGGACAGAGCGTCGACGCCTCTTCCGACGTCCACCGCTTCCTGGTCGGGACGGCCGGGCACCAGACGGTGCTCACCGTGGGTCCGAAGGCGGACGGCACCGGCTCGCGAAACGTCACCGTCGTGCCGGTGCCGAGCGAGACGGGCCTCAGGCTCCGCGAGTGGATCGAGGGGAATCGCCGCACGGTCGACCGCCTCTCGAACGGGCGGGTCGGCTACGTCTACATCCCCGACACCGGCGGCGACGGCTTCGCCGCGTTCAACCGGTACTTCTTCGCGCACGTCGGCAAGGAGGCCGTCGTCCTGGACGAGCGGTTCAACCACGGCGGCAACATCGCGGACTACGTGGTCGAGACGCTGGCCCGCACGCCGCAGATGCTCGTCGCCGGCCGCGAGGGGAGCGACTACGTCGAGCCGGCCGAGGCGATCTACGGTCCGAAGGTGATGCTCGTGAACGAGATGTCCGGCTCCGGCGGAGACGCCCTGCCGTGGCTCTTCCGGAAGGCGAAGCTCGGACCTCTCGTCGGCACCCGCACGTGGGGCGGGCTCGTCGGCATCAGCGGCTACCCGCCGCTCGTGGACGGCGGCGGCGTCACCGCGCCGCGCTGGGCGATCTACGGCACCGAGGGGGAATGGGAGGTCGAGAACCGCGGCATCGCCCCCGACGTCGTGGTGGAGCAGGACCCGGCGCTCACCCGCAAGGGGCACGACCCGCAGCTCGAGAAGGCGGTCGAGATCGTGCTGGGCGAGCTGGCGAAGAAGCCGGCGCCGACGTTCAAGCGTCCCGCCGCGCCCAACTACGGGCAGAAGCTCGGGAGGCTCGAGCCGTAACGTTCCCGTGGAGACGAGCCCGGTCCGGTGAGAGACTGGCCGGCATGTGGATCGAAGGGGTCGTCCTCGAAGGGACGCACGTCCGTCTGGAGCCGCTCGCGGCGCGGCACGTCGAGCCGCTCTGGAAGGTGGGGAGCGACCCTTCGATCTGGCGCCACATGCCGTTCCAGCCCACCCACCTCGACGCCTTCCGCGGCCTCCTCCGGTACTCGGAGGAGGCCGCCGCCGCCGGGACGGGCCTCGCGTTCGCGCAGGTCGACCGCGCGAGCGGGCGGCCGGTCGGCTCGACCGGCTACTGGAACGCCGACCCGGCGCACGGCCGGGTCGAGATCGGCTTCACCTGGCTCGCGCCGGACGTCCAGCGCTCGCCGCTGAACCGGGAGGCGAAGCTCCTCCTCCTGACGCACGCGTTCGAGACGCTCCAGGCGATCCGGGTGGAGTTCAAGACCGATGCCCTGAACGAGAAGTCCCGGCTCGCGCTGGCGCGGATCGGCGCGGTGGAGGAGGGGACCCTCCGGCACCACATGAAGATGCCGGGCGGGCGCCTGCGCGACAGCGTCTACTTCAGCATCCTCGCCCCGCAGTGGCCCGCGACCAAGGCGCGCCTTCAGGCGATGGTGGCGGGGGCCGACCTGCCCCACACGAGCCGGCAGGTGCGTCACGAGGCGGGCCTGCGCGTCCCGCCCGAGGCGGCCTTCGCCGCCCTCGTCACGGCGGGCGCGATCCGCGCCTGGTGGGGCGCCGCGGTGACCTCGATCTACGACGGCTCGTCGAG
>CAYLNK010000305.1:0-8295 GCA_964384675.1 uncultured Holophagales bacterium | reverse complement strand
AGATGGTCGGGACGGCGGGATTCGAACCCGCGACCCCTTGAACCCCATTCAAGTACGCTACCAGGCTGCGCCACGTCCCGACCGGACCGATCTTCGAGGGGCACGCCTCTCGGTGCGCCTCCCGGGGGTGAGGCTTTCTAACATCCCGTCGACCCAGCGTCAATCTTCCTCGGGCGGCCGATCGCCCCTCCAGCTCGCCATCGCGGCGCCCGCACGCCGCCAGCAGGGCGCCGATTCACCGACCGTCGCGCCCTGCTACCGTGCTCCATCCTCCCGACACGACCCGGATGAAGGAGCCGCTCTTGAAGAGACGCCGCGCGACCTCGATCTCCGCTCTCCTGCTCCTCCCGGCGGTTCTCGGCTCCGTTTCCTGTCAGAGCGGCGGCGCCGGCTCGACTGGCCAGGCGCCCGCCCAGGCCCCCGCCGCGGCCTCTCCGCCGGCCACCCAGAAACCGCCCGCGAGCCTGTCGTTCGACGAGCTGGGAGCGAGGGTACAGGACCCCGACGTGACGGTACGGCTGGGCGCGGTCGACGAGCTCGGCCGGCGCGCCGAAACGTCTCCCCAGGCCGAGGAGCTGCTCGCCAGGGCCTCGTCCGACAGGGAAGGCGTCGTCCGCCGCTTCGCGGCGAGCGGCCTCGCCCGGGTCAAGGCTCCCGCCTCGAAGTCGGTCATGCAGGTCGTCGGACTGCTGAACGATCCGGACGTGCAGGCGCGGCAGAGCGCCGCGAGGGCTCTCTCTCAGATGGCGCCCCGCATCCCCGCCGAGGCGGTCGAGAACGTCGGCCTCAGGCTCTCGCAGGACGGCGTGGGAGGGCCCGTCGACCCGGACGAGGACGTGCGGGCTCCCCTCGTCGATGCGATGGGCGGGCTCGGTGCGAACGGAGCCCGGAAGGTGCCGGGGCTGGTCCCCGCGGTGGAACGCGCGCTCACCGACCGCGTCGCCGCCGTGAGGAGCGCGGCGGCCCACGCCGCCGGCCAGCTCGGCGCCGGCGTGAAGGGGACGATGGCCATCCTGATCAAGGCGCTCTCCGATCCGGTTCACGACGTCCGGAAGATCGCGGTCGTCGAGTGCGAGAAGTGGGGCCCCGCCGCCGCGCCGGCGACCAGGGCGATCGCGCGCCTGCTGCACGGTCAGGAGATCTACCTGCGCGTCTTCGCCGCCGACGCCCTCACCGCCATCGGCCCCGCGGCCAGAGCGGCGCTCCCCGACCTGAAGCAGCTCGCCGCCCGCGGCTGGAAGGACCTGGAGGGATCGAAGGAGTTCGAGGCGCGGCTCCTCCCCGAAGCCGTCGCGAAGGCGATCCGGACGATCGAAGGAAACGCGCCGAAGAAGTGACGTGCGCATGCGGCCCCGCCGGACGCCCCACCTCACCCTCCTCCTCCCCCTTTTCATCGCCGTCGCCTGCGGGAGCGGAGGGCCGTCGCCGGGGGGAGAATCGCGGTCGATGATGTCGATGAACGCCATGAACTCCATGACCTCCCTGGCCGAGTCGTATGTGAAGCTGGCCCTCGCGCTCGGGCGCCACGACGCGGACTACGTCGACGCGTACTACGGTCCGCCGGAGTGGAAGGCGGAGTCCGATCGCGCCCAGCGTCCGCTCGTGGAGATCCAGGCCGAGGCGGACGCGCTCCTGTCGCGGCTCGCGGCGATCCCGGAGCCCGGCGACGAGCTCCCCCGCCTGCGGCACCGCTACCTCGCCAAGCAGCTCTCCTCCCTGAAGGCGCGCGCGGAGATGGTCTCGGGGACGAAGCTCACGTTCGACGAGGAGTCGAAGGCACTCTACGACGCGGTCGCGCCGACCATCCCCGAGGAGCGCTTCCGGGCGCTCACGGAGAAGCTCGAGAAGGTGCTGCCGCCTGGCCCCGGCTCGCTCTGCGAGCGGTACGAGGCGTTCCGCACCGCGTTCGTCATCCCGAAGGACAGGGTCGACGCGGTCTTCAGGACGGCCGTCGACGCCGCGCGCGAGAGGACGCGCGACCGCATCCCGCTCCCCGAGGGCGAGAGCTTCCGCATCGAGTACGTCACCGGGAAATCGTGGAGCGGGTACAACTGGTACCAGGGGAAGTTCTCGAGCCTCATCCAGGTGAACACCGACCTGCCGATCTTCATCGACCGGGCGCTCGATCTGGCGTGCCACGAGGGATATCCGGGCCACCACGTTTACAACGTCCTCCTCGAGAAGCACCTCGTCGTGGACCGCGGCTTCGTCGAGCTGACGGTCTATCCGCTGTTCTCGCCGCAGTCCCTCATCGCGGAGGGGAGCGCGAACTTCGGGATCGAGGTGGCCTTTCCCGGGGCCGAGCGGCTCGCCTACGAGCGCGACGTCCTCTTCCCGCTGGCGGGGCTCGATCCCGCGAAGGCGGCTGCGTACGCGGAGGCTCGCGCGCTCACCGAGGAGCTGGCCTATGCCGGCAACGAGGCGGCCCGCCGCTACCTGAACGGCGAGATCGACGCGACGGCCGCCGCGGACTGGCTGGAGCGTTACGGGCTGATGTCGCGGCCGCGCGCGGAGCAGCGGGTACGCTTCATCGAGCAGTACCGGAGCTACGTCATCAACTACAACCTCGGCAAGGACCTCGTCCGGCGCTTCATCGAGTCGCGTGGAGGTACCGAGACCGACCCGGCGAGACGCTGGACGGAGTTCGCCAGGCTCCTGTCGTCGCCCAGGCTCCCGTCGGACCTCGCCGTCCCTCCCGCCCAGCCCTGATCGAGCGGCCCCCCGGCCCGAGCGGCGCCGGGGTCGGCACGGGCGCTGCAATACGTTCCGAACAGGCCCGATCCAGAGGCCCCCGCGGAGCCTCGATGCTCCGAAAAGGAGAGTTCATGACCGGAATGGAGATCCTGCTCGCCGCGCGGCTGCTCGCGTCGCCACCCGCCTACACGCCGCCGACCGAGGAATGGAATCGCCCGGTGGCCCCCTTCCGGATCGCCGGCAACGTCTACTACGTGGGCGCCTCGGAGGTGTCGTCGTACCTCATCGCCACCGACGACGGCCTCGTCCTCCTCGATTCCGGCTTCGCCGAGACCGTACCCCGGATCGAGGCCAACGTCCGCGCGCTCGGCTTCCGGATGCAGGACGTGAAGGTCCTCCTCAACAGCCACGCGCACTTCGACCATGCGGGAGGCCTCGCGGCGCTGAAGCGGCTCACCGGAGCGAAGCTCCACGCCAGCGCCGGGGACACGCCCCTCCTCGCCGCCGGCGGCCTTGGCGACCACGCCTTCGGAGACCGCTTCTCCTACGAGCCGGTGACGGTGGATCGCACCGTGAAGGACGGCGACGTCCTCTCGATCGGCGGGACGCGTCTCACCGCGCACGTGACCCCCGGGCACACCCCGGGCTGCACGACCTGGACGATGCGAGTGAAGGAGGAGGGCCGGTCCTCGGACGTGGTCTTCTTCTGCAGCCTCACCGCTCCCGGCTACCAGCTGGTCGGGAACGACGCCACCCCCGGGATCGTGGAGGACTTCCGGCGCTCGTTCCGCCGGGTGCGCGCGCTCCCTTGCGATTACTTCCTCGCCCCCCACGGCAGCCAGTTCCACCTGACGGAGAAGCGTGAGGCCCTCGGGGCGGGAAAGCCAAACCCCTTCCTCGACCGCAAGGCGCTGGCGCGCTGGGTCGACGAGGCCTCGCGCGGCTTCGAGGCCGAGCTCGCGAAGCAGAAGGCCGCGGAGGGCCGGGCGGCGGCCGAGCCGCGGAGGCGCTGAGCGCGCTCCGGGGCGGGGATTGACCGGCGGCTCAGTCGCAGTCGATCGCGGGAACCTTCGGGCGCCGGACGGGTCCAAGCAGACGTGCCGCCCCGCCGACTCCGATCCGTCCCGACCGTTCCGCCACCCGCCGGCCAGGACCGTCGCCAGGAGGAGCGCCCCCCGCCGTCGCTGCGCTGGCCGGCGCTCGGCGTCGCCGCGCTGGCGCTGGGAGCTCTGCCGCTGGGCTTGCGGGCCACGCTCGGGAGGTATCGGCCGTCGCTCGCCGAGGTCCTCAGCCTCGACCCGCGCGGCCTCCAGGTCCTGATCCCGGTCGGCCTGGCGGCGCTGATCGGTCTTGGCGCGCTCCTCGTCGCGCGCACGTCCGGGAGCGCCCCGGCTCGCGACCAGGCCCTCGCCGCGGCGTTCCTGGTCCTGGGCCTCGGCCTCCTGGTCGCCCTGCTCCAGCTGTTCTCCTCGCTGCTGGCGCCCGCGTACTGATCCAGGTCGGCTCCACCCCCGTACAGATGGCCAAAGGGGTTGAGCCATGAGCACGAACGAGAACGTGAAGATCATCCAGACGATGTACGACGCCTTCGGCCGGGGCGACGTGGCCGGGATCCTCCAGCACGTGGCCGACGACGTCCGGTGGGTGTCGCACCTCGACCCGATCGTTCCCTGGAGCGGGGACTACTCGGGCAAGGCGAACGTCCCGCGCTTCTTCGAGGGCATCTACCAGAACGCCGACGAGCACGTCTTCGTGCCGGGGGAGTACGTCGTGGACGGCGACCGGGTCGTCTCGATGGGCACGTACGGGTGCCGGGGCAAGGCGACGGGCAAGCAGGCGATGGCGAGCTGGGTGTTCCTCTGGACGCTGAAGGACGGCGCGGTCACGTCGTACGACCAGTACCAGAGCCACGGGATCGCCGAGGCGTTCCGCTGAGGGCCTGACGCGCTCCAGCCCTCGGGCTCCGTTCTTACGGTAGAGTAAGGACGACGGAGGTCGTCAAGGAATGCCTACCGCCACGGTCACGAGCAAGGGGCAGATCACGATTCCGAAGGAGATCCGCGGCGCGCTCGCGCTCGAGTCCGGGGACCGCGTCGCCTTTCGCCTGCGAGAAGACGGAATCGTCGAGATGGTGGCGGAGACAGTCGACCCGCTTTCTCTTTTGGGCGTCTTCAAGCCGGAGGTCCGAGGTGTGACGGTGGAGGCCATGGACGAGGCGATCCGCAGCGGCGCGGGCCGGAAGTGATCGCCCTCGACACCAACGTCCTGGTCCGGTTCCTCGTGGAGGACGACCCGAAGCAGAACGCGCGCGCTCGCGCCTTGGTGAAGCGCCTCATCGACGCCGATGACGCCGCCTTCGTCTCCGATGTCGTCCTCTGCGAGCTGGTCTGGGTCCTGGCGCGGAGCTACCGGATACCGCGTGGCCCGATCGCCGATCATCTCCAGACGTTGTTGCGGGCACGCCACTTCAGCTTCCTCTCGACGGACGCCCTTCACCGCGCGCTGGCCGCGTTCCGGTCCGGCAAGGGCGACTTCGCGGACTATCTGATCCGCGAGCACGCGGCGGCGGCCGGCTGCGATGGGGTGGCGACATTCGACCAGGTACTGACGCAAGAAAGCGGCTTCCAGGCTCCCTGACACGCACTCGTGACCCGAGCCCGGATAATCCGGGGGTGATTCGTCTCGCTCTGGCGGCCCTCCTCGCGCCGGCGCTCGCTTTCGGGCAGGGCACCTCCGAACGGATCCTCTCGCAGGCGGAGGCGAGCCAGAAGGTCCGGGGCATCTGGGCCGAGATCAGGCCGAAGCTCGCCGGCCTGGGGCTGGGACCGATCCGGATCTTCGACCCCGACCCGAACGCCGACACGGGGATCATCAACTTCACCGTCATGTCGGAGCACCGGGACGGTACCTACACGGTCGGCACCGGACCGATGGCCCCGGGCGAGAGCCAGTGGACCATCTTCGGCAAGGTCTACGCGTCCCTCCCGGAGTTCATGGCCACCGAGTCGGCGGACTGCGGCACCGGCACGTGGTTCGATCTCGCACCCGGCGCGCGGGGGATCATCAAGATCTCGGTCGATGAAGGGTGGCTCGTCAAGGACCAGACCCACAAGGACAACAGCACACTCCCCAGCTTCCACGCCACCGGGGGCGGGATCGCCTGTTTCCGGCGCGGCCTGGCGGTGATCTCGGTGCACCTGCTTCGCGCGGGCACGGCTGTCACCAAGTCCTACAAGGGCGGCTACGAATACCACGACGTTAGGAAGCGGGAGACGAAGGCGATCTACGAGGCCGCGATCCCCGACATCGAGGCCCTCGCCCGGAAGGTGTTCGAGCTGATCCCGCCGAGCGCCGCGAGCGACGCGGGGCCTCGGTCGAAGGTCGAGCTCGCGCTCCTCGACCCGAACCCCATCTACGACTCCCGCCGCCCGCCCACGGGTCAGGTCGCGAGCGACCTGCCGGGATTCTCGGCGACCTACCTCGAGTCCCTGTCTCTCCTCCTGAAGACGGACCGGATCGGCGCGACGGCGGACGGCGTCAGCCTTCTCCTCGTCCGCGCGATCGTCCCCGAGGCGGGGACGGTGACGTTCTCCCTCGAGGGAGCGGACGCGGGCGGGACGCTTCACGGCGTGCTGGGCCGGAAGTGGTCCCCGAAGTACCCGTTCGACGATGCGGGAGCAGCCTCCGTCGAGGTGACGGCGGCTCCCCTCGACGGCTCGGAGACGATCGGCGCGCTCGCGCTCTACAAGCCGCCGGCGGACTTCGGCTCGGGCCGCGGCGCACGGGTGTTCACGCTGAAGGCCGCCTTCACCGCGAAGGAGCCGGCGAAGGCGAAGGGCGACGCCACCGTCTCCCTCACCGTCGTCCGCCCGCCGGTCGTGCTGGTCCACGGGACGTACGACAACCCGACCGAATGCTGGACGCAGATCAGCCCCGGCGCCCCGGCCGGCAACACCATCGCCATGGTCGACCGCCTGAAGCAGGAGGCCTTCCGCACGTTCCTCGTCGACTACAAGGAGTCCAGCGGCAGGTGGTTTCCCGTCCGCGACGGTGTCAACACGCTTCCGAGCACCTTCGACGCGAACCAGCAGATGCTCTGGGCCGCGCCGGGCGGCATCCACGACGCTCTCGAGGCCTTCCGGAAAGACGGGTTCGCCGCCACTCGGGCCGACGTGATCTGCCACAGCCTGGGCGGGGTCCTCGCGCGCGTCTACCTCCGGGGCAGCCGGCCGGACCCCAGGATGAACGTGGTGAGCTGGGGCCCCGTGCGCCTCGACAACTACTTGCAGGGCGACGTGAACCGCCTGGTGACGATCAGCTCCACCCACCGGGGCTCCGAGGTGATGGAGCTGTTCGACGCGTACTCAAAGTACTCGGACAGCACGTGGAACCTCTCCTCGCTCTGGACGCAGATCTTCATGGGCTACGTGGACTACCTCGAGCAGCCCATCACCACGGGCGCTCCGGTCGACCAGATCCCCGGGAGCGCGGCACTGAGGTCGGTCGGGCCGACGCGCGTTCGCGCGCACGCGATCTCCTGCATCTCGTCGGACGAGGACCTCGGCACGTACGGCGGGACGTACCTGGGACGGGCCGAGAAGCTGTGGGGGGCCTCGACCGCCGAGTCGCTCGAGCTTGGCGTGGGCGTCCACCTTCGCAACCCGACCGCGGCCAAGTCGCTCGTCGCCGCCAAGGCCGCGGAGGCGGCGCTCCAGCAGGAGGTCGCCAATCTCACGATCCAGGTGAGCAACACCTCGACGTACCCGGCGGCCTCGAATCCGGACCCGGCGCTGGTCGAGAAGCTGGCCGCGACCCGGAAGGAGCTGGCCGCCTTGCAGCTGAAGAACGCGCTCGCCTTCCGGACGGTGGTGTTCCGCGGCGAGAACGACTGCACGGTGAGCCTCACCAGCTCGAGCGGGGGCCTGAAGCCGCCGTACCAGACGACCATCGGCCACGTCCTGCACGGCTTCGCGACGCAGTACCCCTCCGTGCAGGAGCGCGTCCTTCAGCTCCTGCGGAGCGAGGGGGACGCGCTCTTCGCCCCCGACGGCTTCCCCGACACCTACGCGCGGAAGCCGGGGAGGGCGCCCACGTGGGGACAGCTCCTCTCTCCGACCGCGCCGGCGCCCGCCGCTCCCGCGCCATCCCGATGAGCGGAGTGCCGCGTCTCCTCGGCTCCCGCGGCGACGGGATCGGCGAGTGGCCCCTCGACGAGTCGAGACCGCTCCTTATCGGCCGCAACCGGCAGTGCGACGTGGTCCTCGAGGACGACGCCGTTTCGCGGCGACACCTCGCGGTGCAACCCCTCGCGGGCGGGGGCTGGGAGGTGGTCGACCTGGGGTCGAGCAGCGGCACGTGGATCAACGACGAACGCGTCACGCAGCACCGCCTGCGGTCGGGGGACCGCATCGTCGTCGGCAGGACGGAGCTCTTGGCCGTCGACATCGACCGGCCGGCCGTTGAGGAGAGTGCGACACCCGTGAGCGCGGGACCGCCGCCTGTGCCGAAGGCGCCACCCCCGCCGCCACCGCCGCCCGCCTCACCGCCTCCGTTGCCACGGCGCGCGTCACCCCCGCCAATCCCCGCTCGCGCGCCGCAGCC
>CAYLNK010000304.1:0-8404 GCA_964384675.1 uncultured Holophagales bacterium | reverse complement strand
GCGAGCCGCGCCGTTGTGCCCAGGACGTCGAGAGCGGCCGCGCGCACGCGCCCGTCGCTCACCCGGCGGCCCCCGCCACCCGGGCCAGCACGAGGGTCCGCACGGCCTCCGCGTCCTCCAGGATCGCGGCGTGTCCCGCCCCGTCGATCACCTCGAAGCGCGCCCCGGCGATTCCCGAGGCGATCCCCTCCACGTAGGCACGAGGCATCACCGCGTCCTCACCGGCGGCGGCGACCGTCGTCGGGCAGCGGACCGAGGCCAGCCGCGGCCGCAGGTCGAGGCCCAGGAGCGGGACGAGGAGGCCCTCGAGGTCCCGGTACCAGGCGTCGGGGAGCAGGGCCACGGCGGCCCCGCGGGCCTCGATCGCGGCGCGGTTCCGCTCGTGGTACGCCTTCGAGTACGAGGTCGAGGCGATGAGGTCGTACAGCGCGCGGCGGCTGCCGCCCGAGAGCACGTCGCGGCAAGAGGCCCGCAGCCGCTCCACCTCCGCGTCCATCGCGGCGTCGAAGCGGTCGACCGAGGCGACCACGGTGAGCGACGCCACGCGCTCCGGGTGGAGCGCCGCCAGGAGGACGCCGACCTCGCCGCCGTACGACGTCCCGAAGACGTGCGCGCGCGGGAGCGCCAGCGAGTCGAGGAGGGCCACCACGTCGGCCACGTGCCCCTCCAGCGTGAGGTGGGGCCCGCCGGGCGAGAGGAGCTGGCCGCGCAGGTCGCAGCGCAGGACGCGCAGGCTGGAAAGGAGCGGAGCCACGAACGGCTCCCACGCGCCGATCGACATCATCCCGCCGTTCAGCACGAGGAGCGTGGCGCCGGGGGCTCCTTCGAGCCGGTGGGTCAGGACCGGCGCACCGGTCACGCCTCGCTCTCCCAGCGCCTTCTCAGCTCCCCCTTGACGACCTTGCCGTACGGCGTGAGCGGCAGGGAGTCGACCAGGACGAAGGCCTTCGGGAGCTTCATCCGCGAGAGGCGCTCCGCGGCGAACGCCGCCAGTCCCTCCGGCGTCAGGGCTGCGCCATGCCGCGCCACCACGAAGGCGACGCCCACCTCGCCCCAGGTCGGGTCGGCGACGCCCACCACGGACACCTCGGCCACCCCGTCGTGGCCGAGGAGCACCGCCTCGATCTCCGCCGGATAGACGTTGACGCCGCCGCTGATGAGCATGTCCTTCTTCCGCCCCGCGATCGTGAAGAAGCCCTCCGCGTCCTGGCGGGCGAGGTCGCCGGTGTGGAAGAAGCCCTCGGCGTCGAGCACCGCGCGCGTCGCCTCCGGGTCGTTCCAGTAGCCCTGGCAGACGTGCGGACCGGCGAGGCAGAGCTCGCCGACCTCGCCCGGAGGCAGCGGCCGCCCGTCCTCGGCCACGACCCGCGCCCGGGTGAAGGGCAGAGGCCGCCCGATGGAGCCCGCCTTCCGCGTCGCCTCCTGCGACGACATCGCGAAGCAGTTCACGCCGACCTCGGTCATCCCGTAGCCCTGCTTCAGGACGAGCCCCCGCGCCTGGTACGCCGCGAGGAGGGGCAGCGGCAGCGGCGCGCCGCCGCTGATCAGCCACCGGATCGACGAGAGGTCGACCCGGTCGATCTCCGGGCACTCGAGGAGCATCTTCCAGATCGTGGGGACGCCCAGCACCACCGTGGCGCGCTCGCGCTCGATCGCGCGCCACACGTCCACCGCGTCGAAGCGGGGATGGAGGACGATCGTGCCGCCGGCGGCCAGGATCGGGACGAGGAACGCGCCGAGGCCGCCGGCATGGTAGAGCGGCGTGAAGACCGGGCTGACGTCGTCCTCGCCGAGCTGCCAGGCGAGCGCCGTGTTCACGCCGTTCCAGCCCACCATCCGGTGCGGGATCCGCACCCCCTTCGGGCGCCCCGTCGTCCCGCTCGTGTAGAGGAGGGCGTAGAGGTCTTCCGGCGAGCGCGGCGGCAGCGGGGTGTCGCCACCGGCTCCCGCGACGAGCGCGCCGAGCGCCAGGTCGCCGGGGGCCGGCTCGTCGAGAGCGACGAGCCTCGGGACCGCGCCGCGAAGGGCCTCGGCGACCTCGGAAAGGGCGCCGTCATACAGCAGCGCCGAGAGCCCGGCGTCCGCGACGATCGGAGCGAGCTCGCGCGGGTGGAGCCGCGTGCCGAGCGGAACGAGGACGACGCCCGACTTCCCCGCCGCGAAGAACGCGTCCAGGAACTCGAGCCTGTTGTGGGCGAGGAGGCCGAGCCGGTCGCCGGGCGAGAGGCCGAGCGGGCCGAGGAAAGCTCGGGCGAGCCGGCGGGCGCGTGCGTCGAGCTCGCGATACGTCAGACGCCGCCCCGAGTCGGCGAGGACGAGCGCGGTGCGGTCGGGCGAGAGGCGGGCCCGCTCGCCCAGGACGTCTCCGTGGATCATCGGCTCGCCACCGGAGCGGGCGACGCGAGGACCTTCGCGAGGGCCCCGGCGAAGCGCTCCGCGCACTCGACGTGGGGGACGTGCCCGCACCGCTCGACCGTCGTGAGCCGCGCCGCCGGGAGCCCGGCCCGGAGCCGTTCGGCGTACGTGAGAGGCACCATCCGGTCCGACGCGCCCCAGACGAGGTCGACCGGGGCGCGGAGGGAGCCGAGCTTTCCGTCCAGCAGGAACGGCACCATCTCGCCCGGGACGAGGCGCGACAGCGGACCGCTCCGCGCCTGCCGCACGACATCGTCGAGCACGAAGCCCGGCACCTTCGGGCTCGCCGGGTCGCGGATCTCCTCCATGAGGCGTCGCGCCTCCTCACGGCTCCTGGGCGCGAGCGAAAGGTCGGGACGCTCGCCCAGGATCGGCCCTCCGTTGACGAGGACGAGCCGTGTGACGAGGTCGGGCCTCGCGACCGCGACCGAGGAGGCCGCGAACGCGCCGAGCGAGTTCCCGACGACGACGGCGCTCCCCTCCTTCTCGAGGAGCCGGGTCACCCCGTCGACGATCGATCCCATCGCGATCGGCCCGGCCAAAGGGGCGCTGTCGCCGTGGCCCGGGAGGTCGGGGACCACGAGCGAGAAGCCGCCGGCGAGCCGGGTCGCGACCGCCGACCAGCTCCCGGCCTGGTCCCCCGCCCCGTGCAGGAGGACCACGCGGGGCCCGGAGCCGCCCTTCCAGTAGACGAGCGGCCCGGCGGGGGTATCGAGCGAGACGCGCGTCAGGCCCGCCTGCCCGAGCGCCGCCCGATTCCGGCGTGCCAGGGCCGCCAGCGGGTTCCGCACGAAGCGGAGCGTGAGCACGGCTCCGACGGCCAGAAGGACAAGGAGGACGACGACCGCGATCCTCGCCATCGGCGCCACCTCAGAGCCGGAAGATCGTACCGGCCTGGTTGTACCCGACTCCCGACCCGACGAGCGCCACCAGGCTCCCGGCGCGGACCCGGCCCTTCACCAGCGCGTCGTCGAGAGCCATCCCGAGGCAAGCCGAGCCCGTGTAGCCCATCTCCTCCATGATCGTGTGCGTTTTCGTCATCGGGAGGCCCAGGTCCGCCATGACGACCTCGATCGACGGCTTCCGCACCTGCGAGAAGACGACGAGGTCGAGGTCGGTCATCGCCACACCCGCCTGCTCCACGAGCCGGCGGACGATCCGCGGCCACCCCTCGTGGTTCACCTCGGGCGGATAGCGCTTCAGCATCCGCACCTTGGTCCGGCCCTCGCGCACCGACGCCTCTGTGGCCGGCTCGGCCGTCCCGCCCGAGTAGAGACCCCAGTGATCGTGGTACGAGCCGTCGGCGGAGAAGGCCGACGCCACGAAGCCGGGTGTCTCCCCGGCCTCGAGCACCGCGGCCCCCGCGCCGTCGCCGTACAGGAAATTGAGCGGGTCGGTCGGGTCGGCGAGCTTGTGCATCAGGTACGCGCCGACCACGACGACCGTCTCGAGCGCCGGATTCGCGGCGATCAGCCCCGAGGCGATGGCGAGGCCCGTGGGGAACGAGGCGCACGCGCAGCCGACGTCGAAGGTGCCGGCGTTCGTGGCGCCCAGCTTGTGCTGCACGACGACCGACGTGGCCGGCGTGACGTAGTCGGGCGAGTCGGTGCCGAGGACGATCAGGTCGACGTCCTTCGGGGTGCGGCCCGCCTTCTCGAGCGCGATCCGCGCCGCGCGGACCGCCAGGTCCGACGTGGCCCATTCCTCGGGCGCCCACCAGCGCCGGGCGATGCCGGTCGCCTCGGCCAGCTTGTCGATCGCCTCGGCGGCGGCCGGGATCCGCCGCTTCAGCTCGTCGTTGGTGATCTCGATCTCCGGCAGGTAGAGGCCGGTCGAGACGATGCGCGCGACGCGCGGCGGCGCCACGGCTACGTCCCCACCACGAGCCCGCCGTCCACCGACAGGACGATGCCGTGCACGAACGAGGCCGCGTCAGACGCCAGCCAGACGTACGCCTGGGCGATGTCCTCGGGCGTCCCCATCCGGCCCACCGGCGTGTGCGACACCATCCCCTGGATCACCTTCTCGGGCATCGCCTTCAGGATCTCGGTGGCGATGAAGCCCGGCGCCACCGCGTTCACGCGGATGCCGTACCTGCCGAGCTCGCGCGCCCAGGTCTGCGTCATCGCGATCACGCCGGCCTTGGTCGCCGTGTAGTTGGTCTGCCCGAAGTTGCCGTAGAGGCCGACGACCGAGGAGGCCGAGAGGATCACCCCCCGGCCCGCCGCGATCATCCGCGGCGCCACGGCCCGCGTGCCGTTGAAGACGCCCTTGAGGTTGACGGCGATCACCGCGTCGAACTGCGCGTCGGACATGGTCGCGACGGCGGCGCCGTCCTTCCACTTGACGAGCTGCGCGTCGCGGACGATGCCGGCGTTGTTGACGAGGACGTCGACTCCGCCCCAGCGCCCGACGACCGCCGCCACCGCCGTCTCGACGGCGGCCGCGTCGGTCACGTCGACGGCCCGCAGCTCGACGTCCGGGCCGGCCTCGGCCAGGAGCGCCTCGGCGGCGCCGGTGTCGACGTCCCACGCGGAGACCTTCGCCCCTTGCCTGGCGAACGCCAGGACCGTCGCGCGGCCGATCCCGGCCCCGCCCCCCGTCACGATGACGGTGCGACCCCGAAGACCCGTCTCGATCGCCATGGCGCGCCTAGAAGGAGAGCCGGAGGCCGAGCTGGATCTCGCGGCCCGGAAGGGTGGCGTTGAAGCGGCCGAAATTCGGGTTCCTGACGTAGGCGAGGTTCTTGTTCGCGAGCGTCGGCCCGGAGAAGAACTCGGCGCCGTCCACCGAGGTCACGTCGTAGTTGACCGTGTTGAAGAGGTTGAAGCCCTCGACCATCAGCTCGAGGCTCGGCCCGGAGCCGAAGGCGACGCTCTTGGCGATCCGGAGGCTCAGCTGGCGGAACGGAGGGCCGTCCTCGCCGAAGCGGTCGACTCCGGCCGGCCGGTCGGAGTTCTTGCCGT
Organism: uncultured Holophagales bacterium; assembly: GCA_964384675.1. Taxonomy (GTDB): domain Bacteria; phylum Acidobacteriota; class Thermoanaerobaculia; order UBA5066; family UBA5066; genus CAYLNK01. Next base: position 3,023 of record CAYLNK010000304.1, on the reverse strand, counting down.
CGCCGTTGTAGTCGTAGCCGAGGCGGTGGGTGAACGGCTGGCCCGATCCGTACTCGTAGATCGGGGCGACCGTGATTCCCCACGGGGCCCGGATCACTCCGCTCATCACCAGGTGGAGCCGCTCGGACGAGCGGCCGCGCCCGTACTCGGCCTCGATGTCCGCCGGGTCGTTGGGATAGCCGGTCGGGAACTCCGGGCTGAAGTCGTCGCTGACGTTGCGCTTGCTGCCCGCGGTGAGGGACGCGGTCACGACGTGCCCGCCCTTGAGGGAGCCGTTCACGCTGAAGACGAGCGCCTTGTATTCGGAGCGACCGTCGTTCGTGTAGGTGTTGACCTGTCCGTACTGGGCGTAGAACCGCCCGCCGGTGACGTTCCCCTTCCAGTTCTTGTCGCGGATCGTGATCTCGTTCCGGCCCTTGACGTAGATCGCCTCGAGGTCGGCGTAGAGCCCGGTGTTGCCGAGCTTGCGGGTGAACCCGATCGTGGCCTGGGTCGCCTCGGGGGCGACGAGCTCGGTGTCGATGAGGGCGATATCGATGGTCGGGAGGAGGAAGCCGGTGTTCTCCGGGTTGCTCGGGTCGATCGGGAGGCCCGGCAGCGCCACGCGCGTGCGGAGCTTGCGTCCCGTGACGCCGTTGAGCGCGAGCTCCTGCTCGGCCGGGAGGAGGAGGTAGCGGCCGGTGAAGATCCCGGCGCCGCCGCGGACGACGTTCTGCCCGTCGTTGGTGACGTCCCACGACAGGGAGAGACGGGGCTGGATGTTGTTCGTGTCCCGGCCGCGCGCCTCGGGGACGAGGGGATGCGTGAAGTCGGGGTTGTTGCCGTTGGAGTCGAAGTCGTACCGGACGCCGGCGGTGACCGAGAGGTTCGAGAGGGGCCGCCACGCGTCCTGCAGGAACGCCGAGAGCTTGGTCGTGTTCGCGGTGACCTCGCTAGAGCCCTGGCCGTACAGGTAGAGAGCCGGGGCGGCCGCCGAGTCGGTCGCGTAGTAGAGGAGGCCTGTGGCGTACGTGTCGATCCGGGACGTGTCGACGACGCGCTGGACGCCGACTCCGAGCTTGAGGTCGTGCGAGCCCGAGGAGCCGACGAGCTGCTTGCTGATCGAGTCCTTCAGCTCCCACTGCGTCCCCTCGCCCAGGAGGTCGCCGTAGATGCTGCCGCCGCGCTGGAGGGTGACGCCGCCGGTGAACCACTGGGAGGGGCCGGACGTGGCCGGCGGCTCCTGGTACTTCCGCTTCCCGATCTGGCCGCGGAGCTCGTTGGTCGCCGTCGATCCGAGCGCCTGCACGAAGCCGAGCGCCAGGTTCAGGTTGTCGCGGTTCAGCTCCTGCCCGGAGGAGACGTCGACGACGCCGCCGACACGGAAGTTGTTCTCGCGGTACCGCTCGTAGTCGAGCTTGGCGGAGAGGTTGCCCGTGTCAGAGAGGCGCTGGTCGAGGCCGACGAAGGCGAGCGTCTGGTGGTACGGATGGCCGAGGTCGGCCGCCAACGACGCGTAGGCGCCGCCGGGACGGAAGAGGATCGGGGAGGAGGCCGTGACCTGCTCGAGGGACGCGAAGAAGTGCGTCTGGTCCTTCACGATCGGGCCCCCGAGCGTCAATCCGAACTGCCCCTTGTAGAGGTCGGCGCTCGACTCCTGCTCGAGCGCGCCCTTGGCCCGGAGGCCATCGGCCCGGTAGAAGCCGAAGACGGTGCCCTTGAAGTCGTTCGTGCCGGAGCGGGTGATGATCGAGAGCGCGCCGCCGGCGGAGCCGCCGACCTCGGTGTCGAACCGGTTCTGGACGACGCGGAACTCGGAGATCGCGTCCTGGCTGAAGCGCGTCTTGGCGAGCCCGAGCGTCGGATCGGTGAAGTCGACCCCGTCCACCAGGATCGTCGACTGGCTGGCGTTTCCGCCGGCGCCGATGACCGGCCCGCCCGAGATGAACCGGAAGGCTCCGCGTTCGCGCTGGACGCCCGGTGCGATGAACGCGAGCTTCTGGAAGTCGCGGTCCAGGACCGGGAGCGCCTGGATCTGCTCCGGCACGATGTTCGTGGACGAATCCGACTTGAAGACGTCGACGAGGGGGACCTCGCCCGTCACGGTGACGGACTCCGTCCTCGCCGCACGGAGACCCATCTTCACCTTGGCGGTCTGGCCGACCCGCAGGACGATCGTCTCCTCGATCGGCGAGAAGCCGGAGAGCGTCGCCTTGACGGCGTAGCTCGCCGGGGCGAGGTTCGGGAAGCGCGCCCCGCCGCGGACGTCGGACGTCGCGGCCCTCACGAAGCCGGTCTCCGCGCGCCGGACCTCGATCGTCACGCCGGGCATCGCGACGCCGGCGTCGTCCACCACGGTCACCTCGACCACCGCGTCCGCCACCTGCGCCGCCGCCCGCGGGCTCGTGACGAAGCCGGCTGCCGCCGCCAGCGCCAGGAGGGCCCCGAAGACCCGTCCCGGCCCGCCCGCCGATCCCAACCTCTTCTTCTTCATCGCCGTCCTCCCTTCCTGCCGCATCGTCCCGCCCCTTCGTGCCGCTCGTCTCGATCACACAAACCGAACGCTCGGTATGTTTATCGATGCATGATTCATCTGGTTCATGGCCGTGTCAAGCGGAAGGCGACATGGTGTTAACGCGTGGCCCTCCCGGTGACGGGGGGACACACCGACGGGTCTGACGCCGCCGCCTGGCGGTGCCGTTCGAGAGGCGTATGCCGAAGCGACCGTCCCGGCGCTCTCCGACCGAGGTCGACGAGCGGATGGCCCTCGCGCGGGAGCTCCGTTCGCTGCGCGCCGAGCTGGACCGGGCCGAGACCGCCGCCGCCTCCGTCCTCGCCGAGCTTCCCGAGCCGAACCGGCCGAGCGCGCGGAATCTGCTGCACTACGTCGCCCTCCGCCGCCGGGACATCCGGAGCCTCCAGGACCGGCTGGCCGCCCACGGCCTCTCCTCCCTCGGGCGCGCCGAGTCGCACGTCGGCTGGGCCGTCGACGCCGACGCCGACCTGCTCGAGGCGCTGGTCTCGCCGGCGGGCGCCGCCCCCCG
>CAYLNK010000303.1:0-8414 GCA_964384675.1 uncultured Holophagales bacterium | reverse complement strand
CGGCGCGCCGGCGCGCCGTCTCGAGCGCCAGCGCCCGCATCGCCTTCTCGTCCCCCGGCGTCGCCTTCACGACGAGGCGCCGCGCGCCGGCCCGGCCGATCTCCCAGCCCCATCCGCCGAGCGGCCTGATCGCCTCGGCCCAGCGGGGGAGCTCGCCCTCGCCCCATGGGCCCTCCACCGGGGCCGGTTTCGTCAGGTCGGTGCGATACCGGTCCGACGGGCCGGGATCGAGCGCGGGGAACGCCGCGAGCGCGGCGACGGGACGGCTCGACGGAGAGGGAAGAGGCTCCAGCAGGCCGCGCCGGAGCGCGGGGAAGAAGCGCGCGCCGTCGCTCTCCCAGCCCGCTGCCGCCACGTCGCGCCCGGCGGTGGTCCAGCCTGCGGCGGGCGGGCGCGTCTCGCCCGAGCCCTCTCGGACCTCCACCAGGTCGTTCCCGTCCACGCGGAGGGCGGCCTCGAGGATGCCGCTCTCCGGGCCCTTCTGTCCCTCGTCGAACAGGAACTCGCGCCGGAAGTAGAGGTCCTTTCGGAGCGCGTCGAGATCGAGCCGCATCGAGACGATCCCGGGGAGCGCCGGTGTGGCGCCGTCGTTCGCGAGGCACTTATCCAGCGCGGCCACGAGCGCCCGCTCGCTCGTCGCGATCAGGACGCAGCCCTTCACCCGTGCCCAGGCGAGGCCCATTCGACGGTCCGCGGTGTGGTCGTCACCCGCTCCCCGGCTGACGAGGCGGTAGGCCATCCCCTTGTGGCTCTTCTCGGCTCCTCCCGGTATCGCCAGCGCGAGCGGCGCGGCCCCCGTCCGGAGCGCGAGGACGGCCTCGAGGTCTCCGGCCGCGAGGAGGGTGAGGCCCACGCTCGTGGGCTGGAGCGCCATCAGCTGCGGCCACGTCAGCGGGAGGTCCTTCGCGAGCATCTCCCACTGCGCGACGAGCTTCCCGCCCACGCGGGTCCTCTTCCAGGCAGCGCCGGCCGGGTCTGACGCGGGGAGCGTGCCGGACGCCGCGCGACGGAAGCCCCCCGTGAGCGCGCGGTCGAACGCCCGTGGGTCCTGGATGAGGGCGACGACGGGCCCGTCCGGCAAGGGAAGCCGTGCCTCGTCCGCGAGGACCGGCGTCGCGACGAGGAAGAGCGACAGGAGAGCGGTGTATTTCACGGCACGTCCTCCAGCGTCAGGAGCCGGGAGTAGAGGTCCCAGGTGAGGTCGCGGGGGAGGAGCGGACGGACCGCGCCGTCGACCAGGCGCACGACCTCCGGCCGCGTCTGGGTCTTGCGGAACTGCGCCTCCAGCTCGGCGCGGAGGGCGGCCCGCTGGGGCGTCGACGGGCTCCGTTCCTCGAGGGCACCCAGCGTCCGCAGGAACGCCGGGTCGCCGCAGGCCGAGTAGGCACGCGAGACGTCGGCGAGGAGCCCGTCGACCTCGGCCCGCGGGAACCGCCGGCGCACCAGGTTCCCGACGTCGATCCACGAGGACGGGAAGAGGCTCCGGGCCGCGCGCGGCGAACGGGCCACTTCGGAGCGCGCCATGCGCCACGCCGGGACGTCCTCGCGATCGTCGAGCGCCGCGGCGGCGGGCCCGGCGACGTCCTCCGAGGCGGGCGCGAGGCTGCGCAGGACGACGCGCGCCGAGAGCCGGTCGTACGGGTGCCTGCGCAGGTGTGCCGCGAGCGTCGCGCCCCAGGCCGGGAGCTCGGAGCCCTTCTTACGCCAGAAGTCGGCGGCCAGCTTCCAGGCGCCGGGCGCGTCTGCGCCGGGCGTTCCCGGCACGCGGCGCCAGCCGTCGAAGGCCCGGAGCTGGTCGGCCCTGGAGAGGCCGAGGCGGCCCGCCGCGAGCGTCCACTCGCGGCGGGCGTCGTCATGCAGCTTCCGCGCGACGAGCATCGCGACGCGCGACTCGACGGCCTCCGGCGTGGTGGGCTCCTCGAGCCGCTCGGTCCAGCGGGCGGCGGCCGCGGGGTCCTTCCGGGCGAGCGCCCGGATCAGCTGCACCTTGTCGGGGTCGAACGCCCAGTCGCCCCGCGCCCAGGAGCGCTCCAGCGCGTCGACGACGCGTCGCGGCTCGTCCGGAGCCGTCGCCAGGTCGAGCGCGAGGAGCCAGCTCGCGAGCGGAACGAACGGCTGAGCCAGATCGCGCGCGACCCGGGGCTCGAGCAGGGCTTCCGCCTTGCCGACGACCTCGGCGCGCCGGGTCTCGCGGAAGACGCGGAGCCACCCCCCGATGGACGACGCGTCCGCGGTGTCGGCAGGTGGCGCCGCGGGCGCGGGCTCCTCGCCCTCCGCCGGCTCCTCGGTGACGACCCGGGCCGGAGGCGTGAAGCGGAGCGTGCGCTTGCCGTCGCGCGCGGCGAGGAGGCCCGACAGCCGGGTGAGCGCCTCGGCGTCCTTCCCGTTCGCGAGCTCGGCGCGCAGGAGCAGCACCTCGGTCGCCTCGCGGCGGTCGCCTCCGGCGGCGATCGCCGCGAGGCGCGTGGCGTCGGGCAGGGCGCGGACGGCGTTCAGCCCCTCGCGCCGGCTCGACTCCGGGAGGCCGGTGAGGAACTCCTTCGCGCGCGGCCACCAGGGGCCGAGCCGGTCGGCGGCGACCGGGTAGGCGGAGACGCCCTCGGCCCAGAGCTGCTCCAGGAGGTAGGTCGTCCGCTCCACCGAGAGCGACGGGTCGCCCGCCCAGCGCGAGGCGAGGATCGATCGGAGCTGCGAGACGTCGGTCGGCTCGAGCTTCGACCCGCTCTCGGGGCCGAGCCTCTCGATGAGGAGGACGGCCACCATCGGGGACACCGGCGAGCCCGGGTCGACGCGCGTTTCCGGGGCCGCGAGCTTCAGCTCGGCCGCGACCGCGGCCCAGGCCTGGAACGCCTCCTCGCCCGCCGTGGCCTGGAGCTTCCGGATCTCGGCCGTGAAGAGGACGTCCGCCTTCTCGACGCCGCCCGTCTGCACGAGGAGGCGCAGCCTCCGGCTCAGGCGCTCCCGCTTCCCGAGGTCGGCCGCGTACCGTTCGTCGAGGGCCAGAGCGAGCGCCGCGTCTCCGAGTCCCTGGGCGGTCCTCACGGCCGCGAGCGTGCGCGCCGTCTCGTCGCCGCGCGCGGTCGACTCCGACGGCACCAGCGCGGCCGTCACGTCCTTCTCGCGCCAACGGGCCAGCGTCTCGAGGACGTACCACGGCGTTCCGGGACGTACGCCCCAGAGGCGGCCGGGAAGGCGGCCCGCGTCGACACCGCCTCCGGCGACGGCATCGTCGCCCGACTCGCCGAGCGCCGGCAGCTCGCTCCACGTGAAGCGCGGGTCCTTTCCCAGGACGTCGCCCACGCTCCTCGGGCCACGCAGGCGCACCAGGTCCGGATTGGCGAGGGCATCCGGCTTGCCCGCGATCAGCGCGGCGAGCGCCGTGGCCGCCCGCGTCTGGGCGGCGATCCGCGGCGCCAGCGACGGATCGGCCGAGGCCGCGGCGGACCTCTCGAGGAACGCGTTCCGTTCGGCCTCGGAGAGGAGCGCGAGGAGCGGCCGGACGTCCCAGCGGCCGCCGGTCGCTCTCAGGAAGCGCGTCCAGGCCGGCGTGCTCCCGAGCCAGCCGGCCGCGGAGTCACGCCAGGCGGTCCGCTCCGGCGTCGCCGCCAGCTCCGCGAACGCCGCGACCGGAAACCAGCTCGCGAAGGGGAGGGTGGTGTCCGGTGGTGCCGGCGAGGCGACACGGGCGTTCAGCTCGTCGACGAGCGGGGCCAGGGCTCGCCCGAGCTCGGCCTTCCGATCGCGGGACACGAGGTACGCCACGATCGCCTGCTGGAAGCGGTCGGTGCTGAAGACGTACCGGGCCGGAGCGTTCTTCGGCTGGATCCGGCGGACCGGCTCGAGCGTCTTGAGGAGCGCGTCCGTGGCGGGAGCGCCGGCGTCACCCTTCGCCTCCAGCAGCCGCCCTGAGACCGCCTCGCCCAGGCGCGAGAAGCCCGCGGAGCCGGCGACGTCCCACCACCGCTCGAGGGCCGTCTCCGACGGCGGCGCCCCGGCCGGGAAGAGCCGGCCGAGCAGCCACTCCTGGATCTCGTCGAGCTGGTCGAAGCGGGCCACGCGCTCGATGGGGCCAGCGGCCTCCTGACGGAACTCGGCGTTTCCCTCGAACGCGGCGAGGAGCTTCAGGTGGTTCCCCGACCGGAGCGCGATCTCCATCCGCTCGCCGTGAGTGAGCGGCACCTCGGCGGCGCGCTTCGCGTCGCCGCCCGGCGCCGCGATCGTCCAGGCCGCCGCAGCCCGGTTCGCCGAGAGGAAGCGCCGGGCGATTCGGGCGAGGCGTTCCTTCGCCTCGCTCCGAACGTCGTCGGCGCTGCGGCTCTCGGCGACCTCCTTCTTCCACGCGTCGAGCGACTCGCGCTCGACCGCGATCGCCTTCGCGTCGTCGCCGGCCTTGAGGTAGAGCGAGCCGCGCCAGGAGGCGACCCCCTCGTCTCCCTTCCGCGTCGACGCCCAGCCCGCCAGGAAGTCCGCCGCCTCGGCGGGCTTCAGCGTGCGGAGGATCAGGTCCACCGTCTCGCGCTGGAGGTTCTCCTTCTCGGGCGCGACGGCGCAGGCCTCTTTCGCCGCCGCGATGGCGCCGGGAAGGTCGCCGCCGAACATCCGGATCTCGCGGACCGCGACCGCCCAGCGCACGTCGCGCGGGCTCCGCTTCCGCTGCGCCTCGAAGAAGCCCAGGAGCTTCGCCTCGGTGCCGGCGCCGACGGCGATGCGGCACGCCTCGTGGAGGAGGGTGCGGTCGAGGCGCAGGTTGAGCCCCTCGATCGCGCAGGTGAGCGCGGCGTCGAGCTTCCCTTCCTCGCGCCCCGCCGTGGCGACCGCGGACCAGAGGTCGGCGCGCGCGGGCTCCGAGAGCTTCGCCGCCTGGCCCTTCGCGAAGGCGTAGGCGTCGAAGCCGGGCTCGTCGCGGAAGGAGAGCCGCGCGAGGAGACCCGACGCGGTCACCCGTCTCTCTTCGGGCAGCTCGAAGGAGAGGAGCGCGGACAGCGCGCGGCGCGTGCGGACGAGGTCACCGGCCGCGAGCGACTCGCGGGCGAGCCGCTCGGTCAGGTTCTCGCGGTGCCCCGGCGCGGCCCGCCTGCTCGCATCCTCGAGCAGGGTCAGCGCCTCGACGGCGCGCTCGTTCCGGAGCTCGAAGGAGACGCGGTCCTCGAGGAGACCGAGGGACCACGGGTACTTCGCGGACACCTCGGACCAGAGCGGCCGGCTGTCCTCGCCGGCTTCCTCCAGGAAGCGGGCCAGCTCCACGAGGTGCCGGAGGCGCGTGCCTTCGTCCGGGAGCGCCTCGATCCGCGGGCGCAGGGCACGGGCGGCAGTCCGGGCCTCGGCGGCCCGCTCGTGCCCGAGGAGGAATCGGGCGCGCTCGAGCCCCTTGGCGATCCGCTCCTCCTCGCCGGGGAGGAGCTCGGCCTCGCGGGAGAGGAGCGCCGCGTCGAACGCGACGTCCTCCGCCGAGTCGGGCGCCCATCGCCGGTCGAGGAGCGCGCCGCGGTGCTGACGCAGCGCCGCCAGAAAGGCGGGCCCGCTGGCCTTCGCGAGCATCTCCTTGGTCTTCGCGAGGACGTCTGATCCGAGCGCCGCGATTCCCTTCTTGACGGACGGCGCCGCCGCGCGACGGGCCTCGGCGCGCCGCTCACGTCCGACGGGGTCGTCCGGCGCCGCCTCCCAGTCGTCCTCGGTCTCCTCGCCGTCCGGACCCGAGCTGCCCGACAGGATGGTCAGGAACGGGACGAGCGACTCCTCGTCCGCCGCCACACCGGGCTTCAGCGCGTCGACTCGGGCCAGCAGCTCCTGGAGCGGCCGTCGCCGGCCCATCAGCAGGGAGAGACGCGTCTGCGCGCGCCAGTCTCCGCCGTTCCACTCCGTCCCTCCCTGGCTGGTGCGCTCGCCGCCCACGGTGTCGAGGTACTCGCCCAGCGCGCCCGGCAGGTCCTTCGCCTCCTCGCGGAGGACGCCGGCCTCGAAGGAGTGGAGGCGCGGCCGGTCGAGGCGCTTGCGCGCCGCCTCGATCACCTCGAGCGCCTCGCCCATGCGGCCGTAGTCCCAGAACGCGGTGGCGATCTCGAGGATGCGCGCGGGGTCGCGCGGCGACAGGTCCAACGCACGACGCCACGCCCGCCCGGCGGGCTCGGAGCGATCGAGGTCCTGCCACATCTCGCCCAGCGAGACGAGGAGCGGGAGGGGCTCCTCCTGGGCGGGGATCGCATTGGAGACGACCCGCTCCGCCTGACCGGCGTGCTTCGGGTCGAGGCCCGAGAGCGAGCGGTGAAGAGTCAGCGCGTCGCTCGCGCACGCGGCGTCGCCCGGGTAGAGGGCGGTGAGCGCGTCGGCCTCCGGGACGGCCTTCTCGAAGCGGGAGAGGCGCACCCAGCCGTCGACGAGGAGGCGCAGCTCGACCGGGCTCTTCGGCTCGAGCCCTTCGAGGCCGAGGAGGAACGCCTCGAGCCGGCCCGTCCTCGCGAGGTCGTCCAGGAAGCGGGAGCGGCGGCCCGCGTCCACGAAGATCACGGCGTTGCGCCGGGCCTCGAGGAGCGTCGCGTCCACGACCCCGCGCTCCTTCGGCGTGAGGCGCGCGCCGTTGAGGAGCCGGTTGTAGTCGGCGAGGAGGACGAGCCGGCCCTCCGCTTCCCTCAGCACCTGAGGGCTCGACGGAAAGCGCTCGAGCGCCTTCAGCCGCAGGTAGTCCGAGAGGAAGACGTACGGGTTCGGCTGGCCCTCGACGGGGACCGTCAGGTTGCCGCCGGGATCGCGCGCGAAGAGCGCCGAGCCGCGGAAGCGCGCGACGACGTCGTCGGCCAGCGCGCGCAGCTCGGCGCTCCTCCGGGCGCGCGCGTACCAGCGAGCCAGCCGGTTCCACCAGCCGGCGTCGCCGAATCGGTCGAGCGCGGCCCTGTAGCGGACGTCGAGGCCGTCGTCGAGCTTCCAGCCGGTGAGCTGCTCGGCGGCGTAGAGCCAGAGCGCCTCCGCGGCCGGCAGCCGGTCGAGCTCCCCCAGGAGAAGAGAGGCGGATTGGCGGTGAGAGCGGTCACGGGCGTCGAGCCGCCCGACCGACTCCTTCAGCGCGTCCTCGTACAGGTTCCGTGTCGCCACGCGCAGCGTCGGCCTCGCGCCGTCGCCGACGTCCCCGCCGTTCCCCGGCCGGCCCCCGAACGGAGGCACCGTGCCGTCGGGGGCGAGGAAGCGGAGGCGCTCGCGGATCAGACCGGCCTCGCGCTCGATCGGCGCCTTCGTCTGCCGGAGCGCCAGGAGGGCGACCTCGCGGGACTCGGCCCGCGTCGCCGCGTCTCCGGCGTCGGCCTTCGGAAGGAGGTTCAGCGCGGCCTCTCCCTCACCTCGCTCCACGTGCCTGCGCATGAGCGCCACCGCGAGGGCGGGAAGGCGGGGGTGGCGGCCGTTTCGCTTCTCGAGCTCGGCGACCAGGAGACGCGCCGTCTCGAACGTGCGCTCCGGCAGACGACGGCCCTCCAGCTCGGCGAGCGCGGCGTCGCGCTCGAAGCCGGTGAGGAGGAACGACAGCCCGCCGGTGGCGAACCCGGGCGTCACGTCGACGCGGGCGGCCCAGCGATACGACTCGTCGTTGTACGTCCCCCACGGAAGCCCGCGCGCGCCGGCCTTCAGCGCCAGGAACGCGAGGGCCGAAAGGTCGCCCTGCTTGTCCGCGGCCGTCGCCGTCGAGGCGGCGGCCAGCGTCGAGCGGAACGCCTCGGGCACCGCGTCCAGGGTCTCCCAGAGCCGGGCGACGAGGAGCCACGAGGCGCGGTCGAACCTGGCCTCGTGGCGCCGCTCGACCTGCCGGAGGAGCTCGGTGGCGCGCGCCCCGTTCCCGCCGCCGTCGAGGAAGGTCACGAGGAGGAGGAGCGAGCGGCGGTCGAAACGGTCGTCGAGCCCCTTGCGCAGCGCCTCGAGCTCCGGGAGCGCGACGGCCCTGGCGCGGGTGGCGAAGGCGCGGGCGAGGTCGTTCGAGACGGGCGGACCCGGGGTCGTCGAGGCGAGCGCGGCCACGACCTCGGACTCGAGCGCGCGATACGCCTCCTTCGCCTGGCCGTGCGCCGCCTTCAGGTCGGCCGCGACGAGCACCCGCCGCTCGCGCGGGAGGCGCTCCGCCTCGTCGAGCGCGGCCTCGGCCTCCTTCAGCTTCCCCTTCGCCTCGAGGGAGCGGATCCATTCCTCGACGTACGCGCCGTCGTCCGGGAAGCGCGCGGCCCGCGCGGCCTGCAGCGCGAGGGCGTCCCCGTTCTCCGGGTGCTGGATCGCCCAGCGGATCCGGTCGGTGGCGAGCGAGCGGGCGGCATCCTCGGGGAGCCCTTTGCCGGAGAGGGCCTTCTCGGCCGCGCGGAACGCGAGAGGCCAGGAGCCGTGTCGCGCGCCCCAGCGCGCGGCTTCGTCCCAGGCCGCGACGCCGCTCGCGCCGGCCCACG
>CAYLNK010000302.1:0-8417 GCA_964384675.1 uncultured Holophagales bacterium | reverse complement strand
CGTCAGCGCGGATCCAGCCGCGGCCCGCGGCACCGGCCCCCCGGCCTCGCCCTCGGCCGCCCGCCGGAACCTCACCCCCGTCCGGAGCTCGAGGATCCGGAAGAGCTGGGGCTCCGCGAACGGCTTCATCAGGAAGTCGTCCGCGCCGGACGCCAGGATCTCGTCGCGTTCGTGTTCGAAGACGCTCGCGGTGAGCGCCACGATCGGCGTGCGCCGGCGCTCCGGATCGCGGGACTCGCGCTGGCGGATCTCGCGCGTGGCATCCCGGCCGTCCAGCACCGGCATCCGCATGTCCATGAGGACGAGGTCGGGCCGCTCGCGCTCCCACGCCTCGACGGCCTGCCGGCCGTCGGCCGCCAAGAGGACCTCGAGGCCCACGGAGGTGAGGAGCCGCTGCAGCAGCAGCCGGTTCTCGGGCGTGTCGTCGGCGACGAGGACGCGCCGGGCCGTCTCACCCGCGGCGAGCCCGACGACGCGGCCATCCGTCTCCTCGGCGCGTGCCGCCTCGTCCGCGAGCGGGAGCGCGACGTCGAACGAGAACGTCGAGCCCTCGCCGAGCTCGCTCGCGACCGAAAGGTCGCCGTCCATCAGACGCACGATCTCCCGGGTGATGACGAGGCCCAGGCCGGTCCCTTCCTTCGCCTTCCGTCCGCTCTCGGTCTGGACGAACGGCTCGAAGAGCGTCGCGAGCTCGGCCGCGGCGATGCCGTGGCCCGTGTCCGCCACCTCGAACCGCGCGCGGCCTTCCTTCCACGACGCGGTGAGCGTCACGCGCCCGCGGCCCTCACGCCCCGCGGCCGGGTCCGTGAACTTGATCGCGTTGCCGAGCAGGTTCACCAGCACCTGCCGGAGCTTCCCCTCGTCCCCCCGCACCGACTCGGGCAGGTCGCCCTCCAGACGCACCTCGAGCCGCAGGCCGGCGCCGTCGGCGCGGACCCGCATCATCGCGTCCAGGCCCCGGATCATCCGGCGCAACGAGAACGGCCTGGGCTGCAGCGTGAGCCGGCCCGCCTCGATCTTCGAGAGCGACAGCACGTCGTTGATCAGCCCCAGGAGATGCTCTCCGCTCCGGCGGATGACCTCGAGACCGGTGCGATCGTCGCCACGGAGCACGGGGCTCCGATCGAGGAGCTGCGCGAAGCCGAGGACGGCGTTGAGCGGCGTCCGGAGCTCGTGGCTCATGTTGGCGAGGAAGACGCTCTTGGCGCGATTCGCCTCCATCGCGCGCCGCTCGGAGGCGGCCAGCTCCTCGGTGCGCACGGCGACGAGCGCCTCGAGGTCGCGCTGGCGGCGCCGCAGGGCTCGCAGGCGGAACGTGACGAAGCCGGCGATCCCGGCGACGAGCGCGAGGACGTACGCCGTGTACGCCCACCACGTCTTCCACGGGGGCGGCAGCACCCTCAGCGCGAGGCGGGCCCCGTCCTCGTTCCAGACGCCGTCCTTGCTGGCCGCGCGGACCCGGAAGACGTAGCGGCCCGCCGGCAGGTTCGTGTAGGTGGCCGACCGGCGCTGCGAGGAGACCTCGCGCCAGCCGTCGTCCCAGCCCTCGAGGCGATACGCGTAGCGCGCCTCACGGGGCGCGGCGAAGTGGAGAGAAGCGAACGTGAGCGTGACGACCTTCTCCCGGTGCGAGAGCACCAGGCGGTCGGTCGTCACGATCGAGCCGGGCAGCGTGAACGTGTGGCCGTCTCGCGTCCCTTCCGGGCGGATCGGCACGGGGACGTTGAAGAGCTCGAACCCGGTGATCGCCACCTGGGGCGGGGTCGGGTCGGCCGCGAGGTCGTCCGGGTGGAAGAGCACCGCGCCCGCCGGCGTGCCGAAGAGGACCTCGCCGCGCGGCGTCCGGCCCGCCGCCATCTGGTTGAACTCGTTCGTGGGAAGCCCGTCGCGGCTCCGGTACACCCGGAACGTCCCCGTCTCCGGATCGTGGCGCACGAGCGCGTCGTTCGTGCTCATCCAGATCTGGCCCCGGTCGTCCTCGACCATCCCCATCACGTTCTCGTTGGGGAGCCCGTCCCGCAGCCGGTACTGGCGCACCGACCGGGCGCCGGGATCCCGCCGGAAGACGCCCTTCGCCGTGCCGACCCAGAGCCGCCCCCTCCGGTCGACGAGGAGCGACGAGATCTGCTGCGGCTCGATCAGGCCCGCGCCGGCCGCGTCGGTGAGGCGCGAGGCGGCCCCGGTCGCCGGGTCGATGCGATAGAGCCCGTTGTGGAACGTGCCGAGCCAGATCGCCCCCTCGCGGTCCTCGGCCATCGCGAAGACGGTGGGGATCAGGTCGGGCCCCCCGATCGGAAGGAAGCCCTTCCGCTCCGGGTCCCATTGCACGGCGCCCCGCGCCGTCGCCACCAGCAGGCGCCCGTCGCGCGTCTCGAGGAGATGGAAGACCCGGTCGTGCGGCAGGGGCGGATCGCCCGAGCCCTTGTGGAACGACTCGAAGCGGTCGGTCTCCCGCGTGTAGCGCGAGAGGCCACGATTTCCCCCGGCCCACACCGCGCCGGACCGGTCGACGAGCACGCAGGTGACGCTGTCGCTCGGGAGAGCGCGCGGGTCGTCGGGCGCGGCGGTCCAGCTCCGCCACGAGCCCGTGGCGCGATCCAGGAGCGACAGGCCGCCGTTCGATCCGACCCAGACGCTCCCGTCTGGATCCCCCGCGACCGCCCAGACGTACGGGTCCGGCGGCCCGTCGTGGCCCGAGGCCGTCTTGCGGTAGACGCGGAACGCCGCGGAGGCGGGATCGAGGCGGGCGGCCCCGAACGGCGTGCCGATCCAGAGGACGCCGGTGCGGTCCCGGAAGAGGGTCTGGACCGAATCGCCCGGCAGGCTGTGCGGGTCGGAGGGATCGGGCCGCAAGGTGACGAGGCGGGGATGAGCCGGGTCGTAGCGGACGAGGCCCCCGCCCCGCGTCCCGATCCAGAGCGCCCCCCGATCGACCCGGAGCGACGTGATCGGCTTCTCCAGCACGAAGCCCGTCGAGAGGTCGAAGCGCGCCTCACGCGCGTCCCACTGGAGGAGCCGCCCGGACGACGTCCCGATCCAGCTGCGTCCCCCTCCCGCGTCGGCCATCGCGGTCACGGCGCCCGTCTCCCCGAGGGCCGCGAGCTCCGGCTTGCGGTGGCGGATCGACAGGCTCGCGTCGAGCGAATCGAGCGCGCCGTTCTTGAAGGAGATCAGGAGCGCCCCGGCGGCGTCGCGGTAGAGGGAGGCGATCTCGTTCGAGGCCAGCGCGCCCGGGTCCTTCGCGTCGCGCATGAAGCGCCGCGCCCGTCCGGTCGCGGGATCGAACCGGTTGAGCCCCTCGAGCGTGCCGACCCAGAGCGTGCCGTCCTCGTTCGGGAGGATCGCGTTGACGTAGTCGAAGCTGAGCGAGGCGGCGTCCTTCGGGTCGTTCCGCCACGTCCGGAAGGTCTCGGTGCGCGGGTCCCAGCGGCTCAGCCCCCCCTCCCGCGTGCCGACCCAGAGGGCGCCGTCGCGACCCGCCAGCAGGGCACGCACGTGTCCGTCCGGCAGAGCCGTGGCCGTGCCGTCCGGCCGGAACGTACGGACCTCGTAGCCGTCGTACCGGTTCAGGCCGTCCTGTGTCCCGATCCAGACGAAGCCGAACGAGTCCTGGGCGAACGTGGTGACGAAGCCCTGCGAGAGACCGTCGTCCTGGGAGAGCCTCTCGAGCCGGAGCACCTGCTCCGGCTCCGGAGCGACCGCCCGCGCGAGCGCGGGGTCCGCGCCGGAGGCGGGGAGCGCACCGATCAGGCAGAGTCCCAGGAGACTCGACCGCACGGCGCTGGCCCTCACTCGACAAATGATAGTGGGTGTGCGATTCCCGGGAAACTACGCGACAGCCCTCGAGGCCGACGGTCTCGGCGCAGAATCACGACCCCCTCCCGAGCTGGCAGAGCCTCTTCTTCCTGAAGGTCGCGTTCAGCCGCGCGTACACGGCGCGCAGCTCGAGGAGCCTCCCGGGAGCGGGAGACCACAGCGGAGGGCTCAGGGCTCGGGGGCCGGCGGCTCGTTCGCGAGGCGCGTCTTGCCGACGTCGATGTCGGACCGATAGACGACGGCGCGGGTCCCGTTGACCAATTGGAGGGTGATCATCGCGCCGTCGCCGGGGGGGGAGACGGCGTCGTAGACGGTGCCGTCCGTCAGGATGACGCGGTAGAAGGCGGGCGTCGGTACCGGAGCGCCCGTGTCGACGGCGCCCCGCCCGAGGACGGGACCGCCGGGAGCCGCCGTCGGCCTGGCGGTGCCCTGGTCTCCGCGTGGCTCCTTCACGGCGGGTTCCTCGGCCGCGACGGGAGGGTCCGCGGGCGCGGACTGCGGGGTCTGGAGACTCACGTACCCCTTGTCCCCCGTCGGCGTGGCGACGACCGGCTGGACCACGGGCCGCGGCCGGCTGAACGCCCACCAGGCCACGGCGCCGGCCACGACGAGGACGACCGCCCCGATCGCGAGCGCCACCGTCTTCGGCTCTGGCGCCGCTGCGGTCGGCGCGGCCGGCGCTCGCGGCTTGGTCACCGGAAGGCTCCCGTCCAGGTTCCGGAACCCATCGATGTCGAAGCCGCACCTGGGACAGATCTTCACGGACCGAAGCACCTCCAGCCGACACTTCGCGCAGAAGTCTTTCAGCTTGGGGCGTTCGATGGGCTTGATCCCACCTTCGAGGTCGAATTCCTGCATCCCTCGTCCAATCCAGAGTGTACCTCCGGGCCGCGCTCACGTCTGTAGAGCACCTGCATGGCTCCTCGGACGTTCAGCCCCTCCGGGAGCCGACCAGCACGATGACGCCCACGGTGACGACGACGATCCCGAGCAGCGTCCTCCCGTCGACGCGTTCGCGCCGGATGGCCAGGGCCAGCGGGACGGACAGGACGGGCGCGAGCGACGTCAGGGCGGCCGCCACCGCGAGCGGCGAGCGGGTGAGCCCGATCACGAAGAGCGCGGTGCCGCCCACGCCCTCCAGCAGGAGCACGGGCCAGGCACGGCGGAGCTCGCGCGCCGGCAGGAGGAGCGGCGTCGCGCGGCGCGGCACCACCAGCCGAAGGAGGAGCAGCAGCATCGCGGCGAGGCCCATCCTCACCGTGTTGACCGACGCGAACGGAATGCCCTCCCCGCCCTTGGCCACGGCGAACGTGTTGAGGGCCCAGAAGAGCGACGTGGCCGAGGCCAGGAGCACACCCGTCGTCCGCCCGGGCCCGTGGGTCGGGGGCGCGCCGGCGTGCGGCTCGTCCGCGCGGCCGCTCCGCCCGCGGACGACCGTCACGACGCCCGCCACGACGAGGATCACCCCGGCCAGGCCGGCCGGATTGACGCCCTGTCCGAGGAAGGCCCAGCCCGCGAACGCGGACCAGAGCGGGTAGGTGGAGGCGATCGCGAGCGCGACCGGCACGCCGAGGATCTGGGTGCTGACCAGGAAGAGCCCGTCCCCGACCACGTAGCTGCCGACGACGCTGACCAGGAGCCAGCCGGCGCGGCCCGGCGTCACCGCACCGAGACCGCTCCCCGACCCCTGCGCCAGGGCGATCGCGAGGAAGACCGGAAAGGAAAGGCCCGCGCGCAGGAAGTTGACCGCGACCGCGCTCGACGCCCGGGCCGCCCGGGAGTAGACGTTCGCGGCCAGCGCCCAGAGGGCGGCCGAGCCGAGGCAGGCGGCGGGGCCGAGGAGGAGGGCTGCGTCCAGGATGCCGGCATCGTGAGGGCCTCGACCGCGCCTGGCAAGTCCGGCGAACTCTCCGTTACGGAGCCGATTTCTCCGGAGCCGAGCAAACCGGGCGCGCAGGCGGCCTCTGGCGGCCCCGCGGCAGGCACGCCGCGTGCTGTGGGGCCGGCATGAGGAATCGTGTCCTGGTGAAGCTGGCGACCTGCGGCGGCCTCGGAGTGGTGCTCGTCATCCTCCTGGCGCGGGTCCAGTCGGTGGTGGACGAGCGCCAGGGGCGCAGCGGCGAGGCGATGGCCGAGGTGAGCGGCAAGTGGGGGTCGTCACAGGCGATCGTCGGTCCGGTCCTCGCGCTCCCGTATCGGGTCGAGACCCGGGAGAAGGACGGGACGACCGGGACGCGCGACGACCTGGCGCTCTTCCTTCCCGACCGCCTGGAGCTCGACGGGACGCTGGCCCCCGAGGTCCGTCGCCGCGGGATCTTCAGCGTCGTCGTCTACACCCTCCAGCTGAAGGTGAGCGGGAGCTTCCCGGGCGTCGAGCCCGGGGCTCTCGGCATTCCGGAGGATCGCGTGCTCTGGAGCGACGCGCGGCTCTCCATCGGGACGAGCGACACGCGCGGGATCCAGGAGCAGCTGCGGGTCACCTGGGACGGCTCGAGCCTGCCGGCGCGGCCCGGCCCGGCGGCCAGCCCCCTCGGCGTGACCGGTCTCCACGCGCCGATCGGGGGGCTGAAGGCGGCCGGTGAGCCGCACACGTTCTCTTTCACCCTGACGCTGCGGGGAAGCCGGGAGGTGACGTTCGCGCCGCTCGGGATGGAGACGCGCGTGGCGCTCCGCTCCCCCTGGCCGCACCCCAGCTTCGGCGGCGCGTTCCTCCCGGAGGTCCGGACCATCACGCCCTCCGGCTTCACGGCCTCGTGGAGGGTCGCCTACTTCGGCAGGGGCTACCGGCAGGAGTGGCGCGGCGAGGACCTCGCGGGGAACGCGTTCGCGACCGCCGTCGCGCCGTCCGCCTTCGGCGTGTCGCTCTTCCAGCCGGCCACCCACTACCAGCAGGCGACCCGCTCGATCAAGTACGGCCTCCTGTTCGTGGCGCTCACGTTCGGGGCGTTCTTCCTCTTCGAGACGTGCGGCGGCGGCCTCGAGATCCACCCGATCCAGTACCTCCTGGTCGGCCTCGCGCTCTGCCTCTTCTATCTCCTCCTGGTCTCGCTCTCGGAGCAGATCGGCTTCGGCCGGGCGTACCTCGCGGCTTCGGCCGGCACCGTGCTCCTGGTGTCGGGCTACAGCGCCGGCATCCTCACCTGGCGGCGCGGGACTCTCATCGGAGCGCTCCTGACCGGCCTCTACGCCTACCTGTTCACGCTCCTCCGGGTCGAGGACTACACCCTCCTGATCGGCTCCCTCACCGTGTTCGCGCTCCTCGCCGCGGTCATGTACGCGACGCGACGGGTGAACTGGTACGCGATCGGTGACGTTCCTCCGCCGCCCCCGCCCGCCACCGGCAGAGCGGAATCAGGAGCGCGATGACGACGAACGTGACGCCGTACAGGAGCCCGAGGCTCCAGCGATATCCGTCCGGCGACGGCGGGCTCATCGC
This sequence comes from uncultured Holophagales bacterium, assembly GCA_964384675.1. Classification (GTDB taxonomy): domain Bacteria; phylum Acidobacteriota; class Thermoanaerobaculia; order UBA5066; family UBA5066; genus CAYLNK01. The sequence goes on along the minus strand of CAYLNK010000302.1, from coordinate 1,165 downwards.
CGGGTGGTTCGCGAAGAGCCACGGATCGACGTGTCCGGAGCGGACGAGCGAGACCAGGCAAGCCGCCGCGTGGATCAACGGGATGTGGAGGACGTAGTAGAAGAGCGGCACCCGCCCGACGACGGCCAGCTGACGCGCCGCGGCGTTGCTCGCCGAGGCCTTCTCCAGGAGCGGGATCGCGGCCACCGCCGGCCCGAGCGTCATCAGGAGGAACAGCAGCGAGGCCGGGTACTTGGTCGTGCCGAGGAACCGGAGCGCGGCCGGCGGAGGCTGCTTCGCCGGGGCGCCGGCACGGCTCGCGGCGGCGGCCGGCCCGACGCGCCACGGCCTCGGGTCGCCGTAGGCATCGAGCCCGCGCAGGACGAGGAACGCCCCGATCATCGCGCCGCCCAGGCGCAGGCAGATCCGGCGCCGCCTCGCGGGATCGAGCTCGATCACCGACCCGAAGGCGTACCCCGCGAGCATCACGCCGATCCACGGCACGATCGAGTAGAGGACGAAGAGCTGCGGGCCGTCCTTCGCCAGCTCGATGGGTCCGCCGAGGTAGAGGACCTGCCAGAGACCGGACCAGCGGCTCGCGTACGCGGCGGGCCCCAGCGCGGGCAGCCAGCGGTCCACGGCGTTGTGCCCGACGACGATCGCGACCCCGATCGCGCCGATCGCGGCCTGCGGGAGACGCACCGCGAGCGCGAGGAGAGCGAGGCACCAGCCGATCACCCAGATGACGCCGGCCAGCAGCTGGCCCACCTCCGCGTTGAACGTCCACGTCAGGCGCACGAGCGTCAGCTCGAGGAGGACCAGGAGAAGGCCGCGCGACACCAGGTACCGGGCGAGCGCGGCGCGGTCGGCGAGGCGCCGGCCGTGAAGGTACGCCGCCGTGCCGGCGAGGAAGACGAACACGGGGGCGCAGAAGTGGGTCACCCAGCGCGTCAGGAAGACCCCCCAGGTGGGTCCGCCCGCGGGCACGCCCGAATAGACGCGGACGTGGTCGAGAGCCATCAGCAGCATCACCACGCCGCGCAGGACGTCGAGCGAGGCGACGCGGTGCGACCCGGGCGCGGCCCCCGGCGCGGAGGAGGGCACTTCGTGGTCCATGCGGGGAAGGTAGGCGCGTCCAGGGCCTCGCGCCCCCCGGATTCAGCCGGCGGTCACGGGCTGCAGCGAG
>CAYLNK010000301.1:0-8456 GCA_964384675.1 uncultured Holophagales bacterium | reverse complement strand
GCGTTCGACGAGCAGGGGCGGCTCTTCGCCGCCGAGCGGCTCCGCCTGGCCGAGCGGATCGAGAGGCTCTCGGCCGGCTTCGATCCCGAGGAGGTCCGCCGCGGCCTCGCCGCGCACGACGAGCTGACGTCGCTCCGGCGGGCGCTTGCCGAGACCGAGGCGCGGCGGCGGCAAGTCGAGGCGTGGCTCGAGAGCAACGTCGCCGCGCACCGCCAGACGTCCGGATGGCTCGACTCGACCGAGGCCGAGCGCAAGCGCCTCGTGGCGGCGCTCGCCGGCGCGGAAGCCGCGCTCGAAGCCGCTCGCGCCGAGCTCACGAGCCTCCGGTCGTCGCGGATCTTCCGCTTCACGGCTCCGATCCGGGCGCTCGCCGCGAGGTTCCGGCAGCCTTGATCGCTTTCCCCGCGGCGGACCGACCCGACGTCTCGGTCGTCATGGTGACGTACGGCGCGGGCGACCTCGCCGAGGAGGCCCTCGCCGCGCTCCGCGCGGGCACGCCGGCCGGCTACGAGGTGATCGTCGTCGACAACGCGTCTCCCGACGGCACCGGGGATCGGCTGGAGCGGACGGTGCGCGGGGCCACCCTCGTGCGGAACGAGGTGAACCGGGGCTTCGGCCCCGCCAACGACCAGGGCGCGGCCCGGGCGCGGGGCAGGCACCTCGTCTTCCTCAACAGCGACGCCTTCGTCACGCCGGGCTGGCTCCCGCCTCTCCTCGAGACGGCCGACGCCGATCCACGGGTCGGCGCGGTCTGCTGCCGGCTCAGGAACCCCGACGGTTCCCTCCAGGAGGCGGGCGGGCTCCTCTACCGCGACGGCCTGACGGAGCTCTACGGGGAGGGAAGCCGGCCGGAGCGGGAGGAGCACCTGCTCGCTCGCGACGTCGACTACGGCTCGGCCGCCTGCCTCCTCGTGCGCCGCTCGGCGTTCCACGACGCTGGAGGGTTCGACGCCGCCTACGCGCCGGCGTACTACGAGGACGTCGACCTCTGTCTCTCGCTCCACCGGAAAGGCTGGCGCGTCGTCTACGAGCCGCGCTCCGTCGCCGTCCACGTGCGCGGAGCCTCCTCGCGCGACGACGACGCGCGCATCCGGGCGTGGGCCGCCAGCCGCGCCGTCTTCGTGGAGCGGTGGAGGGACGAGCTCGCCCGGCGGCCTGCCCCCGTCGCCAAGGGCGAGCGGTCGTTCCGCCGGGAAGCGGCCCGGGACGTCTGGGCCCCCTTCCGGCCTTCCCCGTGACGCAGCGGAGATCGATCAGGCGCAGGTTGCCGCCGGACCAGACCGTGCAGGCCGGATCGGTCTCGAGGAGGAACGGCGTCTCGTCCGGCAGGAATGCGTCACGCCGAGGTCGTGCGGCAAGTCGCTCCACGGGCACCGGGTCGAGCGCCCATTACGCGTCGATCCGCGGCCACCCGGCGACGAGCATCGCCAGCCGCGTCGTCGGCGCGTGCCGCCTCCCCATCGACAGCGACGGCCAGGAGGGCCGTGCTCGCGTGGAGCGTAGCCGGGCGGGCTCGGGGTGGCGGACCGGTCACCGACTATCGGGGCTCGATCCCGGCGGCGATCTCCACTCGCAGCGGCTGCTTCTCCTTCACCTTGCCGTACGACAGGGTCACCGTGTACTCCCCCGCCCGGACCAGCTTCTTCGGACCCGCCCCGCCGTACTCGGTCATGAACTCCTTCGTCGGGCGCAGGTCCCAGCTGACACGCCCGAGACCTCCACCCGGCTGGACCTCGAGCTTCGCGACCGTCTGGTCCTGCGCATTGGTGATGGTGAGCGTGAGCACCTCCCCCGTCGGCTCCTTCACGTGGTACGTGATCAGCGCCCCTTCCGGTGGGTTCTCCCCGCGGAAGACGGCGTTGCCGTTCCACTCCTTCCAGCCCGGTAGCAGGTAGGCCCCGGTGACGGGGCGCACCGGGAAGAGATGCGCCGGCTTCGCCGCCACCTCGGAGGTGAGCGCGCCGAGCGGCGAGACGTCGTCGAGCACGTAGAGGCTCCGCCCGTGCGTGGCGATCACCAGGTCCCGTTCGCGGGGGTGGATCTGGAGGTCGTCGACCGCGACCGTCGGCAGACCGCCGAGCTTCGTCCACCTCCCGCCCCGATCGAACGAGACGAAGAGCCCGGTCTCGGTGCCCGCGTAGAGGACGTCCCCGCGGGCGGGATCCTCGCGCACCACCTTCACCGGGGCGTCCGCGGGAAGGTCGCCCGAGACGCTCTGCCACGTCCGGCCCAGGTCCGGCGTGCGGAAGACGAAGGGCGACAGCTTCCCGGTCCGATGTGCGTCGACGACGAGGTACGCGACCTTGGCGTCCTTCGCCCCAGGCTCGATCCGCCCGATCCACTGCCCCTTGATGGCGGCCGGCAATCCGGCGGTCAGATCGCTCCAGCTCTGTCCGTCGTTCTCCGTCACCCAGAGCTTCCGTCGTCGGTACCCGCCCAGAGGAGACCGGCGGCGACGGGCGACTCGGCGAGCGCGTAGACGACCCCGTACGCCTCGGCGCCGCTCCCGGTCGCCGTCGTCTTCTGGGGGTCCTGCGTCGAGAGGTCGGGGCTGATCGGCACCCACTCCTCGGCGCGGTTCGCCAGGCGGAAGATCCGGTTGCCAGCCAGGTAGAGCGTTCCGCTCGCGTGAACGCTGCCGAGCAGCGGCGAGTTCCAGTGGAAGCGATACGCGGGCTGACCCTCCGCCGGCGCGGGCTTCAGGACCTTGAGCTCGCCGGTCCGCATGTCGAAGCGATGGAGCTCGCCGGTCTGCGACTCGGCGTAGACGACGTCGCGGTCGGACGGGTCGAAGACGCAGTAGAAGCCGTCGCCCCCCTCCACGTTCACCCAGTCGTGGTTCAGGATGCCGTCCTTCGACTGCGTGCGGCTCGGACCGACCCAGTTCAGGTTGTCCTGCAGCCCTCCGCAGATCCGGTACGGGACGCTCCGATCGAGGCCGATCCGGTAGAACTCGCCTCCCGCGAAGCGATCCAGGTGCGCCCACCCTTTGCCGGCCTCGAGGCTCTGGTACACGCCGCCGTCCGTGCCCAGGAGAAGCCGTTTCGACAACGCCGGCTTCGGCGTCGAACCCTTCTCCGGCTCGTCGGCCGGCAACGGCGCACCGCTCACGACGAGCGCGTGGCAGTCGGGGTGGACCCCCGTGAACAGGTCCTCACGGAAGCTCACCCCGCCATCGTCCGAGACGTGCAGCATGTAGCCGAGCACGTAGATGCGCTCGTCGTTCAGCGGATCGACGCGGATCTGGCTGAAGTAGAACGCCCGAGGGTTCAGCGGGCTGGTACGCCTGAAGCTCTCGCCGCCGTCCTCCGAGCGGAAGACGCCGCCCTTCTTGCTCCGGCTGTCGTCGATCGACTGGAGTCCCCCCTCGTCGCTCTGTACGATCGCGTAGACGATCCTCGGGTCCTTCCGGGAGACGTCGAGCCCGATCCGCCCGGTGAGCGTCGGCAGCCCCTTCGTCACCTTGCGCCACGTCGCGCCGCCGTCCGTGCTCCTGAAGATCCCGCCCAGGTCCTTGCCGTCCGTCAGGCTCGCGCCGTACGTGAACGCCCACGGTGCCCGCTGCCGTGCGTAGAGCGCCGCCCACAGGACGTCCGGGTTCGACGGATCGAGGGCGACGTCGCCGCAGCCCACCTTCGTGTCGTACGGCACCGGCGCGGCGAGGACGAGCTTCCAGCTCTTTCCGCCGTCCGTCGTCTTCTGCAGGCCGCGGCCCGGGCTCGGCCCCCAGAGATCTCCGGTCACCGCCGCCCAGGCCGTGAGCGGGTCCTTCGGATGGACGACGATCCGCGCGATCGTGCGGCTCTCCCGGAGGCCGGAGTGCTTCCAGCTCTCGCCGCCGTCCGTCGACCGATAGACCCCGTTGCCCCACGCCGAGCTGTTCCGGTTGTTGGCCTCGCCGGTGCCCGCCCAGACCACTCTCGGGTCCGAGTGCGCCACGGCCACCGCGCCGATCGAGGCGACCGGCTCCCCGTCGAACACCCCGGAGAACGTGGCGCCGCCGTTCGACGTCTTGAAGATGCCTCCCGTCCCGAGACCGACGTAGAACGTATCGGGGTCGGCCGGGTCGACGGCCAGATCGGACACCCGGCCGCCCATGATCGCGGGACCGATGCTCCTGGCCTTCAGCGCGGCAAGCGCCGGTGCGCTCATCGCGACAACGGACGGAGCGGCGGCCTGGACCTTCGCCTTCGCCGCCTCCTTCACGGGAGAGGCCGCGCCGAGCGCGAGAGCGGGGAGCAGCAGGACGGCGGCGGCATGACGGGAAACGGTCATCGCGGGCCTCTTCTCTTGCGGCGTTCGGGGAAGCGGTCCGGCCGGACCGCGGCTATCGTAACGCCGGCCATGCCCGTGCCTCCGCCTTCACGCCTGCTTCTCGACCTGGGCGACGGCCGCGCGCTCGCGGTCGAAGGCGGGACGTCGGTCGCCGTCCTCTGCCGCGACCCCGAGCGCCTCGCCCGCCTCCGGGCCGCGTGGAGAAGGCGGACGATGCGGGAGCGCCTGGCCGTGCTGACGGGGCGCGCTCCGAAGCTCCGGATCGACGAAACGCCGGCCGCCCCCACGGCCGGCAGCGTGACGCTCTGCCTGACCGCGGACGCGAGCTCGGTCGAGCAGGCGAGGCGCGTCGTGATCGTGCGCGGCTCCCGGGTCGTCGTCGACGGCTCGCCCGGCGCGCTTCTCGCGTCGTGCCGCCGCATCCGCTATCGGAACGAGGCCACCGAGGAGCGGGCCGCCCTCGGCGAGGAGCTCGGCGCGTTCTTCGCGCTCCAGGTGAGGGTCAGGGGCTGGGGAATCGAGGCGATCGTCTCCGACTTCGACGCGGCCGCGTTCGAGCGGTTCCGCTCCCGGGAAGGCGTCGCCGACGCGGAGGCTTCGGCTCTGACGCTCGCCGAGCTGCTGGAGGCCGTGGGATAGCCAGCTCTCGGGCCGCGTCAGCTCGACGCGTCCGCGACACGCTCCCGCAGGTAGCGGGCGTACGCCTCGCCGAGAGGCAGCTCGAGCTCGACCGCCAGGCGGCGGCGTTCCGCCTTGACCCGCTCACCCGTCCGGGGATCGACCCCCACCTTCTCGACGACGCCCCAGGTCACGCCGGTGCCTCTCTTCTGCCAGGCCGGAAGGTCGTTGAAGTTGACCCCGCGCCGGAACAGGAGCTCGTTCTTCTCGGCCACGGTGAGGCCCACCAGCTCCGAGGTCGCCGCCTCCGCTTCCCGACCCTCGCGCCGGAGCGACCAGTAGCAGTGGGCGTTCAGCGCGTTGCGGTGCGCGTCCTCGGCACGCCACATGAAGTAGTCGACGACACGCTCCGCCGAGGGGATCTGGCAGACCCGGCAGTCGAACACCGCGAGGTCGCCCAGGAGCTGGGTGAACTTCGCGCTCGCCTCCCCCGCCAGCACGGAATTGAGCTTTCGTTCCTTCCGGCTGAACGTCTCGTCCCCGAGGTGGTGCAGCAGGGAGATCTCGTCGCTCTGCGTGTACCCGTACACGACCCGGAACCCGCACCCCATGAGGTGAGACGTCGTCCCGACCATCAGGTCGCGTACGCGTGGATCGAACGGCGCCTGAAACGCATGCCGCTCCTTGGTGAGCCGCGTGAAGTTCCGGCCGTCGATCCGGGTCACGATGAAGACGCCGGGCAGGACCCGGTGGTCGTGCGCCGTCTCGTAGACCCTCATCTGCTCGTCGAGGACGTCGAAGTTCATTCGGGAAGCTCACTCAGCTGGTAGGCGAAGCCGTTCGGGCCGGCGTGGGCCGACACCGTGAAGAGCGAATCGAACCCTTCGTCCGCACGTGGTGTCTCGAGCGCCCGAAGCTTCGCGCGCACGGCGACTTCGGGTACCGGGGTCGAGCGAGAGCGATTCCGGTCCAGAGCTTCCTCGAGCCTGACCACGAAGAAGTAGCCGACCACGCGGAAGCGCGACGCCCGAGCGGCGTCCAGGTACCGGACCCGATCGACCCGTGTCACGTTCGTGTTGTCCACCGCGAAGGGCTGCTTCGCGCGGAGACACGCCTCCAGCAGCAGTCGTTCGCGGTGGCGCGTCCGGAGCATGTCCATGTTGATCCGGACGTGCGTGTCGACGAGCCTCTCCCGGAAGAACGTCGACTTGCCCGATCCCGGGACGCCGATCAGTAGCGCCGCTTCCACGCTCCGAGTGTACGGTCGGAACCCGCGCGACAATCCCGGCGTGCCAACCGCCGTCTCGTCGCCCGCCGGGCGCTTCGCCGCCGGGATGCGGAACCCGCTCCGGGCGAGCGTCATGTACCCGCCCGACCGATCGCTCTTCCGGTCGTTCGCGCGGCCGGCCACGGAGGAGGCGATCGTGGCCACGTTGGCGAGCGTGAGGAGCCCGTTCGGCCTCTACGTCCACGTCCCGTTCTGCGAGACGCGCTGCACCTTCTGCGACTACGAGACGGTGCCTCTCGCGCGGCACGACCGCGCGTCGCGTCGCGCGTACGTCGACGGCCTCCTCGCCGAGCTCGACGCCATCGCCGCGGCGGTCCCGGCGGACCATTCCGTCGAGGGGCTCGACGTCGGGGGCGGGACGCCGGGCGCGCTCGAGGCCGAGGATTTCGGCAAGCTCCTCGCGCAAGTCTCGCGGCGTTTCCGGCTGGCTCCGGCCTTCGAGGTCTCCACCGAGACGACGCCGACGCTCGCCGCCGCCGATCCGGCGAAGTGGCGCGCGATCCGGGAGTCCGGCGTGTCACGCGTCAGCATGGGGATCCAGACCGCCGTGACGGACCTCCTCGCCACGGTCAACCGCGCGCCGCACGGCCCCGGGCGTGTCCGCGCCGGGATGGAGTCCCTGCGCGGCGCCGGCTTCCCGATCGTGAACGTCGACCTGATGTTCGCGCTCCCGGGCCTCACGTCATGCGCGTGGGCCGCGACGCTCGACCTCGCGATCGACCTCGAGCCCGACGTGGTGACGGTCTACGACACCGTCTACAAGAACCGCGGGATCGCGTCGCAGGCGCCCCGGCTCGGCGCGGTGCCGTCGACCGCCGACTACGCGAGCCAGTACGACGCGGCGTTCGGGCGCTTCATCGCGGCCGGCTACGCCTCACGGTACGGCTCGGTGAACTTCAGTCGCGTCCCCGGGCGCCTCGGGACGAGCCGCTACCTGGAGGGTCGGATCCTGCACGGCCGCGACTACGTCGGCGCCGGCCTCTACGCCTCGTCGCTCGTCGGCTGCAGCTGGCGATTCGGCCCGAAGGAGTATGCGACCTGGATTGCGGCGCCCGGCCGGCTCCGGGCCGACAGCCTGTACGACCTGCCCGTCGGGCACGTGATGGCGAAGTACGCGCTCCTCGCGCTGTCGTACGGTCTCCTCCCGCGCGTGCCGTTCGAGGCCCGCTTCGGACGCTCTCCGGCGGACGCCTTCCCGGAGGAGCTCGCCTTCCTCGAGAGCGAGCGTCTCCTGCGCCCCGCGCCGGACGGCTGGGAGCTCGTCCCCGGCCGCTTCGGCGAGCTGCCGGGGATCCGCTCCCTGTTCTATCCGGACGACGCCGTTCCGCTGCTGTCGCTGCCCGTCCTCAGAAGCCGAGCGACGGTGTAGGCGTCCCGGCCGGCTTCATCACCCAAACCTCGGGGTTGCGCGAGACGTTGTCGATGACCGTCGCCACGCCGATGACCCGCCCGTCTCCGGACAGGACGCGCGCGGTCACCTCCATGTTCTGGAACGGACCGTCGCCCAGGTCGAGGCCGTTCGGCCCGAAGACGTCGTTGATCTGGAGGTACTGGTTCCCCGTGACGCTGACGGTCTTCTGGGCGAGCGGGTTGCCGGTCGGGCCGTTGAGCGACAGGAGGACGTCGCACGGCTGGCCGGTCACCTCCACGAAGATGACGTTCGTGCGCCGCTGGACGCTCTTCTCGGCGCCCGAGAACCGGCGTTCCAGCTCCTGCTTCCCCATCACGTCGGGCGAGCTCGTGAGGACTCCGTCGACCTGCGACGTCTTCACCCCCTTCGATGCGTCGTTCGCATCGACGAGCGCCGAGATCGCGGAGAGCGCCACGATCCGGGTGACGTCGCCGTCCAGCTTCATCCAGCCGTACGACGGCACCTTGATGCCGAAGAGGTCCGACACGACGTCCTTTCCGAGACTCTTGGCGAGCGCGCCGCGCGGCGGGAGGGTCACGTTCTTGGTGACGCTCTTCGCCTTGCTCCCGTCGTTCACGTCGATGTAGTTGTAGGTCAGGGACAGGATCGCGTTCGTCGCCGTGCCGTTCACCATCGTGAGGCTCGTCGTGTACTGGGTGTTGAAGGCGCCGGTGAGGCGCGCCGCCGACGGTACGACGAGGCTGGCGGCGGCCGTGACGGCGAGAGGTTCTGTCCGGCCGGAGACCGTCGTGGTGATGCCGGGAGCGCGCCCCTTGATGGCGCTGAAGCTGTTCGACTTGTTGTCGATGACCGTGGCGATCGCGGCCACCTTCCCGGCACCCGCGGTGACGGTCAGTCCCGCCC
>CAYLNK010000300.1:0-8488 GCA_964384675.1 uncultured Holophagales bacterium | reverse complement strand
GCCGGCCTCTTCCGCGCCGGCCGCGCGCGCCGCCGCTCCAGCGGGCTTCCGCGACCCGCACAGCTCCGCCCGGCCGGACGAGGTACGGACGACGCACCTCGACCTCGACCTCGACGTCGACTTCGCGGCGCGCCGTGTCCGCGGGACGGCGACGTGGACGCTCGAGCGGAGGGACCCGAACGCGCCGCTCGTCCTCGACGTGAAGGCGCTGACGATCTCCTCGGTGAAGGTGGGCGGCGACGTGCTGCGCGACGTGGCGGCACGCCGCGAGAAGGTGAGCGACCTCCTCGGCGACTCGCTGACCGTGCCGCTCGCGCCCGGCGACACCCGCGTCGAGATCGCCTACGAGACGACCGACGCCGGGACGGGGCTCCTCTGGCTCGCGCCCGCGCAGACCGCCGGGAAGGTCCACCCGTACCTCTTCTCTCAGGCGCAGGCGATCCACGCGCGGACGTTCGTGCCGTGCCAGGACACGCCCGCCGTGCGGACCACGTTCGACGCGACGCTCCGGGTGCCTCTGCCGCTCGTGGCGCTGATGGGGGCCGAGGCCCTGCCGCCCGTGGCCGACGGCGCGAGCGCGAGGCGCTTCGGCTTCCGGATGCGCCAGCCGATCCCGTCGTACCTGATCGCGTTCGCGGTGGGTGACCTGGCGTTCCGCCCGCTCGGGAAGCGGACCGGCGTCTGGTCCGAGCCGTCGGTCGTGGACGCCGCCGCGCGCGAGTTCGCCGACACCGAGCGGATGGTGGACGAGATGGAAGCCCGCTTCGGGCCGTACCGCTGGGATCGCTACGACATCCTGGTGATGCCGCCGAGCTTCCCCGCCGGCGGCATGGAGAACCCGCGCCTCACCTTCGTCTCGCCCACGCTCCTCGCCGGCGACCGATCGCTCGTCGCCACCATCTCGCACGAGCTCGCGCACATGTGGTCCGGGAACCTGGTGACGAACGCCACCTGGAGCGACCTCTGGCTGAACGAGGGGTTCACGAGCTACCTCGAGCAGCGCGTCATCGAGGCGCTCTACGGCCGGGAGCGGCACCTCATGGAGTCGATGATCGAGGAGAAGGGGCTGATGGAGGAGATGAAAGGCCTCGCCCCCGCCGACCAGCGCCTCGCCGCCGACTTCGCCGGCCGCGATCCGGAGGACGTCTTCACCGGCGTCGCGTACCAGAAGGGCGCGCTCTTCCTGCGGCGCCTCGAGCAGGTCTTCGGGCGCGAGGCGTTCGACCCGTTCCTCCGCCGCTGGTTCGACGCCAACGCGTTCCGGAGCCGCTCCACCGAGGACTTCACGGCGTTCCTGAAGTCGGACCTCTTCGCGCGCTTCCCGGAGAAGGCGAAGGCCGTGGACCTCGCGCGGTGGCTCGACGGCCCCGGTCTCCCGGACGACGCGCCGCTTGCCGCGAGCGAGGCGTTCGCGAAGGTCGATGCCGACGTCGCCGCGTACCGCGCCGGTACACGCCCGCTCGGGGCGATCCCGACCGCGGCGTACACCTCGCACGAGTGGCTCCGCTTCGTGCGGGCGCTCGACGGGGCCTCGCTCGCGCACCTTCACGAGGTGGACGCGCGGTACGGCCTCACCTCGACGGGCAACGCCGAGGTCGCCTCGCAGTGGCTGGCGCTCGCCGCGCGGAGCGGGTATCGCGACGCCGGCCCCCGGATCGACCGGTTCCTCCTCGAGGTGGGGCGGCCGAAGCTGATCAAGCCGATCTACGCCGCCCTCGCCGCCACGCCCGAGGGCCTCGACCGGGCGCGCGGTCTTTTCGAGAGGGCTCGCTCCGGGTACCACGCTCAGGCGGCCCGCGACATCGAGGCGGTCCTGAAGGTCCTGAAGTCTCCTGCGGGGAAGTAGCCGGGGTCGTCGTGGGCGCCGCGGGTCGCACGCTGATCGTCTTCCACAGCCTGATCCCGGGCGGCTCCCTGGACGGGCCGGTGCCGGAGGGCTTCGAGCTCAGCGACGACCGCGCCCGCCTCGACCAGGCGGATGCCGTGGTGATCCACGTTCCGACCCTCCGCCTCCTCGACGGCCCGAGGAAGAGGCCGGGCCAGCTCTGGGTGCTCTGGTCGATCGAGTCGGAAGCGAACCACCGCCGGCTTCGCGATCCGGCGTACCTCTCGCGCTTCGACCTGCGGATGACCCACCGGCGGGACGCCGACGTGATCTGGGGCTACGTGCCGTACTACTCGAGCGCCGACAACCTCGAGCGGGCCCTGGCCGAGCCTCCGGCCCCGAAGGACGCGGAGCGCCCGGTCGCGATGCTCATCTCGAGCCGGATCGACCGGAGCGGGCGCCGCGCCTACGCCCGGGAGCTGGCGCGGCACATCCCGATCGATTCGTACGGGAGCTTCCTCCGGAACCGCTCGATCGAGGGGGACACCTGGCGTCCGTCGAAGCTCGAACGGATCGCCCGCCATCCGTTCACGATCGCGTTCGAGAACGCGATCACCGAGGACTACGTGACCGAGAAGCTGTACGACCCGCTGGTCGCCGGCTCGGTCCCGATCTACCTCGGCGCGCCGAACGTGGCCGACTTCGCGCCGGGCGATCGATGCCTCCTGAACGTCCGCGACTTCTCCTCGCCGCGCGCGCTCGCCGGGCACCTCCACGCGCTGCTGCGGGACCCGGTCGCGTACGGCGAGCTGCTGGCCTGGAAGAAGCGGCCTCTCCGGCCCGCGTTCCGCGCCTGGCTCGACCGGCAGCGCACGCCTCCGCTGGCGCGCCTCTGCGAGGCCGTGAGCCGGAAGCTGGCGGAGCGCCGCAGGTGAGGGTCCTGGTGGAACCGGAGGCGTTCCGGTACGGGCGGTGCGGGACGGCCCGCTACTACGCGGCGGTCTGCCACGGCCTCGCGGCGAGGGGTGTCGAGGTCGACCTTCCCCTCGTCGCCTCCGGCACGGACTTCCACCGCGGCCCGATCCGTCTTTCCGCCGGCACGGCGGGCTCGCATGAGGAGCGGCTCTCCTGGTGGGCGGGACGGCTCTCGCGACGGCTCTTCCTGCGCCGCGCCGCCAGGGGACGGCACGACGTCGTGCTGCTGACGTCGTCGCGTTACGAGACCGATTTCCTCGACCTTGCCCACGGCACGCCGTTCCTGATGGTGTGCCACGACACCATGCGCAGCGTGCCGATCCCGGGAGGGGCGGTCGACGCCTGGGCCGATCCGCTCCACCGGCTCCTCTACCTGGCCCGGCGCGCCGCCCGCGTGGTCTGCGTGTCCGAGGCGACGAGGCGGGACCTCCTCGCCTCGGCGCCTCTCGATCCTTCGCGCGTGAGCGTCGTCCCGACCGGGAACCTGCTGCCGCTCTGGGCCGCCTCGGGAGAGCCGGTCGCGGGGCTGCCCGAGCGGTACCTCCTCTTCGTCGGCTCGCGGCAGGTGCGAAAGAACTTCGTCGGGACGGTGCGGGCGCTCGCGCCGCTCCTGACGCGTATCGGGGGTCCCAGGCTCGTCTGCACCGGCCGGCTCGACCCGTTCGAGATCGACCTCCTCGAGGCCCTCGGGCTCGGGCAGGCCGTGCTCGGCCTCGACGCGCCCGACGCCGCTCTCGTGTCGCTCTACGAGCGGGCGCTCGGGCTGGTGTTCCCGAGCTTCTACGAAGGCTTCGGACTGCCCGTCCTCGAGGCGATGGCGCTCGGCTGTCCGGTCGTCACGTCGAGCACGTCCTCTCTTCCGGAGGTGGCCGGCGACGCCGCCCTCCTCGTCGACCCGGCCGACGCGGCGGCGCTCCTCCACGCCGCCACGCGCCTGGTCGACGAGCCGGACCTCCGCGCGACGCTGTCCGAGGCGGGCCGGCGCCGCGCCGCTCTCTTCACGTTCGAGTCGATGATGTCCCGCTTCCTCGACGAGCTCCGTTCGGCGGCCGCTTGACGAGCCGTCTCGTCACCGCGCTCGACCTCGCCCGGAAAGGCCACTGGACGCTCTTCCTGGCGCGGACGTTCCGGACGTTGGGGCTGACCGGGGCGCTCGACCGCCTCACCTGCCGTATCGAGGTCCCCGGCGAGCCCGCGACGCGCGGCCTGCGCCTCCACGTGGAGCTGGGCGACTGGATCAGCGACGACCTGTGCCGGGACGGGGTCTGGGAGCCGCTCCTCACCCGGCACGTGCTCGAGCGCGCGAAGCGGGGCGGCGTCCTCGTCGACGTCGGGGCGAACCTCGGCTACTTCTCCCTCCTCTGGGCGGCGGCCGCTCCGGAGAACCGCGCCTACGCCTTCGAGGCGTCGCCGCGCGTCTACCCGAAGCTCGTCCGCAACGTGCGCCTGAACCGGCTGGAGGAGCGGATCCGCCCGTTCGAGGTGGCGCTCTCCGACCGTGAGGGGCTGTCGGCGTTCGACCCCGGCCCCGGCGAGCAGACCGGCTGGGGCGGGCTCCTCGACTCGTCCGCCGCCGGTACGCTCGAGGTCGTGACGACCCGCCTCGACACGATCTTCGCCCACCTCCCGCGGATCGACGTCCTGAAGATCGACGTGGAGGGCGCGGACACGCGCGTCCTTCTCGGCGCCGAGCGTCTCCTTCGCGAACGGCGGATCGGCGCCGTCTACTTCGAGCAGTTCACCGACAGGATGGCGGCCCTCGGGATCGCGCCGGGCGCGGCGATCGACCTCCTGTCGAGCTCCGGCTACGTCGTCTCGCGTCTGCGCGACCCGAAGTACGAGTGCGGAGACGACCGGGTGACCGAGTGGGAGGCGCACCCGACATGAGAGTCGGACGTCTGATCGCCCGCCTGCAGGCGACGTTCCCTCCCCTACGCCGCCTCTCGCTGGCCAGGGCCATCGAGTGGCAGGCTCGTTTCCTGACCCCCGAGGGGAAGAGGTGGGCCGCGTGGATGCTGGCGCAGGGCGAGGTGGACGAGGCGATCGTGACGCGCGGTCCCCTGAGATGGGCGCTTCCGGTCTCGATCGAATCGTCGGACGTCGCCAATCACCTCTTCGTCGAGGGGAACCACCAGGGCGGGGACGTCGAGGCGATGTGGTCGTGGGCCGAGGCGAACGGCCGGACGCGGGGCCGCACGACCGTCGTGGACGTCGGCGCGAACCTCGGGACCACGACCCTCCCTCTCCTCTGGAGCACGAGCTGCCGCGTCCTTGCCATCGAGCCGGTGCCCCGCACGGCGGCGCTGCTGCGCCGGAACCTGGAGCTGAACGGGCTGTCCGGGCGCGCGATCGTCGTGGAGCGGGCCGTCGCCGACCGCCCCGGTCCGACGCGGATGATCGTGCCGGTGACGTGCCTGGGCGCGGCCGAGGTGGACCCCGGCGGCAGCGGGCTCGGGTCGTCCGGTGTCGTGAGGGACAAGGCCTTCTTCCGGAGGGAATGCGAGACCCGGGAAGTCGAGGCGTGCCGGCTCGACGGGATCCTGGCCGAGGCCTCGATCCGACCGGACGACGTGGCGTTCGTCTGGGCCGACGTCCAGGGCTCGGAGGGTGCGGTGGTGCGGACGGGCGCCGCGCTCTGGAGCCTCGGGGTGCCGCTCTACGCCGAGATCGCCCCCGAGCTGATCCGGCGGCAGGAGCGGCTCGAGGACTTCCTGGGCGACGTGAGCCGCGCTTTCGAGGGCTTCATCGAGGAGCCACGGCTTCTCGCCGAGGGCCCGGGGGCGCGGCCCCGGCCGATGGCGGACTTCGCTTCGTTCGTGGCGGGCCTGGAAGCCGGCGGG
Organism: uncultured Holophagales bacterium; assembly: GCA_964384675.1. GTDB lineage: Bacteria > Acidobacteriota > Thermoanaerobaculia > UBA5066 > UBA5066 > CAYLNK01. The sequence goes on along the minus strand of CAYLNK010000300.1, from coordinate 2,848 downwards.
CGAGAGGGCGACGTGCTGCTGCTTCCCTCGGCGCGATCGCCCGGCGAGTGAGGGAAGGCCTTCAGGCCAGGGCGCGCAGCAGCAGATCCGTCACGGCCGCCGGATCGTAGCGCTCCCTGACCAGCGCCGCGAGCCGCTCGCCGCGCTGCCGGCCTTCGGCGCGATGCGCGGCGGCGTATCGCATCAGGCGCCGGGCCTGGGCGAGGTCGGGGTCGGCCCAGCGCGCCTCGTAGGTCACGTAGCTGATGCGGGGCATCTCGACTTCCTCGAAATCGACCAGCCAGGCGTGCTCCTGAGGGAGGTACTCGCGAGGGGCGCCGTACCCCGTCAGGATCACCGGCTTGCCCGCCGCGGCCGCGTCGAACGCGCCCAGCCCCCAGCCCTCGGAGTGGGTCAGCGAAACGTAGCAGTCGCCGCGCCGATGGAGCGCGGCGATCCTCGCGCCGCTCATCTCGAACGGCAGCAGGCGAACGGGCGCCGCGCGCGGGTACTCGCGCCGGATGCGGCGCACGAGCCAGGGCACGCTGTCGCGGCTGCGCGAGACCAGCTGCTCCCAGACGCACCCGTGGCGGAACCGGGTCATGTCCCGGAGCCCGGTCTTGATCAGGAGGCAGACGTCCTCGCCCGCCTCGAACGTCTCCAGGTAGCAGCGCAGCAGCGCTTCCATGTTCTTGCGCGGCTCCCACGAGCTCACGCTGTAGAACACGTACGTCCCGTCCCGGATGCCCCACAGCGGCCAGACGAGGCGCTCGGCGGGCGGGGTCCGGTCCAGCGTGTACGGCACGACGGCGACCGGCACGCGCAGACCCGCCTCGACGAGGGCCTTCTGGTTCCAGCGGGACGGCACGAGGACGAGGTCCAGGCCCGCGAGCTGGTCGAGGAACTTGCCCGGCACCTGCTCCATCTCCCAGACCGTGCTGCCGACGATGCGCCTGCCCGGCTCGCGCGCGGCGAGCTCCGCGTAGTGGTCGGGGAGCACGTGGAGGATGACGGTGTCGTACGGGAGGGACCGATTGCAGTACGGGTCGAGCTCGGCGTCGCCGAGGGACGTGCCCCCGAACGCCGTGTGCGGGCCTTCTCGCCCCCAGGGAGCCACGAGCGGCGTCCAGGTCAGCGGCACACCGGCCTCGACGAGCCCGAGCATCGTCCGCCGGGCCGCGTTCGCGTAGCCGCTCCTGTTCCCGTACGAGACGTACTTGATCCCTCGGGGCCTCAGGGCCATGGCTCTCGCCGGGCGCAGATCGCGTACATGGCCGCGTCGACGTGCCAGCCGGCGGCGGCGTTCAGGACCACGTTCCCGTGGTACGAGAGGAGCGATCGCCAGCTCCGCGTGACGTGGACGTCGTCCACTCCGAGCTCGAGGACCTCGAATCCGTGTCTCGCGAGGAGGGCCCGCAGCACCGAAGGCACGAAATGGACGAGGTGGATCTCGTCGCCGGGGCGGAAGGGGCCGAACGGGCTCCGGCGGCGCCGCCCGAGGCGAGCGCGCCACAGGGGAAGCGTCTCGTTCGGCACCGCGACGGCCAGGATGCCCTCCGGCGCGAGGAGGCGGTGGATCCGGTCGAGCGCCCGAGCCGGCTCGTGGAGGTGCTCGAGCACGTGCCAGAGCGTGATGACGTCGAAGCGTCGCTCTCCGAAGTCGATCTCGTCGAGGGTTCCCTGCGCGTGAGGGAGGCCCCGCGCCCGGAGGTAGCGGCAACCGCCGTCGGAGGGCTCCGTCGACGAGACGGTGAAGGACCCGCCGGCGAGCTCGAGGAAGAAGCCATCGCCGGTGCCGACGTCGAGGAGGGCGCCGGCCGGCCGGAACCTCCGCAGGAGGTCGAGCCGCTTCTGCCAGAGGGGACGTCTCGCGTCCCGCTCCCCCTGCCACCGGTCGAAGGTGAGCCCCTCGGCGTAGTGCCGCAGGACCGCGGCTTCGGTCGGACGCGGATTCCGGAAGTGGAGCCCGCACCCGTGGCACCGAGAGAGGTCGGGCGGGAAGGCCTCGTGAAGGTCGTCGCCCAGGCAGCCGGGGCAGCGGGTCACGATCTCGGTCGGCGAGCTCGGCGACCCACCGCGGGATGGGGCCTGCCCGGCGTCGAGCGGGTCCCTGGGCCGGACGGACTCGGGGCCGGGCACCTGCATCTCTCTCCTCGGGGCCGCCCTCACGCGGCCCGTGGTCCGGCGCCGGCGCCCATCGCCAGGCGCCGGCTCGCGTGCCGGAGCACGCGTGGCTCGTGGGATACCAGGACGACCGTGCAGCGCTCGCGGAGGGCGAGGAGCGTGTCGACCATCTCCGCCTCCGAGCGCTCGTCCACGTTGGCCGTCGGCTCGTCCAGGAGGAGGAGCGCCGGCCGCCGCAGCAGCGCGCGCGCCAGGGCGAGCTTCTGCTTCTCGCCCGACGAGAGCCCGCCGCCGTCCTCCCGCACCATCTGGTCGAGGCCGCCCGGGAGCCTCCGCGACAGGTCGCCGAAGCCGGCCCGCTCCAGCGCGTCGAGCAGCTCGCCGTCGTTCGTCGCCCGCTCGAGCCCGTAGCAGAGGTTCTGGCGGATCGTGCCGGCGACGAGGCACGCCTCGGGGCCGACGTACCCGAGGAACGCGGCGTGCCGCGCCAGCCATTCGGCGGCGTCGACACCGTCGAGCTTCACCGTGCCGCGGTCGGGCTCGAGCGCGCCGACGACCAGCGCCAGGAAGGTGCTCTTGCCGCAGCCGTTCGGCCCGACGATCCCGAGCTGCTCGCCGGGGGCGGCGTCGGCGGTCAAGCCGTGGAGGACGGGGCGCTCCTGGCCGGGCCAGCGAAACGAGAGGTCGTGGGCCTCGAGCCGGGGGGGCGGCGGCGGTTCGGCTGCGGCCGCGGCCGGGGAGCGCC
>CAYLNK010000299.1:0-8499 GCA_964384675.1 uncultured Holophagales bacterium | reverse complement strand
CGCTCTGGAGCGCCTGGCACCAGCCGGTGGGGGGGGAGCGCCGCGCGGGCGCCGTCCCCGCCAGGGCGGCGGTCCGATCGTCCGCGGGGACCTCCGCCAGGAGCTCGGCGGCCTCGCGGACGTACGGGGTCGAGGTGAAGAGGTTCCCCACGAGGTGCGACCCGTGGGCGACGAGGTACTGGAACCTCACGAAGAGGTAGAGGAACGCGACGAAGGCGGCCGCCGGCGTGTGGAAGAGGCGCTCGCGCGCGAGCGCGGTCGCGGCGAGGACCAGGAGCGCGACGAGCGGCGTCACCGCGAGGCCGAGGTTCGCGAAGAAGAAGCTCTCGACGCAGGCGCGGTGCATCTCCCGGCACGCCGCGACGTAGCGCCTCCGCTCGGGCTCCTCGAGGCGCAGGGCACGGATCAGCAGCCAGCTCCTGGCCGCACGGACCTTGCTCTCCTCGAACGCCAGGTGGCTCGCGGGGACGCCCGCCGCCGCCCGGTTCGCGCGCCGGCTGAAGGAGAGGACGGCGGTCCCGGCCGCGGCGAGCCCGAGGAGACCCACCGCCGCCTCCCGCGGGGCCACCCAGATCAGCGCGAGGGCGAGCGTGCCTGCCTGCGCGACGAAAGCGAGGAGCTGGATCCCGAAGAAGAGGACGCTCGAGACGCGGGGCAGCACCTCGCCGGTCAGGTGCCCGAGCCGGCTCAGCGGCGGCGGGGCGCCGGTGCGCGGGAGGAGCCTCCTGCCGAGGACGAGGCGCAGCCGGAGCTGGGCGCCCTCGGTGAGCAGGTACTTGCTGTGGAACGCCGCCACGTGGAGCAGGCCCTGGAGGGCGACGAGCGCGAAGAGGCCGCCCCAGATTCCGGCCGGTCCGGTGCGGGCGACGAACGCCGGCATGAAGAGCGGATCCCCGCCGACCGGGAGGCCGAGACCGCGCAGGAAGAGGAGCAGCAGGCACGCGATGCCCACGTCGACCACCGTGAGGAGGAGCGGCGCCCCCACGGCGAGCCCGAGGAGCCAGGCGCCCCGAGGCCCGAGGGCGACCGAAAGGAACGTCCGCAGGAGCTCGCGGTCCCTCGCGCCCCTCAGAGCCCCTCCGCGAGATCCGCGATCGACCGCACGGCGGCGGTGCGGGAGCGCGCGCGCGCCAAGGAGAACGCGGCCTCGACCAGCCGGCCGCACCTGCCGGCGGCGTCGAGGAGGGCGTTGACGCCGGCGATCCACTCGGCCGGCTCCTCCGCGCGGACGTAGTGCGTGCCGGCCGCCGCGCCGAGGCCCGAGACGGCGAACCCTGTGGCGACGAGCGGCCTCCCGAGCGCGAAGGCCTCGAGGACCTTCAGACGGGTCCCGCCGCCGGCCCGCAGCGGCGCGACCACGATCCGGGCGCGTTCGTAGAGCGGCTCGACGCGGTCCGGCGAGTCGACCCAGGTCGCGTTCGGGGCGGACGCGAGCCGGGCCCGGAGCGAAGGCGGCGGACCCGAGCCGGCCACGACGAGGCGGACCCCGCGCTCGCGCAGGGCGGGCAGCACCTCGTCGAGAAGAAAGCGGACGGCGTCCTGGTTCGGGTAGTAGCCGAGCGAGCCGACGAAGAGCAGCTCCGGTGGCTCGATCCGGGAAGGTGGCGGAGGCGCCTGGGGGATCTCCACGGCATTGCCGAGGGCGACGACGTTCGGCAGGTCGTATCGGGTCGCCAGCGAGGCCGCGTCGTCCTCCGAGGCGACGAGGACCCGGGAGACCCGGGGGAGCCACTCCCTTTCCTTCTCGGCGAGCGCCGCCCCCTCTTTCCGGAACCGAGCCGCGCGGCGGGGATCGTCTCGGTCGGCGAGGCGGGCGCACGACAGCCGGGTCTCCGACTCCCAGTCGTCGAGGTCGAGCTGGATCGGGACGCGGCCCGCGCCCGCGAGCGCGGCCGACGCCACCGGGACCATGTAGAGGCGGAAGACGTGCGCGACCCCGAACCCGCTCCGGCCGATCCGCTCGAGCCGTCGTCGCATGCCCGGCGTGGGCTCGGCCCAGTCCCAGACGGGAGATCGCCCGGGCCGGCCGGTGAGCCTCCTCAGGCGCGCCAGGGGCCCGAATCGGAGGACCACCGCCTCCTCGACGAGGGGGCGCACACGGTCCAGATCCTCCGCCTCCTCCGGAAAGGCGGGGCTGCCCGCCACGAGGGTCACGCGATGACGTCGCGCCAGTCCCTCGAGGAACTGCCAGGCCCGCATCCGCAGGCCGCTCCCCGTGGGACGGGGGACGGCCGGGGAGACGAAGAGCAGGCGCGTCACCCGCCGTCACCCGCCGAAGTAGTAGCGCAGCAGCCGTCGGCGCGCGCGCAGGTTCCACGCCCAGAAGGCCATCTCGCGAAGCAGCAGGCGCGGGGAGGTGAGGATCGCGACGGCGTGCCGGAGCCTTCCCGGCCGGCGCGTGACGCCCTTGAACCAGAAGAGCTTCAGATGGGCGAGGAAGGCGTCGTCGGGAGCCGTCAGGAGGCCGTCGGCGAGGAGGCGCTCGTAGCACGCCTGGATCTCGTGGACGTAACGCGACCGCGAGCGGGTCGTGTTCCCCGGGTGACGGCGGACGAAGGCGTAGACCCGGTCGTCCAGCACGAACCGGCGACCCGCGGCCGCCAGCGAGATCCAGAAGTACGTGTCCTCGCCCTGGGTGAGCGCCTCGGGGAAGCGGATGCCGTCGAGGGCCGAGCGCCGCAGCAGGCACGAGTGGATCGGGATCAGGAAGCGGAGGAACGCCGATATCGGCCGGCTCTCCAGGGCGTTCCGCGGGACCGGGTTTCCGCCGTCCACGAGCTGGAGCGGCTGGACGGGCAGCCTCTCGTAGTCGAAGAGGAGCGCGACCGGGTACACCGCGCCCAGGCTGTCGGGCATGTACACGCATTCGTAGAGGAAGACGACGACGTCCGCCTCGCGCCGATGGGCGAACGTGAGGAGCCCGTCCTCGACGAAGCGGGGGTGGACCAGGTCGTCGTCGTCCAGGAAGAGGAGGTGCGTTCCGGTGGCGTGCGAAAGGCCCGTGTTGCGGGCCGCCGCGGCGCCTCGCGGCTTCTCGTGCCGCACGACCTGGATCACCGGGGAGAGCTCCTCCACCACGGCGAGGTGCCCGGTGGCGCTCGAGCCGTCGTCCACCACGACGATCTGGTCCACGGGCCGGGTCTGGAGGAGGAGCGAGCGGACGGCCGTCTCGAGGAGGGCCGGCCGGTCCCGCGTCGGGACGACGACGCTCACGCTCTCGCCGGTCATCCGGGTGCCCCGAGCCGCAGCCCCTCGCTCAGCAGTCTGCGCACCCGCTCGACGGGACCCTCGGGCGCGGGGAGGTGGGGACGGGCGGCCACGTTGTAGGTCGTGTCGACGCGGGCCACGTGCCGTTCGGTCAGGCGTCCCGCGTGGAACGACGAGAAGTCGCGACGCCCCCGGGCCCACCAGAGATGACTCCAGAGGTGCATGCTGACGACGCCCGTGAAGTCCCGGTCCAGCCCCTCGAGGAGCGTCCTCAGCCCCTCCCGGGTCCAGGCGTGCTTGTAGAAGGTCCGCTGCGGCTCGACCCGCACGAGGCCCGGATGCCGCTGCCGGAGCCTCTCCGGCAGGAGAGTGGAGTGGCGGCTCCAGGTCCCGTCGAAGGCCTGGGGCATCTCCTCGAGCCAGCGGCGGCCGAACTCGGCGCCGGGCTCGGACATGATCAGCGCGTTGCACAGGGACGGCTCGGCCGGCTCGCCCGGAGATGGGACGACGTCGCCCTCACGGCCCAGGACGAAGCTCTCCGAAAAGAGGCGTTCCGGGAAGGGGTTCACGAAGAGCGTGTCGATGTCGGCGTAGACGCCGCCGTGCTCGAGCAGCTTCTCGAGACGGATGAAGTCCGACTGGTGGGCGTATCGATACCGTGCGACCGAGGGGTCGCCGTAGGCGAAGCCGGACACGAACGGGTCGAGGGGGACGCGGACGAGCGTGAGGTGCGGCCGGACGAGCTCCCAGTAGCGGCCCCACGGCTCGTGGTGGTAGTGGAAGAGGATCCGGTCGGGGCGGTTCACCGCTCGGCACGACTCGAGGCACAGGTAAAACGCCAGGTGGAACGGCTCGCGTTGCTCCCTGAGGCCGAAGACGAAATGGAAGATCCTCGGGATTCGAGCCACTTCGAGATCGCCCTTCTACGGTGACGGAAGACCTTCAGCACCGCGCGGAGAGGCGGCGTCGCCGCTGCCGGATGGCCGGATGGTAGCGCTCCCCCGCCGGCGCCGCGAGCCGGTCGCCGTCTTCGGTGGCCGTGCCGTCGGTCCGCTCGTGGTCGTCGGGACTCTTGACCGTCGAGTCGGCTCCGACTAGTCTGAGGCTGGTCGGAACGATGAAGTCCGTCGGAGCGTACGAGGCGAAGACTCACCTGTCGCGCCTCCTCGCGGAGGTTGCCAGGGGAGAGAGCATCCAGATCACCCGGCACGGTGCTGCCGTGGCCGTGCTCGTTCCCGTGCCCGGGGCTCCGCGCTCGAGCGCTTCCGAGACGATCTCCGCGCTCCGCGCCTTCAGGGCGGGCCGTCGCCTCGGCCGGCTATCGGTCAAGGCGATGATCGAGGAGGGACGTCGCTGAGGCGTTTCATCCTCGATTGCTCGGTGACCGTCGCCTGGTGCTTCCAGGATCAGGCTGACGCCGAATCCGAGGCGGCCCTGGAAGCGCTCGCCGACGGCGAGGCGCTCGTGCCCGCGATCTGGCCGCTGGAGATCGCGAACGTGCTGCTCGTGGCCGAGAGGCGGCGGCGCCTCAGCCGCGCCGAGGCCGGGGGGTTCCTGGATCTTCTCGGAGCCCTGCCCATCGTGGTCGAGGAGGTTTCCTTCCATGGCGCCACGACCGGCGTCCTGTCCCGAGCGAGGGAGCACGGGCTCTCGGCGTACGACGCGGCGTACCTCGACCTCGCCGCGCGCAAGGGCTTGCCGCTGGCCACTCGTGATGCGGCCCTCAGAGCCGCGCGCCGGAAGGCCGGCATTCCAGGGATGCGCTGAGCGGGGAAGGCTGACCGGCCCGGCGTGGCGCCGGGGCACACGGCCGCGGCCACCGCGATCGCGATCACCACCGGGCGGTGAACCTGTCCCTCGTCCGAAGGCCGCCGCTCGCTCGCCGGTATGTCGCCGGTGTCACCGTCCCGCCGATCCTCCGCGTGTATCTCCCTTCGCGGTCCGGCGGGTGGCGCGGGCGGGTTGACGAAGGGACTCCGGGATTCCGGAGCGATCCAAGATCCCAGAGATCACGTTGCGGCGGTCCGTCCCGGCGGTGACGAGAGACCCCCGAACGAGGGATGAAACCCTTGATCGCGGGACGGCCGCGCGCGCGGCCCGGCACCCGGGTTGCTCTGGAGGGCGCATCGACCCCCACGCGGGGCTCAAACACAGGGAGGAGATTCATGCGCTTCATCAGATCCCGAACCGGACCCCTCGCCCTCGCCCTCTCGTTGCTGACGGCGTTGCCGCTAATCGGCCAGGGGCTCCCGACCGGCAACGTCTCCGGCCGGGTGATCAACGAAGGCCAGGGGCTGCCGGGCGTGACCGTCACGGCCCGCTCCGCCAACCTGCAAGGGTCGCGCAGCGCCGTCACGAGCGCCAACGGCGCCTACGTCTTCCCGAACCTCCCTCCCGGCGAGTACGCCGTGGCGTTCGAGATCTCCGGCTTCGAGAGCCAGACGAAGACGATCCGGCTCGGCGCCTCGCAATCTGTCCAGGTCGACGTGACGCTCGCTCTGAAGGGCGTCGCGACGGCGGCCGAGGTGGTCGCGACCGCGGCGGAGGCGATCTCGCAGGAGGCGACCTCGTCGTCGACGTACACGGCCACCCTCATCGAGAAGCTGCCGACGCAGCGCACCTTCGCGTCGTACGTGAACCTCGCTCCCGGCGTGGCCGCGACCGGCCCCAACGGGGCGTTCGTCATCTCGGGCGCCGCGTCGTTCGACAACCTCTTCACGGTGAACGGGGTCGTCGTGCAGGACAACATCCGGGGCACGCCGCTCGACCTCTACATCGAGGACGCCATCCAGGAGGCGACCATCTCGACGGGCGCCATCTCCGCCGAGTACGGCCGGTTCCAGGGAGGCGTCGTCAACGCCCTCACCAAGTCGGGCGGCAACGAGTACCACGGATCGTTCCGCGTGAACCTCGCGAACGACTCCTGGGCGGGCACCACGCCGGTCAACGAGACGCTCCAGGACAAGGTCAACCCGCGCTACGAGGCCACCGTCGGCGGGCCGATCTGGAAGGACCGGATCTGGTTCTTCGGCGCGGGACGCCTCGAGACCACCAAGGCGACGAAGACCACCACGGTCACCAACATCTCGTACGCCGAGGTGGACGACGAGAAGCGGTACGAGGGGAAGCTGACGCTCACCCCGTTCCAGAACCACTCCCTCACCGCGAACTACACCAAGATCGACCAGGAGACCGAGAACTTCCGCTTCGGCTCGATCCTGGACACCGCCAGCCTCTTCACGCCGAAGTTCCCGCAGGAGCTGTTCGCGCTGAACTACAACGGGACGCTCAGCTCGAGCTTCTTCCTCGAGGCTTCGTACTCGCGGCGGAAGTTCGCGTTCGAGAACTACGGCGCCCAGTCCCGCGACCTGATCGCCGGGACGCTTCTGCGCGACCAGTCGCGCGGGAACGCCCGGTACCACGCCCCGACGTTCTGCGGCGTCTGCGACCCCGAGGACCGGGACAACCGGGACATCCTCCTCAAGGGGACGTACTTCCTGTCGACGCCGAAGCTCGGCTCGCACACCATCGTCGCCGGCTACGACCGCTTCTCGGGGCAGGTCCGGTCGAACAACTACCAGTCGGGGAGCGACTACCGGGTCTTCGGCTCGAGCGCCATCATCCGGGGCACCGACATCTTCCCGGTGTTCGATGACTCCACCTACTTCGGCTACACCCCGATCGGCCTCCTCTCCCAGGGCTCGGACCTCAGGACCGACTCGGCCTTCCTGAACGACTCGTGGCGCCTCACCGACACCCTCTCGTTCAACCTCGGCGCCCGCTGGGACCAGAACCACTCGGTGGACAGCCGCGGGGTCGTCTCGGCCAACGACACGAACATCTCCCCGCGCTTCGCCGCGACCTGGGACACGACCGGCACCGGCAAGATGCGCGTGACCGCGAGCTACGCCAAGTACGTGGCCGCGATCCAGGAGAACCTGGCGAATGCCGGCTCGGACGCCGGCCAGCCCGCCGGCTTCTACTGGTACTACACCGGTCCCGAGGTCAACACGGACCCGACGAAGCCGCTCCAGACGCAGGACCAGGCGCTGCGCACGTTCTTCGACTACATCTTCTCCAAGGGCTGCCCGAACATCGCGGCGTGCCAGCTCCCCGTCGCCTACTTCGGCGTGCCGGGCGTGAACACGCAGATCCGGGGCGGTCTCACCTCCCCGAACACCAACGAGTACCAGCTCTCCCTCGCGGGCGCGCTCGGCCCGCGCTTCTCCTACCGCGCGGACTTCGTCCGCCGCGAGTACCGCGACTTCTACAGCCAGCGCACCGACCGCACCACCGGCACGGTCTTCGATTCGCTGGGGAACGAGTACGACCTGACCCTCATCGAGAACTCCAGCCGCTTCTCCCGTGACTACACGGGGATGCAGCTCCAGTTCTCGTGGCGCCCCGTCGAGCACCTGAGCGTCGGCGGCAACTGGACGTGGTCTCACCTGATCGGGAACGTGGACGGCGAGACCCCCAACAGCGGTCCGGTGCCCGCGAGCCTCCTCTCCTATCCGGAATACGTCCAGGAGCGCTGGAACTCCCCGCGCGGCAGCCTCGCCGCCGACCAGCGCCACAAGGTGCGCGCGTACGCCACCTACGACGTCCCGCTCCCCAAGCTCCTCGGCTCGGTGTCGGTCTCGGCCTATCACCAGATGGACAGCGGCTCGCCGTACGGCGCCGTCGGGACGGTGCTGGTCTCGTCGTACGTGACGAACCCCGGCTACCTGCAGGCTCCGCTGAGCAGCGCCTACTACTTCACGGCTCGCGACGAGTTCCACACCCCGACCATCAACCGGACCGACCTGGCCCTGAACTGGGGCAAGTCGTTCGGGCCGCTCGAGGTCTTCATCCAGCCGCAGGTCGCGAACCTCTTCAACAACCAGGGGATCATCGCGTTCAACCGCACCGACGGCCTCTTCGGCGTCAACACCACGGTCGAGACGTCGGCCACGCGGCGGAACGACTACTCCAGCTTCAACCCGTTCACCGCGAACCCCACCCAGGGCGCGCGCGGCACGGGCGCGAACTGGAACTACGGGCCCACGTTCGGCCAGGCGCGCAACAGCGGCTCCTACCAGCTGCCCCGCACGTTCCGGGTCTCGTTCGGGCTCCGCTTCTAGACCTTCTCCGTCGGATCGCACGGGCCCCGGCGCCTCGCCGGGGCCCTTTTCCATTCCGGTAACCCTGCCGGCCGGAGCACGTATACCGGTTGTCATGACCCGCCCGTCGAGACGCGCCGCGCTGGCGATCGCCCTGCTCCTTCCGGGCCCGGGCTGCGCGAGGCGCCCG
>CAYLNK010000298.1:2875-8536 GCA_964384675.1 uncultured Holophagales bacterium | reverse complement strand
CGGCCCGCGCCGTCGCGTCGCCGACGCGCACCACCAGCCCGCGGCAGTGGCGGCACTCGGCGAGAGGCGGACCCCGGCGCGGCAACCGGACCGGGCCCGCGCAGCCCGGGCAGGAGACGTTCATCCGGGAGCGGAGTGTGTCAGGCCGGGGCGCCCGCCTTCCAGAACAGCTTCCGCGCCGCCGCCATCAGGAGGAGGGCCACGCCGAACGTCACGACGATCGTGGCGCCGGTCGGCGTGTCGCCGTAGAACGAGACGACGACGCCGACGGCCGAGACCACGACGCCCATCGTCCAGCCGATCGCGAGGCGTACGCCGAGCCGCTCGGAGAAGAGCATCGAGGCCACCGACGGCACGATCAGGAACGAGAAGACGAGGAGCACCCCCGCGATCGACACCGAGCTCGTCACCACGAACCCGAACGAGACGTAGAAGAGGAAGTCCCAGCCCCGCACGTTCAGCCCGCGCCGCTCGGCCTCCGGCTCGTCCCGCGAGATGAGCAGGAACCGCTCGCGGAAAAGGAAGTGGAAGAGCCCGACCGCCGCGTAGAGGAGGGCCGTCCGCGCCAGCTCCGGCCACGACACCGAGAGGATGTTCCCGACGAGCATCTCCTTGAGGTGCTCGGTCTCGCGCGTCGCCTTGGACATCACCAGGACCGCGGAGGCGGCCGCCACCGCGTACGCGATGCCGATGATCGCCTCCTGGGGGATGCGGGTCTTCCGGTGCACCCGCGTGAACGCGAAGATCGCGGCCCCCAGTATCGTGAAGCCGAGCGAGAAGGCGTACGCGGCGGGAGAGTGCAGGTCGTACCCGGCCAGGTATCCGACGGTTCCCCCGAACGCCGCGATCTGCGCGAGCGACAGGTCGACGAAGATCACCCCCCGCTCCACCACGTGGACCCCGAGGTAAGCGTGGATCCCCGTGAGGATGACCGCCGCCACGAAGGCCGGGAGGAGGATCTGGAGAACCGACACGCTACTTGCCGAGCGCCTTGGCGAGAGCGGCGAGGTTCCCGTCGAAGAGCGAGACGTAGTCCTTCGCCGACGGCTCGCCCCCCACCGACGGGCTCAGGACCACCACCTTCGCGCCGGTCTTGCTCGCCACGAAGTCGGGGTCCTTCCGGTCGAAGTACACCTCCATCAGGATGAGGGGGACCTTCTTCTCCAGCATCAGGTTGATGATCTCGAGCTTGTGCTGCGGCGAGGGCGGGATCCCGGGCTTCGGCTCGAGGAAACCGACCACCTCGAGCTTGAAGTAGCGGGCGAAGTTCGGCCACGAGTTGTGGTACGTGACGACTTTCGTCCCCGCGAGCGACGCCACCGTCTTCGCCCAGCGCGCCTCGGCCTCGGTGAGGCGGGCCTCGAACGCCGCCAGCCCCTTCTCGTAGGCGGCCTTCCCCTCCGGGTCGAGCGCCGTGAGCCTCGCCGCGATGGCCCGCGCGATGACGCGGCCGTTCCCCGGGTCGAGCCAGTAGTGAGGGTTGCCGTACGGATGGACGTCGCCCATCGCGCGAGTCACCTGGGTGGTCGGCTTCTCCAGGATGTCGCAGCCGGTCGACGCGTCGAGGTATCCCCTGCCCGTCGGCCGGATGGCGTCGTTGCGCGCCTGGTCGAGGAGCGGGGGCAGGTACCCGAGCTCCAGCTCGAGCCCGGCCACGATCAGGACGTCGGCCTCGTGCAGCTTCAGGATGAACGACGGCTTCGGCTCGACGAAGTGCGGGTCCTGGTACCCCTTGGCGAGCGAGGTCGTCTCGACGCGGTCCCCTCCGACGGCCTCGGCGAGCGAGGCGAGATCGGCGAGCGAGGTGACGATCTTCAGCTTGCGGGCGTGGGCGGGAGCGGCGAAGAGGAGCGAGGCGGTGAGGAAGGAGAGGAGCGTCTGGTTCTTCATGTCAGAAGGGGTGGGCGCCGTGGGCGCCGATCGAGAACTGGAGCTGGAGGAGGAGCTCCGTGGCGGTGGACGGCCCCTCGGCCCCTCGGTCGTAACGGGTCCGGCGGGCCTGGGCTCGCACCTGCGAGAACTCCGAGGGCCAGAACGTGACGGCGAGCGAGCCCCCGCGGTCCCGCAGGGACGCGTCGTCCGCGTGATCCGCCTCGTCGTAACGGAGCCCGGCGTACCAGCGGCGGCCGAGCTGGTACTGGGCGAAGCCGTAGAGGCCGTCCGCGCGTACCAGGCCGGAAGGGGTCTCCCGCTCGGAATGGAACCACTCGGCCCGGACCAGGAGCGAGCGGTAGAGGCCCTGGCGGAGCGGTTTCCAGCGGAACGTGGCGTCGGCGCCCGCGAGGCTGGTGTGAAAGCCGGGCCCTTCCAGGTTGCTCCCGCGCGTCCACGAGCCGCCCACCTCCAGGTTCGTCGACTCGGAGAGGTCTCCGTAGCCCTTCAGGTGGACGAGCGGCTGGACGTCGTTCCGCGTGTACGCCTCGAAGAGGTTCGCCGAGGTGCCGCGGAAGAGCTGGGCGGTCGCCTCGAGGAAGATCCCCTTCGGCGCCGGAATCAGGCGCGACACCGCGAGCCCCGCGTCCGCGAACCCCTCCTCCCCGCCGAGGAGGTTCGTCATGGCGAGCGGCACGTCCGCGAAGGCGCGCGCGTGCAGGTGCTCCGTGTTCACCTTGCCGAACGCCCCCTTCAGCTTCCCCACCTTCACGAGGAGGTCCCCCGGCAGGTTGAGGAAGGTGATGAAACCCTCCTCGACCGCGACCTCCCCCTCCTCGCTCCCGAAGCTGACGAAGAAGTCGGCCTTGGCGTACGGGTCGACGATCGCCTGGAGCCCCACCTCCGACTCGCGGAGCGCGAGGCTCGGCGCCGCGTCCACCTCGTTGTGCCCGGCGATGGCGAGCGCGTTCCCGATCACCGAGATGCTGGGGTTGAAGACGTTGCCGGAGGGGGGCGCCTGCGCCGGGGCGCGAGCCGCCGCCAGGAGGAGGAGCCCCGCCACCGCGAGTCGAGCGCGCCGCTTCGGCACCGGTTGACCCATCGACCCTGGAACTTAGCAGGGATCCGGCCATCGCCCCTCGCCGATCGACCCGCAGGGCGTGCTTCGCTCGAAAGATTCCCGGAAAAAGACGGGTCAGCCGGGCAGCCCACGACAGCGGCGGCCCGGCCAGGACCTCCCCGGCGCTCTCGCTTTCGAATTTCTGGGGGCCCGCCGGCAGGTTAGTCTTGCGCCGACGGAAATGCCCGAAGACGCTGCCGCCGTTCGACCCCCGAGCATCCTGGTCGTCGACGACACGCCGGCGAACCTGCAGCTCCTCTCGGGGATCCTCAAGGCCAAGGGCTACAAGGTCCGCCCGGTCACGAGCGGCGCGCAGGCGCTCTCCGCGGCGGCCGCCAGCACTCCGGACCTCGTCCTCCTCGACATCACGATGCCCGAGATGGACGGCTTCGAGGTGTGCCGCCGGATGAAGGAGATGCCCGCGCTCCGCGACGTGCCGGTCCTCTTCATCAGCGCGCTCTCCGAGACGCTCGACAAGGTGCACGCGTTCGCCGCGGGAGGTGTCGACTACGTCCCGAAGCCCTTCGAGGCCGAAGAGGTCGAGGCCCGCGTCGCGACGCACCTCAAGCTGCGCCAGCTGCGCCTCGAGCTCGAGCGCCACAACGAGCGGCTGGAGGAGCAGGTCCGGGAGCGGACCCGCGACCTCGAGGCCGCCAACGAGCGCCTTCGCCTCCTCGACAAGGCCAAGAGCGATTTCCTGCTGCTCATCTCACACGAGCTGCGGACCCCCCTCTCCGGCGTCTTCGGCGCGGCGGAGCTGGTCTTCGACGGCGCCGGCTCGGACCCGATGGTCACCGAGCTGCGCGCCCTCTTCGAGCGCTCGCGATCCCGCCTCCTCACGATCCTGGACGACGCGATCCTGCTGGCGCAGGTGGACGTCCTCGGGGGTACGTTCGCGCCCGCCCCGGTGACGGTGTCGGACGTCCTCGCGGCCGCACGGGACGGCGCGACGTCACTCTCGGTCTCGCGCGCGGTCACCCTCGATCCGGTCCCGCCACGCTCGGGGACGGTCCTCGCCGACCGGGAGCTCCTCACGAAGGCGCTCCGCTCGCTCCTGGAGACGGCGGTCAAGTTCACGTCGCGGGGAGGCGTCGTCGGGATCGCCACGCGGCACGACCCGGACGGGGACGTGACCGTCGAGATCCGCGGCCGGGGCCGGTCCGTCCCCCACGAGGCCCTGCCCCGCTTCTTCGACGTCATGGCGATCGCCGAGCCCATCACGCCCGGCGGCGACCTCGGCCTCGGTCCGCCCGTGGCGGAGCGGATCGTCTCGATCTTCGGCGGGTCCGTCACGGTGGAGAACACGCGGGAGGACGAGGCGGCCGGGATCCTGTTCGTCGTGACGCTGCGAGCGCCGGCGTGATCGACGGCCCCGAGCTCGAGGCCCTGCGGCAGAGCGAGGCGCTCTTCCGCAACCTGACCGAGAGCTCGACGGACATGATCGCCCGGCTGGATCCGGATGGCACGTTCCTCTACGCCTCGCCGGCGTGCCGCCGGCTCCTCGGCTTCGAGCCGGAGGAGCTGGTCGGACGGTCGGCGTACGAGGGGCTTCACCCCGACGACCTCGCCCGGGCCCGCGGCGTCCACGAGGCCGTGCTCGGCGGCCTCTCGCACGGCTACTTCGTCCACAGGCGCCGCCGAAGGGACGGCGTCCTGCGCTGGTTCGAGACCTCGAACCAGGTCCTCCGCGCCGACGACGGGACCGTCCGCGAGTTCGTCACGGTCACACGCGACGTGACCCGGCGGAAGGAGACCGAGGACGAGCTGCGGGAGAGCCAGGAGAAGCTCCGCAACGTCTTCGAGAACATGCAGGACTGCTTCCTGCGGACGACGCTGGACGGCGCGATCGTGCTGGTCAACCCCGCGGCGCTCCGGATGCTCGGCTACGCCCACGCGGACGAGCTGCTCGGACGGAGCATCGCGACCGACGTCTGGGTCGACCCCGCGGAGAGGGAGGCCCTCAAGTCCAGCCTCTTCGCCACGGGTTTCGCGCACTACCGGGCGCAGTTCCGGCGGAAGGACGGCTCGCGCCTCACCGTCGAGGGGAACGTGCGCCTGGCGCGGGACCCGGAGGGCCGCCCGGAGGCGATCGAGGGCGTCGTTCGCGACGTGACCGAGCGGATCGAGGCCGAGGAGGACCTGCGCCGCGCCCGGGAGGCGGCGGAAGCGGCCAGCCGCGCCAAGAGCGCCTTCCTCGCCAACATGTCGCACGAGATCAGGACGCCGATGAACGCCATCCTCGGCTTCTCGCAGCTCCTGCTGCGCGACGGCGGGCTCTCGGACTCGCAGCGCGAGAGCCTCGGCGTGATCGCCCGGAGCGGCGAGCACCTGCTGTCGCTCCTGAACGACATCCTGGAGATGTCGAAGATCGAGGCCGGGCGCGTCGAGCTGCGGACGGTGACGTTCGACCTCCGGGCGATGGTCGACGACCTCACCGCGATCTTCCGCGCTCGCGCGGAGGGGAAGGGCGTCGACCTCCTCGTCGAGCGGGCCGACGACCTGCCGCGGCACCTCCTGGGCGACGAGGGGAAGCTCCGGCAGGTGCTGATCAACCTCCTCGGAAACGCCGTGAAGTTCACGAAGGAGGGCCGCGTCACGATGCGCCTTTCGGCCCGGCGCGCCGACGGAGGAGGCGTCGCCTCGGGCTCCGGGGGGAGCGGGGGGCGGAG
>CAYLNK010000298.1:0-2775 GCA_964384675.1 uncultured Holophagales bacterium | reverse complement strand
GCCTCGGGCTCCGGGGGGAGCGGGGGGCGGAGCGCCCCCGCGGAATGGCGCGCCGGCCCGGAGATCCGGCTCGAAGTCACCGTCGAGGACACCGGCGTCGGCATCGCGTCCGAGGAGCTGGGGCACCTGTTCCAGCCGTTCGAGCAGACCCGCAGCGGACGCGAGGCGCACGGCGGCACGGGGCTCGGCCTCGCCATCAGCCACGAGCACGTGAGGCTCATGGGCGGCGAGCTGACCGTCGACAGCGAGCCGGGCCGGGGGACCACCTTTCGATTCGAGGTGCCGTTCCGCGAGGGGGACCCGGACGCCCTCGAGTCGAGCCGCGCCGGGCGGCGGGTCGTCGCTCTCGCCAGCCCCACGCCGCGCAGACGCGTCCTCGTGGTGGACGACCGCGCGGCGAACCGGCTCCTCCTGGTGAAGCTCCTGTCCAGCGTCGGGTTCGAGGTGAAGGAGGCGGCGGACGGGGCGCAGGCCGTGGAGGCCGTCGAGACCTGGCGGCCGCACCTCGTCCTCCTCGACATGGTGATGCCGGTGATGGACGGCTACGAGGCCGCGCGGCGCATCAAGGCCGGGCCGTGCGGCGGCGACACCGCCATCCTGGCCCTGACGGCGAGCGCGTTCGAGGAGGACCGGCAGGCGGTCCTGGCGGCGGGAGCCGACGACTTCATGAGGAAGCCGTTCCAGGCGGAGGAGCTCTTCGCCCGGATCGGAGCCCGCCTCGGCCTGACGTACCGGTACGAGGAGGAGACCGGAGCGACGGAGCCCGCCCCGCCGCCCCCCCACGGCCCGTCTCCCGAGGCGGTCCCGCTGCCCCCGGAGCTCGTCGCCGCGATGCGCGAGGCGGCCGCCGAGGCCGACCTCGACGAGCTCGCCTCCCTGGTCGAGAGAGCGGCCGCCTACGACGCCGCCCTGGCCGCTCGCCTGCGCGAGCGCGTCGCCCGTTTCGACTACGAGGGCCTGGCGTCCGCTCTCTCCTGACGGGTCACTTCCCCGGGTCGAGGTGCCAGCCCGGGTGCTCCCAGCGTCCCGAGCGCCGGACGAAGACCTCGGTGGCCCGCCCGGCGAGCGTGGAGCGCGTCCCCTGGCTCTCGAGCTCGACCTCGTACGTCGAGTAGAGGATCGCGACGTCCCCGTAGCGCTGCATCTCCGTGCGGGGAAAGGCGATCCGGATCAGCTTCCCGCCCTCCGCGACGAACCGGGCCGACGCCTCGAGGGACGCGTCGAACCCCTCCCACGATCCCCGCCCGGCCCCCAGCGCGACGAGGTCCTTCGACACGATCCGGCGGAACGTCGCCTCGTCGTGGGTGAACCAGGCGCGCCAGACCGACTCCCGAGCCGCGAGGAGGTCGGGGTCTGGCGCGGGTGGCGGCCCGGCCTGGACGACGGAGGCGGAGAGGAGCGCGCTCGCGAGGAGCACGGCGGGAAGCAGCTCGGGTTTCTTCATGTGCGGCAATCTGGACCCGGACCCCGGGCCTCCGCTTGGCGAATCTTGCGGTCCCGGCCCGCCCCTTCCGCGACCGTCGATAATCGTGGAGTGAGACTCCGTCTCCTGGGCGCGCTCGCGCTCGTCGCGATGCCGGCGCTCGCGCTCGACCCGGCGCGCGCCCTCACCCAGTACGGGCTCGACATCTGGCAGGAGGAGCAGGGCCTCCCCAACAACACCGTGCGGAAGATCGTCCGCACCCGGGACGGCTACCTGTGGCTCGGCACCCAGGAAGGCCTCGTCCGCTTCGACGGGATCGCGTTCACGACGTTCGACACGAGGACGACGCCGGCCCTGACCCACGGCTCGGTCTGGGCGCTCCTCGAGGGGCGCGACGGCTCGCTCTGGATCGGCACGAACGGCGGCGGGCTGAACCGGTGGAAGGACGGCGTGGTCACCGCCTGGACGGTGAAGCAGGGGCTCGGGAGCGATCGCGTCTGGGCGCTCTGGGAATCGCGTGACGGCTCCCTGCTCGTCGGCACCGACGGCGGCGGGGTGCAGCGCCTGAAGGACGGCCGGCTGAGCGTCGTGGTGGGCGCGGACGCCCTCCCGGGCGGGCGGGTGGTGACGCTCGTCGAGGACGCGGCGGGAGCCCTCTTCATCGGCACCTTCGGCGGCCTGGCACGCGTGAAGGACGGCGTCCTGACCCGCTGGACGGAGAAGGAAGGCCTCGCGGCACCCGGCGTCCTCGGCCTCGCCCTCGACCGCTCCGGGCGGCTCTTCGTCGGCACCACCGGCGGCGGCCTCCAGCGGCTTCACGGGGACCGCCTGGCGACCGTGCTCGCCCGCGACGCGCTGACCGGAGGACGCGTCCGGGCGATCGCCGAGGACCGGGACGGCAACCTCTTCCTCGGCACGTTCGACGGCGGGATCTACCGCCTGCGGGACGGACGGCTCGAGAACCTCTCGACGGCAGAGGGGCTCTCCCACGACCACATCACGTCGATCCTGGAGGACCGGGACGGCAGCCTCTGGGCCGGCACCGACGGCGGCGGCTTCCTCCGGCTCCGCGACACGCCGTTCGTGACGATCGGGCCGCGCGAGGGGCTGTCCCACCACCTCGTCCAGGCGCTGGCCGAGGATCCGGACGGCTCGATCTGGATCGCCACCGACGGCGGCGGCCTGAACCGGCTGACCCTGGAGTCCCGCGCGGACGGCCGGCGCGCGGTTCGCGGTGCGGTCCAGGTGCTCGGCAAGGCGGACGGCCTGCCGGACCTCAAGGTCTCGGCGGTGCTCGCCACGCCGGACGCCGTGTGGGCGGGCACGGCCACGGCCGGCCTCGTCCGGCTGGC
>CAYLNK010000297.1:0-8551 GCA_964384675.1 uncultured Holophagales bacterium | reverse complement strand
GGTCCTCGTCGCCGAGCGCGTCGCGCCCGAAGCATCAGCCCCGAGCCGCGTCCGCACCGTCCGGACGGCGACCGCCGTGGGTCCCGACCGCGAGCCGGCGGTCGCGTCCGGGCTCCCCACCGCCCCCGACCTCCGCCTCGAGCTCGCGACCCCCCACCCGCACGTCCGGATCATCTGGTTCGTTCCCGGCACACCGTCCTGAAGGAGGACCCATGCGCATCGCACTCCCGCTGCTGACCCTCGCGCTCCTCGCGCTTCCCTCTGCGCCCCTCGCGGCCCAGACCGCTCCGCCGGCGCCCGAGCCGACCTACGTCACCGAGAAGGGCTTCAAGAGCAAGGTGTTCGAGGTGAAGCACCGCGACCCCCACCTGCTCTCCGACTCCGTGCGCGCCCTCGGGAGCGGCTTCAAGGGCGCCGTGATCGGCGCCAACCGCGACCTCGGGACGATCACCGTGCGGGACTTCCCCGAGAACCTCGCTGCCATCGAGGAGGCGTTGAAGCGGCTCGACACGCCCGAGGCGCGACAGCCCGACGTGCGGCTCCGCCTCTACGTCCTGGTCGCGACGCCCTTCCCGCAGAGCGGCCCGGTCCCCGAAGAGCTGAAGGAGGTGATCCCCGCCCTCCGCTCGACGCTGTCGTACAAGGGGTTCGAGCCGGCGGCCACGTTCGAGCAACGGGTCAAGGACGGGACGCGGGACGTCGAGGGCTCCGGAGTCGGCAACGCGCCGACGAGCTCGGCGGCGGGGACGCCGATGCAGATCGAGTACAAGATCCGGCGGGTCTCCGTCGACACATCCGGGCCCGGTCCGGCGCTGGTCCGGCTGGAGGGGTTCTCCTCCGGCATCGCGGTCGGCGAGTACAAGGGGCGCGCCCAGATCCGTACCGATCTCACCGTCAAGGACGGCGAGAAGGTCGTCGTCGGGACGAGCGCGCTGAAGGACAAGGGGCTGATCGTCGTGGTGGTCGCCTCGATCCAGAAGTAGCGAGCGAGCGGCTGCGGGGGGCTCCGGCGCCGCCCCCCGCACCCCTGGCGGGGTCGCCGGCCTTCTAGGTCAAACTACCGGGCATGCCGTCCCGGCCCCTGCGCGCCCTCATCGTCGACGACGAGCCCCCGGCCCGCACCTGGGTGCGGCGCCAGCTCGAGGGCGACGCGCAGGTGGAGATCGTCGGCGAGGCCGGGGACGGCTTCGCCGCCGTGACCGCGATCGAGGAGCACGAGCCGGACCTCGTGCTCCTCGACGTGCAGATGCCGGGGCTCGACGGATTCGGCGTCCTGGAGATGCTCGCCGGCCGCGCGCTCCCCGCCATCGTCTTCATCACCGCGTTCGACCGGTACGCGGTCCGTGCGTTCGAGGTGAACGCGATCGACTACCTGATGAAGCCGTTCTCCCGGGACCGCTTCGCCCGCACGCTCGAGAAGGTGAAGGCGCAGCTGGCCGGAAGCGCCGAGCGGGCCGAGAAGCTCGTGGCGCACCTCCACGCGGGGGGCCGCCGGCAGGAGTGGCTCCTCGTGAAGACGGGCGACCGGAGCCGCTTCCTGAAGCTGCGCGACGTGGACTACGCCGAGGCCGCCAAGAACAGCGTCGTCCTCCACGCCGGAGCCGAGAGCTACCCGTTCCGGACCACGATGAAGGCGCTCGAGGAGACCCTCGACCCGGAGCGGTTCCTGAGGATCCACCGCTCGACCATCGTGAACCTCGAACGGGTCAAGGAGCTCGAGCCGTGGTTCAACGGCGAGTACCGCGTGGTCCTGCGGGACGGGCGGATCCTGACCCTCTCGGCCAACTACCGCGCGGCGCTCGCCCGCTTCAGGAGCCTGGCAGGCTCGACGCCGGAGGCCTGAGCCCGACGTTCGAAGGGCGGCCGATCTCGCGGACGATCTCCTCCCGGGACGGGCCGCCCGCGTCCTCGCCCGCGTAGGCCCGCCGCAGCAGGTCGCCGAGCCGGACGATCACCTCCTCGGCCGAGCGGCCGTCCCTCAGGATCAGCGGTCCGAGCGCGTCGAGAGTGCCCAGCAGGAACGCGGGGTCCACCTGCGCCCGCGTCGCCGCGAGCTTGGCCTCGACGACCTCCGCCTCGAGCCGCGCGGTCCCGAGCGCCGCGGCCTGCAGGCGGCGCGCCGTCGCCATGGCGTGGAGGAGCGCGAGAAACGGCCAGGCGACCATCAGGACCCTCACGAAGTACGCCTGGAGGTTGCGGCTCGCGCTGGTCCAGATCACGAGCGGCTCGACGCTCCGGTTCAGGAGGATGACGACGAGAGGCTGGAAGAGCAGCTCGTGAGCCACGGTCAGGAGAGGCCCGCCCACCACGAGAGCCGCGACGCCGCGTGCCCGGCGCCCCGGCTCCAGCGGAAACGTCCTCACGACCCAGGCGGCGAGCGGCGTCAGCACGGCCCAGACCAGAGCCGCGAGCATCGTGCCCAGGAGGCCATAGACGTCGACCGGACGCTCCGCCGCGCGGGTCAGAAGGACCAGGCGGACCACGCCGGTGAGCCCGAACAGCCCCCATCCCAGGAAGACCAGCCGGGCCTCGGTCTTCACGACATCGCCTCGAACGGCAGCACGATCCGGGCGACGACGCCCCCGCCCGCGCGCGGGTCCAGGGTCATGGCGCAGCGGTCCCCGTGGATCGCGGCGAGCCGCGCCCGGGTGTTGGAGAGGCCGACGCCGCTCGCCCGGTCCGGGACCGAGGCCAGCTCCGGACCGTCGTCCCGCACCTCGAGGACGAGCGAGTCTCCCGAGCGGCGCGCCTCGACGTCGACCCTCCCCCCCTCCTCCCTCCGCGCGAGGCCGTGCTGGACGGCGTTCTCGACGAGCGGCTGGAGGAGGAGCCGGGGAACGACCCCGTGGGCGGCCTCGGGCGTGACCTTCAGCGTGTAGTCGAGACGCTCCCCGAAGCGGAGCTTCAGAAGGCCGAGGTACCGGTCCAGGAAGCGGAGCTCGCCCGTGACGTCGGAGACCGGCGTCCCGTCCGAGAGACTCTCCCGCAGGAGGGCCGACAGCTCGCCGACGGTGCGGACCGCGGCCTGCGGGTCGTCGCTGATGAGCGGCAGGACGCCGTTCAGCGTGTTGAAGAGGAAGTGCGGATGGAGCTGGGTCCGGAGCGTCTCGAGCCGGGCCGTGGCGAGCCGCGCGCGGAGCTCGGCGTCCCGCGCGGCCTCGGCGCGCACCCGCTTTCCCGCCTCGAGCCCGGCGGCCGCGGAGAGGACGAGGCCGTAGCTGATGAGGTGGTGGCGCCAGCCGTAGAGGAGCGTGTTCCGGAACGGGAGTCCCGTGAAGTCCCCGGCGTGAACGCCTCCGAGGACGACGGCCCTCACGACGACGAAGTTCGCCACGAACGCGACCAGGATCACGAGCACCGCCGCCAGCCCATGCACGGCGAGCGTCCCGCGACGTCGGGGCGAAGAGAGCGGGAAGCTCCGGCAGAGGAGCGCCGCGACCGGGAACAGCCCCGCCCACACCCAGGTGTCGAGGAGGTGGGGCCAGAAGACTCCCCACACGCCGAAGGCCGGTCCCCCCGGGACCGCGCGCCCCGAGGCGTACTGGTCGACGGCGTTCACGAGCCCGATCCCCGTCGCCACGAGGAGGACCAGTGCGGCTCGCGTGAGCCGTCCGGCGTCCCGCTCCATCACCGGGCGATCTTCACGCCCGCCGCCCTCGCGGACAACACGCGAGGGGACGAGAGGCCCGGAAAGCGGGCGCGGGGGCCCGAAACCGGTGCGTGAGCCTTCCGCACGGGGACGGGAGCCTCCGGGACCGGAACCGTTGAGAGTCGCGCCTCCGGATTCCACCCTTGACGCCGGAGGCTCATGTGATCCGTCGAAACGCTTCGCACCTCACGGTCGTCCTCGCCGGCTTCCTCATCGGCTCGCCGCTCCTCGCGGTCGACACCACGCGCCTGGTCCCGATCGTCCTGGACGTGGCGTCGGGGAGCGCGCGCTACACGACGGAGCTGGCCCTCACCAACCGCGGCGCCAGCGCCGTCACCGCCACGCTCCGCTACCACCCGTCGCTCGGAGCGACCGTGGGCGGGACCGCCACACTGCCCGTGCCCGCCGGCCAGCAGCTCGTCCTCCCCGACGTGATCGCTCTCCTCCGCGAGAAGGGCATCTCCCTCCCCGTCGACGAGCCCCAGGCCGGCACGCTCGAGGTCGCCTTCTCCGGCGCACAGAGCGGGGACGTGGTGGCCGCCACCGCACGCACCGGCAGCGCCGTCGCCTCCCCGGAGGGACGCGCCGGCCTCGCCTACGGCGCCCTCCGCGAAGGCTCCACCTCCCGCCTCACCGTCTACGGCCTGCGCGAGAGCGCTTCCGATCGCTCCAATCTCGCCTTCCTCTCCACGTCCGCCGACCCCGTCACCGTCAAGGTCACCGTCCGCTCGGGCAGCGGCGACGGCAAGTCCGTCGTCCTGCGCGAGGCCGAGTCGCTTCCTCCCTTCGGCTGGATCCAGATCGGCCGCGTCCTCTCCGAGGCCGGTCTCACGAACGGCTGGGCCGAGATCGAGCGCGTCGCCGGCTCCGGCTCCTTCAGCGCCTACGGCGTCGTCAACGACAACGTCACCAACGACGGCTCGTTCCTGCCCTCCGTGCCCGACGGGCGCATCGGCAGCCGCCTCACCGTCCCCGTCGTCGCCGAGACCGCCAACCTCGCCAGCGAGCTGGTCCTCGCCAACCGCGCCTCGTCTCCCGTGACGCTCACGCTCTCCTACGTCCGCTCGCTCACCGCACCCGACGGCGGCGACGGCACCACGACCCTCACCCTCGCGCCCCGCGAGCAGCGGATCCTCCCCGACGCGCTCTCGTTCCTGCGCGGGGCCGGCGTACCGGTCGGACCCGCCGGCGAGACCCACGTCGGCAGCCTCCGCATCACTGTTTCCGGCGCGCCGCTCGACCAGGTCTTCGCCGCCGCGCGCACCGGCTTCAAGAGCGGAGCCGGCTCCTTCGGCCTCTTCACTCCCGCCGTCTCGCCCGCCGAGGAGGCCGCCGACGAGGTCGTTCTCTACGGCCTGCGCGCCGACGAGACGAACCGCACCAACGTCGCCGTGGTCAACAGCGGACCCGACGCCGCCGGCCCCGTCACCCTCGAGCTGCGCACCTACGACGGCGACGCCTCAGGCGTCGAGAAGGGCAGCCCCATCCGGCAGACCCTCGCCCCGGGCCAGCACGCCCAGGTCAACCTCATCCTCGGCGACGCCGGCATCCGCAACGGCTGGGTCCGCGCCCGCCGCGTCGACGGCACCGCCCCCTGGCTCGCCTACGGCGTCGTCAACGACGGCGGAGTCCCCGGCCAGCGCACCGGCGACGGCGCCTACGTCCCCATGGAGCTCACGGATCCCGTCGCGCAGGGAGCGGGCAGCTTCCTCGTGAAGAACGGGGACGTCACCCTCGCCGGAACGCTCGACCTCCCCTCCACCCCGGGCCCGTATCCGGTCATGGTGTTCATCGCGGGCTCGGGCACGGCCGACCGCCAGAGCGATCGTTCGGCAGGAGGCATCCTCCTCCCGCAGGGGATCGCGCTCTTCACCTTCGACAAGCGCGGCGTGGGACAGTCGACCGGGACCTACCAGAACGTCAACGTCGAGAACAGCGCCCGGCTCATCCCCGAACGGGCCAGCGACGTGGTGGCCATCGTCAGCTTCCTGTCCCGGCATCGGGACATCGACCCGAGGAGGATCTTCCTCTGGGGAACGAGCCAGGGGGGCTGGGTGGCGCCGCTCGTCGCCCTGAAGACCGAGAACGTCGCCTTCCTCATCTGCGTGAACGGCGGCGGCAGCTCGGTCGGCGTCGAGGTCTACTACGAGACGCTGACCCGCAACCAGTCGCTGTCGATCTCCCAGGCGACCGCGATGCTGGCCGGCTACACCGGCCCCACCGGCTACGACCCGGACGCGGCGCTGCGGGCGCTCGGCGTGCCCGCGCTCTTCGTCTACGGCGGCATGGACCGGAACAACCCGACGTTCGCCGACATCCCCAGGGTCGACAAGATCAAGGCGGAGCTCGGCAAGGACTTCACGACGTTCCTCTTCCCGAACACGAACCACGACCTCATCGACGTCACGACCGGCACCTTCGATCCCCAGCTCTTCCCGAAGATCGTCGAGTGGAGCCGGGCGCGCATCGGGGCCGTCCAGTGAACGCCCGCGCCCTCCTCGCCGTGCCGTCCGCGGCCCTGGCCCTCGTCCTGGCGACGCCGCTCCACGGCGCCGATACGACCCGCCTGGTCCCGATCGTCCTGGACGTGACGTCGGGGAGCGCGCGCTACACGACGGAGCTGGCCCTCACCAACCGCGGCGCCACCGGCGTCACCGCCAAGCTCCGGTACCACCCGTCGCTCGGGGCGACCGGCGGAGGCTCCGCGGCCCTGTCGCTCACCGCCGGACAGCAGCTCGTCCTCCCCGACGTGATCGCGTACCTCCGCCACGAGGGGCTCGGCCTGCCCGACGACGAGCCCCAGGCCGGCACGCTGGAGGTCGCGTTCTCCGGCGCACAGAGCGAGGACGTGGTGGCCGCCACCGCACGCACCGGCAGCGCCGTCGCCTCCCCGGAGGGACGCGCCGGCCTCGCCTACGGCGCCCTCCGCGAAGGCTCCACCTCCCGCCTCACCGTCTACGGCCTGCGCGAGAGCGCTTCCGATCGCTCCAATCTCGCCTTCCTCTCCACGTCCGCCGACCCCGTCACCGTCAAGGTCACCGTCCGCTCGGGCAGCGGCGACGGCAAGTCCGTCGTCCTGCGCGAGGCCGAGTCGCTTCCTCCCTTCGGCTGGATCCAGATCGGCCGCGTCCTCTCCGAGGCCGGTCTCACGAACGGCTGGGCCGAGATCGAGCGCGTCGCCGGCTCCGGCTCCTTCAGCGCCTACGGCGTCGTCAACGACAACGTCACCAACGACGGCTCGTTCCTGCCCTCCGTGCCCGACGGGCGCATCGGCAGCCGCCTCACCGTCCCCGTCGTCGCCGAGACCGCCAACCTCGCCAGCGAGCTGGTCCTCGCCAACCGCGCCTCGTCTCCCGTGACGCTCACGCTCTCCTACGTCCGCTCGCTCACCGCACCCGACGGCGGCGACGGCACCACGACCCTCACCCTCGCGCCCCGCGAGCAGCGGATCCTCCCCGACGCGCTCTCGTTCCTGCGCGGGGCCGGCGTACCGGTCGGACCCGCCGGCGAGACCCACGTCGGCAGCCTCCGCATCTCCGTCTCCGGAGCGCCGACGCCGACTGGCGCGCCGCTCGACCAGGTCTTCGCCGCCGCGCGCACCGGCTTCAAGAGTGGAGCCGGCTCCTTCGGCCTCTTCACTCCCGCCGTCTCGCCCGCCGAGGAGGCCGCCGACGAGGTCGTTCTCTACGGCCTGCGCGCCGACGAGACGAACCGCACCAACGTCGCCGTGGTCAACAGCGGACCCGACGCCGCCGGCCCCGTCACCCTCGAGCTGCGCACCTACGACGGCGACGCCTCAGGCGTCGAGAAGGGCAGCCCCATCCGGCAGACCCTCGCCCCGGGCCAGCACGCCCAGGTCAACCTCATCCTCGGCGACGCCGGCATCCGCAACGGCTGGGTCCGCGCCCGTCGCGTCGACGGCGCCGCCCCCTGGCTCGCCTACGGCGTCGTCAACGACGGCGGCGTCCCCGGCCAGCGCACCGGCGACGGCGCCTACGTGGCGATGGAGATCCCGAGGGCGCTCGCGGCGCCGCCGGGAACCATCGGCGCGGCCGGCGGCACGCTCTCTCTCCCGGACGGCAGCGCCACGCTCGTCGTGCCGGCGGGCGCGCTCGCCGCCCCGGTCGCCCTCACCTTGACGCGTCAGGCGAACGCCCCGCTCGACGCGTACCTGGACGCCGGCAGCCTCGTCGACCTCGCGCCGGCGGGCACCGCGTTCGCGTTTCCCGCGCGCCTGACGCTCCACTTCGATCCGTCCCGCGCGCCGGCGGGCGTCCCGGACCGGCGGCTCGGCGTGCACCGGCTGGACGGCACCGTCTGGACGCCAGCCGCCAGCCCAGCCGTCGGTCCCGCCCCGGAGACGGTCTCCGGTGAGACGAGCGTCGTCGGCACCTACGGCGTGCGGCGGCTCCCGTCGGCGGCCCCGTGTCTCGCGCCCCAGCACCGGCAGCTCGATTTCTGGCTCGGCAGCTGGACGTTCACCGGGGGGGGCTTCGCCCCTGGCTCCAACGTGATCACGCGCGACCCGGAGGGCTGCGTGATCGACGAGGACTTCACGTCGGGCGGCGGCCGCGGACGGAGCGTGAGCCTCTACGACGAGGAGACGGGGAAGTGGTACCAGACGTACGTCGACAACAGCGGCAACCGCCTCGTCGTCGCCGGCGCCTTCGAGGGCGGGCGGATGGTCCTGTACCAGAACCCGAGCAGCCGCTACTTCTGGAAGGCCCTCGACCCCGACCACGTCCAGTTCGCTCTCGAAGCGTCCACGAACGGGGGCCGCACCTGGTTCCTCACGTCCTTCGACACCCTCTACACGCGGAGGTGACGACCCGGCTCAGCGCGGCCAGGCGCGCGGCGCCTCGAGCGCCATGGCCAGGAGCACGGCCGCGGAGGCGGACGGGC
>CAYLNK010000296.1:0-8558 GCA_964384675.1 uncultured Holophagales bacterium | reverse complement strand
CGCCGCGGCCGCGCCCGCGAAGGTGGCCGCTGCCGAGCCCGCTCCGGCGCCCAAGGCCGAGCCCGCTCCGAAGCCGGCCGGCCCCCCGAAGAAGATCCGCCTCCGGCAGGTCCGCTCCGGGATCTGCACGCCGATCGACCAGAAGGACACCCTCCGGGGGCTCGGCCTCACGCGCCTGAACCAGGAGGTGGTCCGGATCGACACGCCGAGCCTCCGCGGCCAGGTTCACAAGGTTCGACACCTGGTCACGATCGTCGGCGAGGCGAGCTGACATGAACTTCGGGTCCGCCGAGGCGGGCTCGACACGGCAGCGGCCCGGGGTGCAACGCGCTCCGGGCGGGGCCGACCGGCAAGACCCCAGACGCATTGACCAGACGCACTGAAGAGGACACCATGTCGCACGGACTCCACAACCTCGGACCCCGCAAGGGAGCGACCCAGGCGCGCAAGCGCGTGGGCCGCGGTCCCGGCTCCGGCCTGGGCAAGACCTCCGGTAAGGGGCACAAGGGGCAGAACTCCCGCTCCGGCTACAGCCATCTGCGCGGGCACGAGGGCGGCCAGATGCCGCTCCACCGCCGGATCCCGAAGCGCGGCTTCACGAACATCTTCAAGAAGGAGTGGGCAACCGTCAGCGTCGCCACGCTCGAGCGCGTGTTCGCCGCGGGTGACGCGGTCACCGGCGCCAGCCTCAAGGCGGCCGGAGCGGTCAAGAGCCTCAAGGGCGGTCTGAAGATCCTCGGCACCGGGGAGATCAGGAAGGCCCTCGTCGTCACCGCCCACAAGTTCACGGAAGGCGCCAAGAAGAAGATCGAGGCCGCCGGCGGACGCTGCGAGGTCGTCACGGCGTGAACATCCTCGAGTCGTTCCGAAACGTCTTCGCGGTCCCCGACCTCCGGAAGAGGGTGCTCTTCACGTTCGGGCTGCTCGCGATCTACCGGATCGGATCGCACATCCCGACGCCGGGGCTCGATGCCCAGGCGCTCGAGGAGTTCTTCAAGGCGAACGCCGGCGGGATCCTGAGCTTCCTGGACGTCTTCTCGGGCGGGGCGCTGCGGCGGCTCTCGGTCTTCGCGCTCGGCATCACGCCCTACATCACGGCGTCGATCATCCTGCAGCTCCTGACGGTGGTGTGGCCCTTCCTCGAGAAGCTCTCCAAGGAAGGGGAGATGGGCCGGCGCAAGATCACGCAGTACACCCGCTATGGGACCGTGGTCCTCTCCATCGTCCAGGGCGCCGGCATCGCGCTGTGGCTCTGGTCGACCACCACACCCAGCCAGCACTTCCTGGCCATCCGGGACCCGAACAGCGACGCCGGGAAGATCCCGTTCGTCCTCATGGCGATCCTGACCCTGACCACCGGGACCGCCTTCGTGATGTGGCTCGGGGAGCAGATCACCGAGCGCGGCATCGGGAACGGCATCTCTCTGATCATCTTCGCGGGCATCGTGGCGGGATTTCCCTCGGCCGTGATCACGTCGATCCAGCAGATCGGCCGCCGCCAGATGAACCTGTTCACGGCGATCTTCCTGCTGGTGTTCATGGTGGCGGTGGTGGCGGCGATCGTCTTCGTGGAGAGGGCGCAGCGGCGAATCCCGGTGCAGTACGCCAAGCGGGTGGTCGGACGGCGCGTCTATGGCGGCCAGAACACGTACCTGCCCCTTCGCGTCAACACCGGCGGGGTGATCCCGATCATCTTCGCCGTCTCGATCATCCAGTTCCCGCAGTACATCGCGTCCGCGTTCAAGAGCGACTTCATGAAGACGATCGCGGGCCAGCTCGCGATGGGCCAGCCGCTCTACAACCTCTTCTATGCGGCCGGGATCATCTTCTTCTGCTACTTCTACATCTCGATCATCTTCAACCCGACGGATACCGCCGAGAACATGCGGAAGTACGGCGGCTTCATCCCCGGGATCCGGCCCGGCAAGGCGACGTCCGACTACATCGACGACGTGCTGACGCGGATCACCCTGATCGGTGCTCTCTACCTGGTGGTGGTCGCCCTCATCCCGGAGTTCCTGATGGGCGGCTTCAAGGTGCAGTCGATCCCGGGAATCGGCCCCTGGCTCGACGCCTTCCTGCCGAACTTCGTCACCCAGGGTCTCGGCATCACGTTCTACTTCGGCGGCACGTCGCTGCTGATCGTGGTCGGCGTGGCGATGGACACGGTCCAGCAGGTCGAGTCCCAGCTCGTGATGCGCAACTACGACGGCTTCCTCAAGAAGGGCCGCATCCGCGGTCGCCGCGGCTGACGATGTCCGTCTCGGTCGTCTTCTTCGGTCCGCCGGGGTCGGGAAAGGGCACCCAGGCGTCGCGCCTGGCGGCGGACCTCGGGATCCCGCAGATCTCGACCGGCGACCTCCTCCGCAGCCACGTCCAGCGGGGCACGGAGCTGGGGGCCGTCGCCAAGCCGATCATGGCGTCCGGGGCGCTCGTCCCGGACGACCTCGTGACGGCGATGCTGAAGGAGCGGCTCTCGGAGCCCGACGCGGCCGTGGGTGCCCTGTTCGACGGCTATCCCCGCACGGTGGCCCAGGCCGTCTCGCTCCGCGAGCTCCTGCGGGGGCTGGGACGGGACCTCGACGCCGTCCTCTTCATCGACGTGCCGGACGAGGCGATCGTCGAGCGGCTCGTGAAGCGCGCCGAGCTCGAGGGACGAGCGGACGACACCCCGGAGACCGTCCGCGAACGCCTGCGTGTCTACCGGGAGAAGACGGCCCCCCTCGCGGCGTTGTACGAGAAGGACGGTCTGCTCGTCACGATCGACGGCCATCGCCCGGTCGACGTGGTGGCGGCGGACGTCCGTGCCGCGGTCGATCGCCTCCGGCACGGACCGGACGGGTCGACGACGCGATGATCACCTGCAAGGGCAAGGCGGAGGTCCTCAAGATGGAGCGGGCGGCGCGCGTCGTACACGAGACGCTCGCCGAATGTGCCGCTGCCTGCCTGCCCGGTGTCACCACCGAGGAGATCGATCGGGTCGCGGCTGCCGGCATCAAGTCGCGCGGGGCGCGGGCGGCCTTCCCGGGCTATCGCGGCTACCCGAAGACGCTCTGCATCTCGATCAACGAGGAGGTCGTCCACGGGATCCCCTCGGTGAAGAGGAAGCTGAGGTCCGGCGACGTGGTGGGGCTCGACCTCGGGGCGGTGGTTGAGGGATACTACGCGGATGCCGCCCGGACCGTCGCGGTCGGAGCGGTTTCCGAGGAAGTCCTGACCTTGATCGACACGACCCGCCGGGCCCTCGCCGCCGGGATCGAGGCGGCCCGGGTCGGGAACAAGATCGGCGACATCGGCGCGGCGATCGAGGCACTGGCGGCTCCGAAGCGCTACGGTGTGGTTCGCGAGTTCGTCGGCCACGGGATCGGGACGTCGCTCCACGAGGAGCCGCAGGTCCCAAATTACGGCCCCGCGGGGAAGCGGGAGAAGATCCGGGAGGGGATGACTCTGGCGATCGAACCGATGTTCAACCTGGGGCGCGCGGACGTGCAGCTCGGCTCGGACGGCTGGACCGTCCGGACCAAGGACGGCCGGACGTCGGCGCATTTCGAGCACACCGTCGTCGTGACGGCGGCCGGTCCGGTGGTCCTGGGCTTCGGCCGGTTCTCGCTCGACCAGGTGATCCCCGGAATCCCCGACCCCTCGGAATACCCCGTCACCGCCGCGCTCCGTTCGGGCGCGGTGGCTTGACGGCGGAAGGACGCGCAGTCGAATGTCGAAGGAAGACGCGATCGAGGTGACGGCCACGGTGATCGAGCCGCTGCCGAACGCCATGTTCAAGGTCGAGCTGGAGAACAAGCACCAGGTACTGGCTCACATCTCCGGGAAGATGCGGAAGCACTTCATCCGCATCCTGCCGGGCGACAAGGTGCTCGTGGAGCTGAGTCCGTACGACCTCACCCGCGGGCGGATCATCTACCGGTACAAGTAAACCGATCCCCGAGAGGGGAGAGGGGTCGAAGGGATCGAGGGAAGTCAGATGAAAGTCAGAGCCTCCGTCAAGAAGATCTGTGCCAAGTGCAAGGTCATCCGCCGCGCCGGTGTGGTGCGGGTCATCTGCGAGAACCAGAAGCACAAGCAGCGTCAGGGCTGACGTAGAAGGCCTGAGGAGAGAGGAATGGCACGCATCGCCGGGGTGGACCTGCCCCCCAACAAGCGAGTCGAGATCGGGCTCACGTACATCTTCGGGATCGGACGGCCCAGCGCCGCCAAGATCCTGGGCTCGGCCAAGGTCGACGTGAACACGCGCGTCAAGGACCTGTCCGAGGACGAGGTGTCCCGCATCCGCCGGGTGATCCAGGACGACGTCGAGGTGGAGGGTGACCTCCGCAAGGACATCGGCCAGAACATCAAGCGGCTGATGGAGATCGGCTGCTACCGCGGCCTCCGGCACCGCCGGAACCTGCCGGTGCGCGGCCAGCGGACGCACACGAACGCCCGCACGCGGAAGGGACCCCGTAAGGGCGCCGTCGCTGGCAAGAAGAAGGCGACGAAGAAGTAGCTGTAATGATCGTGGGGGGCCCTCGTTTGGGCCCCCCGCACCCCACACACGAATCGCGGGTTTTTGAGGGTAAGTCCACATGGCGACCACGGAAGCAAAGGGGGCCAAGAAGAAGGGCCCGAAGAAGGAGAAGAAGAACGTCCCGCACGCGGTGGCGACCGTGCAGGCGTCCTTCAACAACACCATCGTCTCGATCACGGACCCCGCGGGGAACGTGGTCGCGTGGTCCTCGGCCGGCCGCATCGGCTTCAAGGGCTCGCGCAAGGGGACGCCGTTCGCGGCCCAGCTGGCGGCCGGAAACGCCGCCCAGCTCGCCCAGGAGCACGGCGTCCGCAGCCTGGACGTCCGGGTGAGCGGGCCGGGTGCCGGCCGTGAGAGCGCGATCCGCGCGCTCGCCGCTGCCGGGATCGACATCCGGTCGATCAAGGACACCACGCCGATTCCCCATAACGGCTGCCGTCCCAGAAAGCGCCGTCGCGTTTGATCCGGAGGATCCTGGAAACCCCCGTCGTGCGGGTTTCCAGGCCTTCCCCTCGGCCGCTTCGCGTCCTGCGGGGGCGCCGTCCCGGCGCGCGCTGGACGTGAGGTCTCCGCGGGTGTAGCATTTAGGGCTCCCCGCGCCGGACCGTCCGGGTCCGGCCACGACCGAATCTCCCGCCCGCCACGACGCGGGACCGCGTGCGGTCCCGGATGCGAAAAGGCGCGGGCGTCCGTAAACCGGCTCAGGCACCGGGCCGGGACGAAGGACGTAAACGAAACGACGGAGCCGAACCGGAGGCATCCCCCTCGTGGCCCGTTACCGCCAGTCCGTTTGCCGTCTCTGCCGGCGTGAAGCGATGAAGCTCTACCTCAAGGGCGATCGCTGCTTCACCAACAAGTGCGCCATCGAGCGCCGCAACTTCCCGCCGGGTCAGCACGGCAAGCGCCGTTCGAAGATCCTGGGCTATGGCATCCAGCTTCGCGAGAAGCAGAAGGTCAAGCGGTACTACGGCCTCCTCGAGGGGCAGTTCCGGCTGACGTTCGAGGCGGCCGAGCGGATGCGCGGCGTCACCGGCGAGAACCTCCTGTCGCTCCTGGAGCGCCGTCTGGACAACGTCGTCCACCGGCTCGGGTTCGCCGCCTCCCGGGCACAGGCCCGCCAGCTCGTCCGCCACGGGCACGTCCGGGTGAACGGGCGGAAGGTGAACGTTCCGAGCTTCCTGGTCGGTCTCCGGCAGGTCGTCTCGATCAAGGACAAGAGCCGCACGAACCCGCTCATCGCGGGCGCGGTCGAGACGGCCAAGGGACGCGGCGTCCCGGCCTGGCTCGAGCTCAACGCCACGGAGTTCAAAGGCACCGTCCTGTCGCTGCCGAAGCGCGTGGACGTCGCCGTGCCGGTCAACGAGAAGCTGATCGTCGAGCTCTACAGCAAGTAACGGCCGAGGAACGGAGAAGATGACGATGTTGTGGAAAGGCTTTCAGCGCCCGAACCGCCTCGAGGTCGAGGAAGAGAAGGGCAATTACGGCCGGTTCACGGCCCAGCCCCTCGAGCGCGGGTGGGGGACGACGATCGGTAACGCCCTCCGCCGCGTGCTGCTCTCCTCCATCGAGGGGGCGGCGATCACGGCGGTGAAGATCGAGGGCGTCGAGCACGAGTTCACCGCGGTCCCGGGCGTCGTCGAGGACGTCACCGACCTGATCCTGAACCTCAAGAGCCTGGCCATCCGGCTCCACGACGACGGTCCCCGTACCCTCGTCCTGGACGCCAAGACCAAGGGCGCCGTCACCGCCGACCAGTTCGACGACGACGCTCAGATCGAGATCCTCAACGCCGACGCCCCGGTGGCCACTCTGGCCGAGGGCGGCCGCCTCCGGCTCGAGGCGACGATCGGGAAGGGGCGTGGCTACGTCCCGGCCGACCGGAACTTCGACCCCGAGGCCCCGATCGGGACCATTCCGATCGACTCGGCTCACTCGCCGGTCCGCCGTGTGAACTACCACGTGGAGGCCGCCCGGGTCGGCCAGGCGACCGACTACGACAAGCTCGTCCTCGAGGTCTGGACGAACGGCACCATCACCCCGCGCGACGCGGTGGGTGTGGCCGCCGTCCTCCTCCGCGACCACCTCGCGATCTTCGTCAACCAGGAGACGGACGAGGGGGGCGCCGCCGCCGGCTCCGAGATGCCGCAGAGCGAGCTCGACGCGCTCCTGGACACGAACGTCGAGGAGCTGGAGCTCTCGGTCCGCAGCGCGAACTGCCTGAAGAACGCGGGCATCCGCACGCTCCGCGAGCTGGTTCAGCGTACGGAGAAGGAGATGCTCGAGACCAAGAACTTCGGACGGAAGAGCCTGAACGAGATCAAGGAAATCCTTCGCGAGAAGGGGCTGGCCTTCGGGATGAAGATCGAAGCCCCGACGGGCGCGGGACGCTGAGGAGCCGCCGATGCAGCACAACCGTGCCGGCCGGAAGCTCGGGCGCACCACGTCGCACCGCCGGGCCCTGTTCCGGAACCAGCTCGCCTCGCTCTTCACCCACGAGCGGATCCAGACCACCCTCCCCAAGGCGAAGGATCTCCGTCCGCTCGCCGAGAAGATGGTCACGCTCGCGAAGCGGGGCGGTCTCCACGCGCGCCGCCTGGCGCTGAAGAACCTCCCCGACCAGGACGCCGTGAAGCGCCTGTTCGACGTC
Source organism: uncultured Holophagales bacterium (assembly GCA_964384675.1). Lineage (GTDB taxonomy): Bacteria > Acidobacteriota > Thermoanaerobaculia > UBA5066 > UBA5066 > CAYLNK01. The sequence continues at coordinate 1,389 of CAYLNK010000296.1, read as the reverse complement.
ATCGCGCCCCGGTTCAAGGAGCGCGCGGGCGGGTACACGCGGATCATGAAGCTCGGCCAGCGTCAGGGGGACGGCGCCGAGGTCGCGATCCTCGAGTTCATCGACTTCGACTACGCCCAGCGACAGGCCGAGAAGGTCGTCGCCGCGAAGGCGAAGGAGGTCAAGAAGGAGTCGCTCCTCGAGAAGGCCAAGCGCCTCGTGACCGGCAAGGGCTCGGAGCCCAAGGTCGAGGGTGAGGCTTCCGAGAAGCCGGCGGCCGAGGGCGAGGCCGGGGAGAAGGCCGCCAAGGCCGAGAAGAAGTCCGCCAAGCCGAAGGCGGAGAAGAAGTCCGACGCGGTCAAGGGCAAGCCCTCGGGTGGCGGGGCCAAGAAGGGCGGCGCGGGCCGTCCGTCCGTGCCCCGCAAGGTCGGAGGCGGGTAGTTGGTCCGGGGAGGCCCTCGCTGGGCCTCCCCGACCCCTCCCACACGGAACGTTGGGTTTTCCGGGGAGGCCCTCGCTGGGCCTCCCTGGTTCGTTTTCAGGCTTCCAGGGCCTTCTGGATCTCGCCGATGAGGACCTTGGTCGAGAACGGCTTCGTCACGTAGGACTTCGCGCCCAGCCGCAGGCCGAGCTCCCGCTCGCTGGGGAGGCTCCGGGCGGTCAGCATGACGACCGGGACGTGGGCCGTCGCGGGGTTCTCCTTGAGGACCCGGCAGATGTCGAAGCCGGACAGGCCCGGAGAGAGCGAAACGTCGAGCAGCACGATCTCGGGATGCTCCTCGCGCAGGATCCGGATCGCCTCCTCGCCGTTAGTCGCCTCGAACGAGATCATCCCCGTGAGGCGTAGCTTGAAGGACAGGATCTTGAGGATGTACGGCTCGTCGTCGACGACGAGGATCTTCTTTCCGACCAGCGCCCCGCCGAGGCTGCTCATGAAGGAGCGAGTCTAGCGCGGACCGGCGGTTTCCACTCAGGCCCCGGAGGGACCGCTCCTCCCCGTCGTGCCCGCTCCTCGCCCGGAGAGCTCGCGCCTGACCATTTCGAGCTCCGAGAGGGCGAACGCGATGTGGAGGAGGCCGAGACCAGCCACGAACCCCCTGACGTAGGGCGACGACAGAGGCGCCTCGAGGCTGCGTGGAGCCCGTCCTGCGACCCGTTCCGACCAGAACCGGCTCCACGGGGAAAGAAGCAGGAACGCACCGGCCTCGAGGTAGTAGAAAACAAAGAGGAGGCGTACGAGCCTCCTCACCGGCGTCGAAAGCACGCGCGGATTGTAAGTCTGGCCGGCTCAGCCGCGCCGTGACTCCGTGTGGGCCGCCGGCGGGTCAGCCGAGCGGCTCGGCGGGTCAGCCGAGCGGCTCGGCGGCTCGCTGCGCGGCGCGGGGGCCGGGGCTGGAGCCGACTCCCGCC
>CAYLNK010000295.1:0-8587 GCA_964384675.1 uncultured Holophagales bacterium | reverse complement strand
GGACGAGGCCGCGGACCGAGGCGAGCCGCTCCCCGAGGCCCGGCTCGCCGGCGGCCAGGGCGCGGATCGCCGCGAGCGCGTTCAGCTCGTACTCGCCGGTCAGGATCCAGTCGACGGCCGGCATGGCCCGGAGAGTGTCCCTGGAGAAGACGGTCGTGTGGGCTCCCGTCAACGCGATCAGGGCCCCCGTCGCCTCTTTCAGCGTCGCCGCAAGAGAGAGGTCCGCCTGGATCGTCGGGGTCGTCGCCTCCATGACGATCAGGGTCGGAGCCGACAGGCGGCAGCGGGCGAGGAACTCGTCCGCGGGCATGTTCAGCGCCACCGCATCGAGCACGTCGACCGGGATCGACTCGCCCTCCAGCAGCGCGGCGAGGTAGGCGAGCGAGAAGGGGAACGGGACGTAGCGGCAGCCCTCGGTGGGCCTCTTCTCGATGGAGAACGGCCAGCGGCTTCCGGCCTTCACGTAGAACAGCTCGCGGCCGCCCGACCCCGCCACGGGGACGCGCGTCGGCGCGTTGGCGAGGAGGACCTTCATGGCGTGGGCATCGTATGCGCCGATCCGGCCGGAGTCTATCGGCCCGGTCCGGCCGGTCCGTGGCCTCAGGGCCTCGCGAGCGCGCGAGCGGACCGCGCGAACTCCTCGAAGATGTCGTCGAGCGAGCGCGTGACGCTCCAGCCGGGGAAGTGCGACCGCAGCTTCGCGAGGTCGGAGTAGTAGCAGACGTGGTCCCCGATGCGCGCCTGATCGCTGTAGGTCGTGTCGAGCGTCACGCCGAGGAGGGACTGGACCCGGTCGAGCGTCTCGAGGATGGAGACGCTGTTCGCCTTGCCACCCCCGAGGTTGTACACCTCGCCGCGACGCGGAGAGGCGATGAACGCCTCGAAGGCGCGCACGACGTCGTGGCCGTGGATCTGGTCGCGGACCTGCTTTCCCGAATAGCCGTAGATCGTGTAGGGCCTCTTCGCGGCGGCGGCCTTGAAGAAGTAGGCGAGGAAGCCGTGCAGCTCGGCTCCGGAGTGGTTGACGCCGGTGAGACAGCCGCCCCGGAAGACGCCGGTCTTCATCCCGAAGTACCGGCCGTACTCCTGGCACAGGACGTCCGCGGCGACCTTGCTCGCCCCGAAGAGGCTGTGGAGCGACTGGTCGATCGGGAAGCTCTCGGGGATCCCGGCCGCGTAGGCCGGGTCGGCATAGTCCCAGCGGGTGGGGAGCTCCTGGAGCGCGATCCGGTTCGGGGCGTCCCCGTAGACCTTGTTCGTGCTCATGAAGACGAAGACGGAGTCGGGGACGAAGCGGCGGGTCGCCTCCAGCAGGTTCAGCGTGCCGACCGCGTTGGTGTCGAAGTCCTCGAACGGCAGGCGAGCCGCGAGGTCGTGCGACGGCTGGGCGGCGCAGTGGACGATCACGTCGGGCCGGATCTCCTCGACCGTGGCCAGGACCACCTGGCGGTCGCGGATGTCCTCGTGCCGGTGGACGAAGCCCGGGACCTCGGCCTTCAGCCGCTCGAGGACCCAGGTCGTGTCGCCGTCCGGGCCGAAGAAGAAGCCGCGGAGGTTGTTGTCGATCCCGTAGACGCGATGCCCCAGGCCGGCGAAGTGCCGGACCGCCTCCGAGCCGATGAGTCCGCTGCTTCCGGTCACCAGGTAACGCAAGGGGCCTCCGAGCCGAGTCTAGGTCCTACCGCGCGCCGCGCCCGGAGAGAAGCGCCGGGATGGTGCGGAGGAGGATGGCGAGATCGAGGGAGAGGCTCCAGTTGTCGACGTACTGGAGGTCGAGCGCCATCCACTCCCGGAACGTCAGGTCGTTCCGTCCGCTCACCTGCCAGAGGCAGGTGATCCCGGGCCGCATGCTGAGGCGGCGCCGATGGGAGCCGGCGAGCTCCCGGGTCTCCACCAGGGGGAGCGGCCGCGGCCCGACGAGGCTCATCTGTCCCAGCAGGACGTTGATCAGCTGCGGCAGCTCGTCGAGGCTCGTCCGGCGCAGCAGGCGTCCGATCGGGGTGACCCGCGGGTCGTTCGTGATCTTGAAGACCGGGCCGTCCATCTCGTTGGCTCCCAGGAGCCGATCCCGATCCGCCTCGGCGCCCTCCCTCATCGTCCGGAACTTCAGCATCGGGAACGGGCGGCCGTTCAGTCCGCCGCGCTGCTGGACGAAGAGGGCGGGACCGGGAGACGTGAGCCGCACGAGGACGGCGGTCGCCGCCATCAGAGGGGCCAGCGCGACGAGCCCGGCTCCCGCGAGCAGCCGGTCGAGGATCGCCTTGATCAGGAGCGCCGGCCGGTCGGGCTGGGACTTCTGGTAGAGGAGGTAGAGGGTCGGCCCGACCAGCTCGGCCCGGGGGCGGGGCAGGTCGGGCTCCACGCGGTCCATGCGCACGCGCGCGGGAATGCCGACGTCCTCGCAGACGCGGAGCAGGTCGGGGAGGTGGGAACGCGGGATCGCCGCGGAGACGACGACCTCGTCGGCGCCGCCCTGGTGGAGGCGCCGCCTGAGGACTTCCGGGTCCACGGTCTCGAGCCATTCGACCAGCGTGGCGCGGAGGCGCTCGAACTCCCCCTCGACCTCGGGGTCCCGCGGTCCCACGACCAGGGCGAGGTTCCGGCCCCGGCTGGCGCGGAGCCAGAGGCGCTCGAAGAGGATCGCGACGAGGAGGAGCACGGTCGAGATGACGACGAAGAGGGCCAGGAACGAGCGGTTCAGCTCGACCTGCACGATTACGAGCGCGACGGCGAGGGCGGCGATCCCCCAGGTCTGGGTCACGATGAGCGCCCGGATCGAGTCGAAGAACGGCCGGTTCAGGGTTTCGACCCGGTAGAGCCCCGGGCGGCTCGCGCACCACGCCCAGGTCGGGACGAAGATCAGGAGGAGGCGGACGTAGTCCCAGGTGGGAGCGGCGGGCCTGAGCCCCGGGGTGTAGGCGAGCAGGTTCTCGCGCAGCCCGTAGGCGGCCAGCATCGAGAGAAGGAGCACGACGACGTCCACCAGCAGGAACATCCGCTCCGCCAGCCGGCTGTGCGTCACGGGCGGCCCGCCTCGTCGATGTCCGCGGCCACGACGCGGCGACTATAACCGCCGGCCGAGGCGCGGCGCGGGCCCGGTCGGGCTTCCCGGGTCGGCGCCGAGGGCGCACACTCCCGCGCCGATGGCCGTCGCGCTCACCCTCGCCATGATCGCCGGCTTCACCGCGTGCGCCCTCTCCTTCGCGATCGCCGCCGGCAGCGGTGTCGGCGCGCGCCGCAGGATCCTGCCTGCCTCGACGGCGCTCCTCCTCTTCTCCCTGGCCAGCTGCTTGGCGGCCGTCTTCGCGGTGTTCCGCCCCGAGCGCGGGATCGCGACCCTGGGCGTGGCCGGCGCGGGGATCGCGCTCGCGAGCGCGCTGGGGCTCGCCCTGGGCCGGGACGCGCGCGACCGTGGGCTCTTCGGGGCGACCCTCGTCTGCGGGCTCGCCGTCGGGCTCGGCGCCTGGCTCTTCTGGCGCGCCCGGCACGGTTGAGCGTGCGACGATCCGCCGCGATGGGCTCTCCCGACGACTTCGCCCCGAACGCCGCGGTCTACGGGCCGGAGTATTACGCCCGCATGTACCGGCCTCACTGGTTCCTGCGGAACCGGCGGAAATACGAGGAGCGGGACGCGGCGCTGATCCGTCTGGTGCGGCCGACGTCGGCAACGCGGCTCCTCGAGATGGGCTGCGCCCGTGGCGACACGGCGTTCTTCTTCGCCCCGCGGGTGAAGTCGGTGGTCGGGATCGACGCCGCCCAGGCGGCGATCGAGGCGGCCCGCGAGGAGGCGATGGCGCGCGGGATCTCGAACGTGCGGTTCGAGCTGGCCGACGCCCGGCAGCTGTGGGACCTGCCGGCGGGCTCCTTCGACGTCGTCCTCCTCGCCGACTTCGTGGAGCACGTCGAGGACGGCGTCCTCGCGCCCGCCTTCGCCGAGGCGCGCCGGCTCCTCGCCCCGGGCGGGGCGCTCGCGCTCTACACGCCCAACCTCGACCACTGGGCGGAGCGGCTGAAGGCCCGCTTCCCGCGTCTCCAGCAGCCGGACCACATCGCGGTGCGTCGGGCGGCCCGGGTCGTGGAGCTCGTGGCGACGGCCGGCTTCTCGCTCGACGAGCTGTTCTTCTCGGCGAGCCCGTATCCGGTGCTCGGCGCGGTCGACCGGGCGTTCCCGGCGAAGCCCGGGTGCCGGTTCCGCACCTGCCTGCGTGCCGTCCGTCCGTAGGCCGTCTTGGATGGGCTCCGGCGCGCGCCGGACCCGGCGCCGCGGTAGCGTGACGGTATGCGCGTCGACTTCCTCACCCTCGACGTCTTCACCGACACGCCGTTCCGCGGGAATCCGCTCCTCGTCGTCCCGGACGCACGGGGCCTGACGAGCGGGCAGATGCAGGCGATCGCCCGCGAGATCAACTACTCCGAGTCGACGTTCGTCCTGCCGCCCGACGACCCGCGGCACGCGTACCGGCAGCGGACGTTCGTACCGCTGAAGGAGATCCCGTACGCCGGACACCCGACGGTCGGCACGGCCCTGGCCATGGCCTGGCTCGGCAAGGTGGGTGTGGGGGGCGAGGAGTCGATCACCATAGAGGTCGGCTTCGGGCCGCTGAAACTCGACCTGATCCGCTCGGAAGGCAGGGTCAGGCGGATCCGGATGGAGCAGGGGGCACCCGCCTGGGGCGACCCGGTGACGAGCCGCGAGCTCCTCGGGAAGATCGCCTCCGGGATCGACGTCCCGTACGAGGCGCTCCTGGGCGGGCCGCTTCCGGTCCAGCCCGTCTCGACCGGCAACCGCTTCCTGATGCTGCCGCTCCCGTCCGTCGACCTCGTGTCGCGCGCCGACGCCGACCCGCGCGTCCTGGCTCTCGTCGAGCGGGAGCTGGACGTCCTCGGGATCTACCTCTTCGCGTTCGCCGAGGGGCGGATCCGGGCCCGGGCGTTCTGCCCCGGCGCCGGCATTCCGGAGGACCCGGCCACCGGCTCGGCGGCGGGGCCGCTCGGCGTCTACCTGGCGCTCCACCGCGCGCTCCCCGCGGGATCGACGCGCTTCTACATCGACCAGGGGTGCGAGATGGGACGGGACTCGGAGCTGGAGGTCGAGGCGATCCTGGACGCCTCCGGCGCGCCGACGGGCGTCCGCGTGGCCGGTGGGGGCGTGAAGATGATGGAGGGGTGGCTGGAGGTCTGATCCTAGGCCGAGGCCGCGGCCTTGCTCTTCGACGCGCTTCTCGTCTTCTTCGCGGCCTTCTTCTGCGGGGCCGAGGCCGCGGCGAGGGCGGCGGCCAGCGCCTCCTCCGGCACGCGGGTGCGCGGCTCGTACAGCGAGAGGTCGCCGGCCGGGGCGTCGAACTCGCACGCCTCGTCGTCGCAGACGTAGAACGGGCCGGCCTTGCGGTCGCGCACCAGGAGGTACGGCGCCCCGCACGAGGGGCACGCCTTCGGGACGGGCCGGGCCTTCAGGTTCTTCTCGCACGCCGGATAGTTCGAGCAGCCGTAGAAGGGGCCGAAGCGGCCCTTCCGCACCAGCACCTCGCCGGTCTTGCACTGCGGGCAGCTCACCCCGGTGGTGGTGACGGCCTTCGGGGGCCGGTAGCGGCACGCCGGATAGTTCGAGCAGGCGACGTAGTCGCCGAAGCGGCCGTGCCGCGTCACCAGAGGGCTCGCGCAATTGGGGCACGGGGCGCCGGTCGGCACGTCGGGGCGCGCCTCGGCCTTCCCGCCCGCCACCTTGACGGCCATCGTCGAACGGCACGCCGGGTAGGCGGTGCAGCCGAGGAACGCCGAGCCGTCGCGGCCGGTGCGGAGCTTCATCGGGCTCCCGCACTCCTCGCAGGTCTGCCCCTCGAGCTCCGAGACGTCGATCTCGTCCTCCTCGGGCTCGGGGATGTCGACGGTGAACTCGCACTCCGGGTAGCCGGCGCAGGCGATGAAGAGGCCCGCCTTCCCCATCCGGAGCTTCAGCGGGTGGCCGCTCTTCGGACAGCTGTCGCCAGGGTCGTTCGTGAGCCGGAAGTCGATGAAGCGCTTCCTGACGTCGGCGAGGAGCAGCCCCGCCTTGATCGACACCATCTTCTTCTTGGCCTGCTCGCGGTCCTTCACGAACTTGCCGTCGAACTCGGCGAGGGCCTTCCTCCAGTCGAGCTTCCCTTCCTCGACCTCGTCCAGCTCCTCCTCCATCCGGGCCGTGTACTCGGTCTGGAAGAAGTCGTCGAAGCCCTCACGCATCAGGTCGACGATCAGCCGCCCGAGCATCGTGGGGGTGAAGCGGCGGTCCTTCTTCCGCACGTACTCGCGGTCCTCGATCTTCCGGAGGATCTCGGCGTAGGTGGAGGGCCGTCCGATGCCGTTCTCCTCGAGGAACTTCACGAGCGACGCTTCGTTGAAGCGGGGGGGCGGCTGGGTCTCGTGCGCCTCGGCCCTCACGTCGACCAGCGTCGGGAGGTCTCCCTCGGCCAGCGCCGGGAGCCGCACCTTGCCGTTCTCCTCGTCCCCGTCCCCGTTCTCCTCGGTCTCGAGCCGCTCCTCGCCCTCGGCCAGCTGGCCGTAGACCCGGAGCCAGCCCGGGTCCTTGAGCACGGTGCCCGACGCCCGCAGCCCGGCCGTCTGGAGGCCGTTGCGCGCCTCGAGGTCCACCGTCGTGACCTCGCTCACCGAGGGGTTCATCTGGGACGCGACGAAGCGGCTCCAGATCAGGCGGTACAGCTTCAGCTCCTCCGGCTGGAGGTAGCCCGCGACCGCCTCCGGCGGGAGATCGAGCGTGGTGGGTCGGATCGCCTCGTGGGCGTCCTGGGCGTCCTTCTTCTGGCGGAAGCGGCGCGCCTCGGAGGGAAGCGCCCCCGCGCCGTAGGTCGTCAGGATGTGCTCGCGGACCGCGACCAGGGCCTCCTCGGCCGTGCGTGTCGAGTCGGTCCTCATGTAGGTGATGAGGCCGACCGTGCCCCGCCCGCCGATCGCCTTCCCCTCGTAGAGGCGCTGGGCGATCTGCATCGTGCGGCGGACGGAGAAGCCGAGGGCGCGGGCGGCCCCCTGCTGCAGCTTCGACGTGGTGAACGGCGGCGGAGCGCCCGCCTTCCGCTCGCGGGCCTCGACCGACGCGACCGAGAGCGTCGAGCCCGAGACGAACGCGGCGGCCTCGGCGGCCGCCTCCGCCGTGGCCAGGCGCGGATCCGTCCCGTCGAAGCGGAGCTTCTCGCCGCTCCAGACGGCGAGGCGCGCCGGGAACGCCGTCCCCGAATGGGAGAGCGTGACCGGTACCGAGTGGTACGGGACCGGGACGAACGCCTCGCGTGCCGTCTCCCGCTCCACGATGATCCGGAGCGCCACGGTCTGGACCCGGCCGGCGGAGAGGCCGCGCCACACCTTGGACCAGAGGAGGTCCGACACCTCGTAGCCGACGAGCCGGTCGATGATCCGGCGCGCCTGCTGGGCGTTCACCCGGTCGCGATCGATCTCGCCGGGGCTCGCGACGGCCCTGGTGACCGCCGACTTCGTGATCTCGTGGAACTCGGCGCGGTGGAAGCGAGCGCTCGGCGCCCCCGGCCGCAGCACCTCTTCGAGGTGCCAGCAGATCGCCTCCCCCTCGCGGTCGGGGTCGGCGGCCAGGTAGATGTCGTCGGCGTGCGCCGCCGCCTTCTTCAGGTCGGCGATGGTCCGCTGCTTGCCGGGGAGGAGCTCGTAGGTCGGCTCGTAGCCGTTCTCCCGATCGATGGAGATCCCCTTCTTGGGGAGATCCCGGACGTGGCCATAGCTGGCCAGGACGGTGAAGTCCCGCCCGAGAAACTTCGAGAGCGTGGCCGCCTTGGCGGGGGATTCGACGATGACGAGTGACTTCCCCATGGGGCCGTCACGATGCCACGGGTGTCAAGACCCCCGCCTTTTCGACCTCACGAAGACCGCCCCCGGGAGGGCTTCGGCGAGCCCCTCGAGCTCCAGGAGCAGGAGTGCGGCGGCCAGGCGGCTCGCCCCGAGGCTCGTCGCCAGCTCGAGCTCGTCGCCGTCCCGCCCCTCCGCCTCGTCGAGCGCCTCCCAGACCGTCCGGGCATCGGGGTCGAGGTCCGGTGCCGGGGCCGGCGCGGCCCGCCGCGGGACGAGCCCGCCCGGCAGCTCGGAGAGGAGGTCGTCGACGCTTCGCACCAGGATCGCTCCGTCCTTCAGGAGCGCGTTGGAGCCGGCGGCGAGGGGCGAGAGGATCGAGCCCGGCACCGCCGCGACGTCCCGTCCGTAGTCGACGGCGTAGCGCGCCGTGATGAGCGAGCCGCTCTTCTCGGCGGCCTCCACCACGAGGGTGATCCGGGACAGGCCGGCGATGAGGCGGTTCCGGATCGGGAAGTGGAACGGCTGCGGTGTCGTCCCCATCGGCAGCTCCGACAGCGCGGTTCCGCGGGCGAGCAGCTCGGCGAGGAGACCCTTCTGCTCGGGCGGGTAGAGCACGTCGACGCCGCAGCCGAGGACGGCGTGGGTGATCCCTCCAGCGTCGAGGACGGCGCGGTGCGCCGCCGCGTCGATCCCGCGAGCGAAGCCGGAGATCACCTCCACGCCGGCGGCGGCGAGGCCCGCGGCCAGCTGGCGGGCGGCCTCGAGCCCGTTGCGCGTC
>CAYLNK010000294.1:0-8639 GCA_964384675.1 uncultured Holophagales bacterium | reverse complement strand
GGGGGCGGTGACGACGACGGCACCGGCCGCGGCGGTCACGGCGGGGAGCTCCAGGCCGTTCACCGAGAGGACCATCACACTGGCCGGGAACGGGGAGAGCGCCGTGGCGAGAGCGGCCAGAGGGCCCTTCCGCCGCGCCGCGAGAAGGCTCGCCACGCACGCGAGGAGGCCGGTGAGGAGCGGCGCGACGGGCCGGAGCACGTCGCCCGACAGGAGCGACTCGGCGGCGGCCGCCTGGACCATCACGCCCGCGACGGGCTTCCCGCCGGGCGAGACCGGAGACACGACGCGGTCGCCGATCCCGGCGGCGCTCACACCGACGAAGACGATCCGGCCGGCCAGGGAGCCGGCGGGACGGCCCGAAAGGAGGGCGGCGGCCGAGACGGCCCGCGGCTCCGACGCCCGGAAGCCGGGCCGCAGCACGGCGCCCACCGACACGACGCGCTCCGGGTCGACGAGACGCGCCGCGGCGACGGCCAGCGCCGGGAGCGAGCGCTCGGCGTCCTGCCGGGTCGCCAGGAAGCGGCGCACGACGCCGTCGCGGTCCGTGTCGAAGCTGACGTGCGCGAGAGTCGCCCGGCCGGCGAGGCCCGCCGCTGGCAGCAGCCATCCGCGCCGATCGTCGATCCCCACCGCGAGCACCGCCGGGAGGCGCGCGAGAGCCGCCGCGAGGACGTCGTCTCCGGGACGGCTCTCCGGCAGGAGGATGTCGAGGACCACGCCGCGGGCTCCCGACTCACGGACGCGATCGACGAGCCGCGCCAGGAGCTCGCGGCTCCACGGCCATGGGCCCTCGGAGCGAAGGGCGTCCTCGTCCACCAGGACGACGGTCACCGACCTCGCGTCTCGCCGCGGCAGGGTCCGGAGCACGACGTCGCGCACGAAGAGGTCGACCGGCGCGAGGAGACCGGTCGCCGCGCCAGCCGACGACAGGACCAGGGCGGCGAGGGCCGCCGCCGCACCGCGCGGGATCACGCGGCGCGTCGCGTCACAGCGGCGCCGCCACCACGACGCGGTTCCGCCCCGCGCGCTTGGCCTGGTAGAGCGCCTGGTCGGCCTCGCGGATCGTGTCCTCGACGTTGCCTTCGGGCGGGTGCGTCGCGACGCCGGCGCTGAACGTGATGCGCAGCTCGGCGCCGCCGTGGGGCAGGCGGACCGCCTCGGCCAGGCTGCGCAGCTTCTCGGCCGTCACGACCGCCATCTCCGGAGGCGTCTCGGCGAGGAGCAGGAGGAACTCCTCGCCCCCCCAGCGGGCGCACAGGTCGAAGCTCCGGAGGTTGGTGCGGAACAGGATCGCCACCTCCTTCAGGACGGCGTCGCCCGCGTCGTGCCCGTAGGTGTCGTTGACCGCCTTGAACTCGTCGAGGTCGATCATCACCAGCACGAAGGGCCGGCTGTTGCGGAACGAGCGGTTCGCCTCGGCGTGCAGCCGCTCCATCATCTCCCGCCGGTTCGCGAGGCCGGTGAGCGGGTCCGTCCGGGAGGCGCGCTGCAGCGCGTCGTTGAGCTCGCGCAGCTGCGCCTGGAAGCCGTCCGAGATGCGGGAGATCTTCTCGAGCCGGTGGGCGAGCTTCGTGAACCGGCGCGACAGGCGGGCGTACTCGTCGAGGAGCGGGTGGCCCGCGAAGGCCGGGTTCGAGAGGAGGCCTGCCAGGTGGGTGCTCTCCGCCACCCCGTCCTCCTCGGAGCCCGACGTCGCCGGCCTGCCGGAGACGACGGTCGTCTCGGGCTCCTCCCCCCGCACGCAGGCCGGGCACATCCCCTGGCTCAGGATCGCGTCGGAGTGCTTGCCGAGGTAGCTGGCCACCTCGCCCCAGTACCCCTCGTCGTCCCTCACCCGCTTGCAGCGTGTGCACATCGGGATGAAGCCTCGCAGCGTCCGCACCTCCGAGAGGGCCGTGGTGAGCCGCTCGTTGGCCTCCGAGAGGTCGCGGTTCACATCGCGCAGCTGCGCCTGGTAGCCGTCCGAGATCCGGCTGATCCGCTCCAGACGGCGATCCAGCCGGCGGCGCTCCTCGACGAGGTCCTCCAGCAGCTTCCGGAGCAGGTGGTCCGGGCCGACCGGGCCCGCGAGCGCCTCGGTCGCGCGCTCCTCGACGCTGCGGCTCAAGGCTCCCTCTGGGGGACGAGGAAGAACGGGAGCGTCACCTCCTCGCGGAACTCCTCGGCCATCTCGAGGGCACGGTCGTTCTCCTCGTCGTAGAGCCAGGTCAGGGTCACCGCCCGGCCGGTGCGATGCGCCGCCTCCAGGACGTCGAGCAGGTCCATCAGGCACTTGATGCTGCTGGTGTTCAGGTAGGTGAGCCCGATCTCCATCCGGACCGGCAGGCTGGTGGCCCCGAGGAAGGCCTGGATCCAGTGGAGGAGCGGCCGGAAGAACTCGAACGAGTTCTCCGGGTACGACTCGCCGCGAAGGGCGAGGAGGCCGGTGGCCGCGTCGAAGCGGACCTCCGGTGTGGAGGCGGAGGGGGCGAGCTCGAGGTTCTCCATCTGCATTCCGATCCGTCCTCAGACGACGACGCGAAGGCTGAAGTACGACCGCCCGTCCGGCAGCGGCGTCAGCTGGTAGTGAAGGGGCTCGGTGGCGCGGCGTGCCATGTCGACGAAGCCGAGCCCCGCACCGGTGGCCCCTTCCGGCGTCCGCTTCCTCAGGCGCTCCTTGTACAGGGCCTTGAGTCCGGCCTGGTCCAGCGCGGCGAGCTCGTCCAGGCGGGCGGCGAGCCCGGCGACGTCCTCGCGCTCCACCACGTTGCCGGAGTGCACCTCGTAGCGGTCGTCCCGCTTGGCGATCACGAGGATGCTGGACTGCGCGACCGGGGCCTCGGAGCCGGCCGCGAGGCGGGCCGCCGTGTAGTTCCGCACGTTCTGAGCCGCCTCGATGTAGACGGAGAAGACGTCCAGCATGGCCGACTTCCGGATCGCCTCGCTTTCCAGGTACTTCTTCACGGCCGTCCCCAGCTCCTCGATGATGCTGTGGCTGAACGAGCCGCTGAACGTGATGAGCGCCCCGGCGCCGCCGAGCCGCTCCTTGAGGTCGAACAGGTCCATCACGAAGCCTCCTCGACGCCGGGACCCGGCGAGAGCCGGAACCCGACCAGGGTGATGTCGTCGCGTTGCGGGTACCGCCCCTGATGCTCCCCGAGGAGCGCGTCGATGCGGGCCGCGAGGGCCGGCACCGGCACGCCGATCCAGCTGGCCATCGCCTCCTGCAGGCGGCGCGGACCGAGGCCGAACCCCTTCGCCCCGCCGGCCTGGTCCAGGAGTCCGTCCGTCAGGAGGAAGTATCGCTGCCCCGGCACGGCCGCGAGGTCCTGGTTCCGGAAGACGAAGCCGGGATGGGAGCCGGCGTACCCGAGGCTCTCCCGGTCGCCCTTCACCACCGTGACCGCGCCGTCCCCGGACTGGACCCAGAGCGCGATCCGCGCCCCGGCGAACCGCACCACCCGTCGATCCGGCTTCACCCGCGCGAGGCCCAGGTCCAGCCCGTTCCGGCCGCCCGCGCCCTCCTGCTGGAGGAGCTCGCGGAGCGTGGCGTTGAGCGCGGCCAGGAGGGAGGCGGGATCGTCCGTGCCGTGCGTCGCGACCGCGCGGTCGAGGAGCGCCTTGGCCGCCATGGTCATGAACGCGCCGGGCACGCCGTGCCCCGTGCAGTCGGCGACCGCCAGCAGGAAACCTCCGGCGCCGTCGGGATAGAGCGCGTAGAAGTCCCCGCCGACGACGTCCCGCGGGCGCCAGAAGACGACCGAGTCGGGCAGCAGCGTGGCCAGGTCGGCGGGCTTCGCCAGCAGGGCCGACTGGATGAGGCGCGCGTACCGGATGCTGTCCATCACCTTCCGGTTCGACGCCAGGAGCTCGACGGTCCGGTCGGCGACCTTCGCCTCCAGGTTCTGGGTGTGGTCGCGCACCGTGGCGGTCATCTCGTTGAAGGAGCGGGTCAGGTCGCCGAGCTCGTCCTCGCGGTCCACCGGGAGGCTCACGTCGTACCGCCCCGCGGCGATCTCGCGGGTCGAGCGGGTCAGACGGCCCAGGCGTGCCAGCACCAGCCGGTCGAGCGACCACGAGACCAGCAGGATGGCCACCAGGAGGGTCCCGGTCATCACCAGCAGGATCGGCAGGAACTGCCGGAAGCGGATGACCCGCGCGGGGTCGACGAAGACGACGGCCGCCCAATCGATCCCCTTCATGTAGGTGGCCGCGACCAGGACGTGGCGGCCCCCGCTGCTCATCTCGAACGTCTCGACGTCGCTCGCCCCGGACGTGAGCCGGGCGAGCCGCTCCTTCAGGAGACCGCGGCCCGCCTCGTCGTCGATCAGTCCCGCCAGCGTGAGGCGCTTGCTCTCGTCACGGATCCGGGCGTTCGCCTCCATGAGAGCGGCGTCGGAGTGGCCCTGCACGAAGCCCTGGGCGTCCACCAGGATCGTCTCGACGCCGGCCTCGGGCGAGTGCACGACGTCCTTCAGGAACGGCGTCAGGTCGAGGCCGCTGCCGCCGAGCCCGACCTTCTTCTCCCCGTCCTTCACGACGGCGTTGACCCACACCTTGGTCACGCCGAGCTGCGCGCTGTTGTCGACGTGGAGCGCGAAGTCGGAGACGTGCTCCAGCGTCGCGAAGTACCAGGCCGTCGTCGGATCGCCCCGGGTCACCGTGTAGCGGAGCTCCTTGCCACGGAACTCGTCGGCGGCGTTGTTGAAGTAGTAGTGGCCGCTCGCGTCGACGACGAAGAAGTAGCTGCGGTCCGCGAAGAGGCGTCGGTAGCTTTCCAGCTCCTCCAGCGCGAGGCCGCGCTTGACCGGATCGGCCTCGTCCAGGCAGAAGCGAAGGAGCAGGGGGGAATCCACCAGCTTGCGGGCCAGCACGACCTCGCGCTCCAGCCTGGCGAGGAGCCTCCCCTTCTGCTGGCTCGCGTACTGCCGGGCGTAGCTGGCCGCGAGGCTCCGGATGATCCCCCCCGCCACCTGGAAGAACCCGGCGGCCGCGAGGCCGCCGACCGCGACGTAGATGACGGAGATGAGAAGAAGGAAGCGGCCACGCAGGCTCCGGAACCTCGCGGGAGCGCGCTCGCGATCGCCTCCGGGACTCATCCGGGAAGGGACGATACGTCATCGCCCCCGCGAATCAATCCCTCGTCCGGGGGGTTGGCCGCAGGCGCCTACTCGTGCAGAAGCGACGCGCGCCACCCTTCCAGGAGCGCCGCCTCCGTGACACCGAGGCTCGCGAGCAGCTCGGCCTGGGAGGTGCCGCGCAGCATCTCGAGGACCTTCTTGCGGCCCCACGTCGCGTCGACGTGGGCGACCAGCGAGCCGGCGAAGCCGTACCGGTGCTTCCCCTTCCAGACGTCCTCGAGCCGCGCCGGCCCCTTCCCCGCGCGGACCGCCTCGCGGGCGCCCGCCAGACGGCCGGCGTCGAGCTGGCCCGACGCGAACGTCGCGAGCCCTTCCACGAACCAGGCGATGCCGTCCAGCCCGTCGAATTCCGGGCTCGGGCTCGACTGGCCGTGGAAGACGTGAACCAGCTCGTGTGTGACGAGCCGGGCCGTGGCGATGGCGTCGGCCGGGTCGTGATCGCACGCCTCCTTCTTCCAGACGCCGGGAGACAGGAGGGGCAGGGACCTCGCCGTGCCGCTCGCGACCATCCAGCACTCCGGCACCAGGTCCGGGGCCTTCCAATCCTCGCGCCAGAAGGCCGTCAGGGACGCGCGGTCCGGGAAGAGCTTGACGGTGACGGCCCGCGGGTACGCCCGCCCGAAGAACGTCTCGACGGTGCCCCGGCCCCGAACGACGAGCCCGCGCACCTCGGCCTCGCGCTCCCGATCGGCGTCCGTCAGCTCCAGCGTGAACCCGTCCCCCGCGACGGCGCGGAAGGCCGGAGGCTCCGCCGCGAAGGCGGTGGAGCGAAACGTGAGGAGCAGGGCGGCGGCGATCGCGGGCGGCTTCTTCATGTCCGTGAGAACGGACGACGCGCCGCCCCGTTAACAGCCTCGTGGCGCCGACACTCTATTTCTGGCCCAGGTCCGCCAGGATCTTCGGGTCGGCCTCGTCCATCGCCAGCACCGCGTGGCACGAGTCGCACTCGGCGCTGATCACCTTGCCATCCGCGCTCTTGTGGGTGCCGTCGTGGCAGCGGAAGCAGCCCGGGAAGTCGTCGTGCCCGAGGTTGTTCGGGTACGTCCCCCACGTCACCTTCATCTCGGGGAAGACGTTCCGGCGGTAGATCGCCTGCACCTGCTGGACGGCCTCCTCGACCTTCGCGCGCTTGCCGTTGAAGACGTCCGGGTACGTCGACTTGTAGAAGCTCGTGATGGCGTTGGCGATCCGCTCGTCGGCGCCGGTCCGGGAGTCGGACTCGGCGCGGAGGGCCTCCACGCCCTTCTTCTTGATGAACGGCAGCTCGGGGCTGATCCGCCCCTCGGAGAGCGCCTGGTCGATCGAGCGCTCGGGGAGGTTGAAGACGTGCGTCGGACGGTTGTGGCAGTCCATGCAGTCCATCTTCCGGGTCTCGACGACGCCGGTCGCGCCGGGCGGGTTCTTGGTCTCGGTGGAGACGTACTCCACGGTCTTTCCCGCGTCGTCGAGGTACGTCACCTTCGAGATGACCTGGCGCCGCCCGTCGGACGTCTCGTAGCTGATCCGCTCCTTGGCGTCGAGGTGCCGGCCGTGGATCCCCGAGGCGCCGCGGGAGTTCCAGCCCCCGATCTTCAGCACCAGGACGCTCGTCGTGGCGCTGTTCGCCTCGTCGTCGGCGAACTTCTTCCTCACGACGAGGCGGTCGCCCGTGAACTTCTGCGGCCAGTGGCACTGCTCGCACGTCTCGCGCGCGGGCCGCAGCTGGTGGACGGGGGACGGGATGGGGCGGGAGTAGGTCTTGAGCGTGACCGCCACGACCTGCCGGAGTCCCGAGATCTTCGCCTGCACGAACCACGGGGCGCCGGGGCCGATGTGGCATCCGACGCAGCCCACCCGCGAGTGGGGCGAGCCCTCGTACGCCGTGTACTCCGGCGCCATCACGCTGTGGCACGTCTGGCCGCAGAATTGCGCCGAGTCCATGTACTCCACGCCTCGGTAGGTGGAGATGCCGAGGATCGCGATGTTGAGGATCGTGAGGACCGAGACGATGACGATCGCCCGGCGGAGCGTCGGGGCGCCGAGGTCGATCTGCGGGTAGGCCGCGGGGAGCGTTCCGGCGCGGCGGAGCCGCCAGCGTGTGAGGAAGACCCCGAGGGGCATCAGGACGAGACCCAGCAGGAAGATGCCGGGCAGGATCAGGTAGAACGCCATCCCCGCGTACGGGTTGACGTGGCCCCCCTTGAGGATCTCGAACGCCCAGAACCAGAGGAGCGTCAGCGCGGTGCTGGTCGTGAGGACCGCCCCCGCCATCGTCGTCTTGTTGTGCCCGAGATAGACGGCGGGCCGGAGCCAGATCCCCACGCGTTCACGGAGTCCAGAAGCCATCGGTGTCCTTCCCCCTCTGCGGATTCTCGCGCGGCTCCGCGCGACCCGACATTCGACGGACGGAGAGTGGGTCCTCGGGCCGCCCCGGACAATGATTCAAACGAATCTCATTCCGTCACGAAACCTCGCGGGGGCGGCCCCGTATTCTCGTCCGCAGGGAGGACGCGACGTGACAGCCGGGGGACGGACGCTGGCGGCCGCCGTGGCGATCGCGCTTCTGGCCGGGCGGCTCGCGCTCGCGAGTCCCCAGGCTCCGCACGGCTCCGTCTCCCTACGCCCGCTCGAGAGCGGCGAGACCCTCCGGCTGACCGACGGCTGGCGCTATCGGGAGGGCGACGGGATCGACCTGGTGGCCGCCGACGTGCCGGACTCCGGATGGCCCTCGGTCGCCCCCCGGCTCGCCGCCGATCGCCCCCCGGGCTTCCGGGGGCGCGCCGTCTTCCGGACCCGCCTCGACGTACCCGCCTCGCTCGCGGGACGTCCGCTCGCCCTCCGGCTCCGGCAGCGCGGCGCCAGCGAGGTGTACGTGGACGGCACGCTGTCGGTCCGCTACGGCGACCTCGGCTCGGCGGGGCGCCCCGCCGTCACCTGGACGCCGATCGCGAGCTCGGTGCTCACGCTCGCCGGGGGCGAGCACGTCCTCGCGATCCGCTACGCCTGCCCGGACCTCCGCGCGCTCGAGAGGGTCGGCGCCGCTCCCGGCTTCACGGCCGAGATCGGGCTCGCCGAGCGGGTCCTCCCCGAGGAGACCCGGCGGGCGGCCGCCTCCGCCGCGGCCACCTGGCTCTTCACCGGCGTCTTCCTGGCGTTCGCGCTCCTCCACGGCGCGCTCTACGCCTTCCACCGCGAGCTGCACGAGAACCTCTGGTTCGCGCTCCTGTGCGCCTCCAACGCCGTGCTCGCCTACTTCCTCTTCGGCGCGGACCTCGCGACCGACCCGCGCTTCGTCCTCTGGTCCGAGCCGGTGATGAACGTCGCGGGGCTCCTCTTCGCGCTCTCGCTGGTGCTCTTCGTACGCGAGACGTTCGGGCGGCCGAGCGGCCGGACGCTGGTCGCCGGGTCGGGCCTCGCCCTCCTCCTCGTCGGCGGATGGGCCGCCCTCCGGCCGGCGGCCGCCCTGACCACCGTGTTCCTCGTGATGCTGGCCGCCTGCGCCGAGACGTTCCGCGCCGTCGCCGTGGCCGTCGTCCG
>CAYLNK010000293.1:0-8648 GCA_964384675.1 uncultured Holophagales bacterium | reverse complement strand
AGCCGCTCCCGCGGCCGTCGGAACGGGCGCCGGCCGGGTCGCGACCGCCACGGCCACCGGCGGGGTGGTCGGCGTGGGAGGCTTCGGGGCCAGGCTCGCCTGCAGGCGCTGGAGCTTCGGCTCCAGGATCCGCAGCCGGTCGGGCCGCTCGCGGATCGCCCCCTGACGGACGGACTCCTGCATCTCGCGGAGGGCGGGCTCGGCCTGGCCGAGCTTCTCCAGAGAGAGGCCGAGGTAGTAGTGCGGGAGGTAGTCCTCCTGCTTGTAGTTCGACGACTTGAACTTGTTCACGCCCTCGGCGCCGTCGGAGCGGAGCGCCTCCTGCATTTTCGCGACGGCGCTGGCGTAGTCGCCCCCGTTGTACGCGACGACGCCCTCCAGGTACACCTTCTGCGCGGGCGTGAGGTCCGCCGCCTGGGCCGGGAGGAAGGAAAGGACGAGCGAGAGAAGGGCCATGCCCCGCCAGAGGGGGCTACGGGACATAGCTCCGCACCGCTTCCTCCAGGTCGAAGCCCTCGATGTTGACGTGAGCGGTCGTCTCGGCTGCCGCAACGACGTCGAGCGTGGTGGAGGCCTCCGTCTCGGCGGCGGCGCCCCGGCCGCGCACGGTGATCCGGTAGCGGCCGGCGGGGAGGACGAGGCGGGCCGGCGTCACGACGTCTCCCACCTCGATCTTCCGGCCGTTCGACTCGCTCACCACGGCCACGACCCGGCCCCACGGGCGCGCCGTCAGGAGCAGCGTCCCCGCCGGAGCGGAGCCGCCGAACCGGGCGCGCGCGACCAGGAAGGCGCCGACCCCGGCCGCGATGATCAGGACCGCGGCCGCCGCGAGGAGGAGGGCCTTGGGAGCTGCCGGCGCCGGTGGAGCCGCGACGGCGGCCTCCCGCGCACGCCGGGTGTCGATCGCCACGGTGGCCTGAGGCCGCTGCGGCAGCCGCGTCGACGTGGGGGGCTGCGCCGCGTTCCCGAACGCCCGGGACAGCTTCCTCTGGTGAGAATCGAGGTCCGTGGGAGGGTCGACCATGTCCAGACGGGCGTCCTCGATCTCGTAAAGGACGTTGCCGTCGACGTCGTCCCCCAGCGCGCGGATCACGCTGGGCGTCTCGTCGCCGGCCATGCCCGAGACCCGGCTGGGGTCCAGCCCCGCGGCCCTCGCGAGGTGTCTCTTTCGCGCGAACGAGAGGGCCTGGACGAACTCCTCGGCCGTCGCGTACCTCTCCTCGCGCTTCTTGGCGAGCGCCTTGAGCACCACCGCACGGATCTCGTCGGGCACCGTGCCCTCGGGGTCGCTGTCGTCGAAGCTCCTCGGGCCGTGGACGACGTGCTGGAGGATGTAGCCCTGAGGGTTATCGGCCGTGAACGGTTGCTTGCCGGTGAGTGCCAGGTAGAGGACGCAGCCGAGGGAGTAGATGTCGCTCCGGCCGTCGATCCGCTCCCCGCTCTTCAGCACGCCGAGCTGCTCGGGCGAGCCGTACTTCAGCTTTCCGACGAACATCCCGGTGTTCGTCATCGTCATTCCCTGCTCGGTGTCCTTGGCCACGCCGAGGTCGATCAGCTTGACGGTCAGGCCCCTCTGCGGGTCCTGGGTCAGCATGATGTTCTCGGGCGAGATGTCCCGGTGGACGATCCCCTTGCGATGGAGGTACCCGAGGGCGTCGGCGGTCTGGATGCCGATCCCGAGCGTCGTGGCGATCGGAGGCACGCCCTTGAGGTTGATGTACTCCGCGAGGTTCACCCCGTCGATGAACTCCATCACCATGTAGAAGGTGTGGTCGCGGTCCTCCACGAAGTCGATCAGTGAGGCGATGTGGGGGTGCTTGAGGTTGGTGGCGAGCCGGGCCTCGCGATGGAACCGTTTGCGGGCGTCCGGGTCATCCTCGATCTGAGGCTTCATCGTCTTGATGACGCGGACCTCGTCCAGGAGGACGTGGCGCACCTTGAAGATGGCCCCCATCCCGCCTTCCTTGATCTTGGCGATCACCTCGTACTTGCCGTCGATCAGGTCGCTCACGGTCCTCCTCGGGGCAGCCGGATGATACCCGCTCGATCGGACGCGCTCAGCGCGTCGCGCGGCGGAGGACCGAGCCCACGATCTCGATCAGCGCGCCCTCCGTCGTCCCGGCCTTCTGGAGGATCTGGGTGATCTTCCCCCGCAGGCGGTCACGGTCGGTGACCGAGAGGTCCCGCGCCGTCAGCACCAGGACGGGGAGGTCGGCGGTCTCGGGACGGGCCCTCAGCCGGGTCGCCACCTCGAAGCCGTCCATCCCCTCCATCATCAGGTCGAGCACGATCAGCGCGGGAGGCTCGCGGGTCGCCTTCTCGAGGCCCTCCGGCCCGGAGAACGCGTGCCGCAGCCGGTAGCCGTGCGGCGTCAGGAACGCCTCCAGCAGCTCGTGCACGGCCGGGTCGTCGTCGACGAGGAGGATGTCGGAAGGGGTGGCCGCGGAGCCAGGGACCAGCGATTCGAGCCGTTCGATGAGGCGGGCCGGCTCCAGCGGCTTCAGCAGGTAGTCGTCGGCTCCGAGGGCCAGCCCCAGGTCCCGGTTGTCGAGGAGCGAGATGATCACCACCGGGACCGGCCGTGTGTCGGGATCGCTCTTGAGGAGCTTCAAGACGCCCCAGCCGTCGAGCCCCGGCAGCACGAGGTCGAGCGTGATGGCGGCGGGGCGCAGGGTCTTCGCCATGCGCAGGGCCTCTTCACCCGTCCCGGCGCGCAGGGGGATGTACGACGCCGCCGCCAGCGCGCCGGCGATCCTCTCGTAGGCGGTCGGGTCGTCCTCCACCACCAGGATCCGGCGCCCCTCGTGATCGCCGGCCGCCTCGTCCGCCGCGGGTCTCGCCGCACCTCGCAGCCCCTGGAAGCGGACGGGAAGGAAGACCGTGAACGTGCTCCCCTGACCCGGCGCGCTCCGCAGGGTCACCGTTCCGTGCTGGAGCGTGACGAGCGAGCGGACCAGGGCGAGCCCCAGACCGGTCCCCTCGTAGCGCCTGTGCGAGCTGCCGTCGGCCTGCCGGAACTCCTGGAAGACGAGGGCGTGGTCCTTCGCGTCGATGCCGATCCCGTGGTCGAGGACCGCGACCGAGATCGACTCCACGCCGAGCGGAGACTCCGCGGCCGCCACCAGGGAGGCGGCCACGGTGACGGTGGAGCCGTCGGGCGAGAACTTCACCGCATTCGAGAGGAGGTTGTAGAGGATCTGCTTGAAACGGACGGGATCGGCCTCGAGCGGGGGAAGGTCGCCGGGGACCTCCACGACGATCGACACCGAGCGCTTCTCCGCCACGCCCTTCATCACGTGAGCCACTCCCTCGACGAACCCGCGCAGCTCGAACGGCTCGGGGAGGACGTCCATCTTGCCGGCCTCGATCTTCGACAGGTCGAGGATGTCGTTGATGATCTCCAGGAGATGCCGGCCGGAGCCGTGGATGTTCTCCAGGAACTTGACGTAGCGCGGGTCGAGCGTCGCGCCGAGACGGCTCCTCAGGACGTCCGAGAAGCCGATGATCGAGTTGAGCGGCGTCCGGAGCTCGTGGCTCATGTTGGCGAGGAACTGGCTCTTCAGCCGGTCCGCTTCGCGGATCTTGACGTTCGCGTCGGACAGCTCCCGGGTGCGCTGATCGAGCGCCGTCGCGAGGCGCGTCAGCTCGGCGACCTTCCGGCTCTCCTCCTCCTTGAGACGCTTGATGACCCTCCTCTTCTGCTTGAGGTCCGCCACGCCCTGAAGGAAGAAGAGCGCGGCGCCGTGCAGGAACACCATCCGGGCGAGGGCCAGGAAGAGCGTCCCGTCGGCCCCGCGCAGCTCGCCCCTCAGGGACAGCATGCCGAGGTAGCAGACGACGTTGGCCGTCGCCGTCACGACGACGGCCCGGCCGTCGCTCGCGAACGCCGCGGCCCCGAGGGGGCCGAGGTACCAGATGAACCATGGGCTGGCGAAGCCGCCGGTCTCGTGGATCGCCCAGGAGATGAGGACGACGTCCGTGAGGAGCCAGCCGAGGTCGAGGTCCAGCTTCCAGCCCCGATCGTGCTGGAGCCTGGCGAGCCACCAGAAGAGGGCGGCGCTGATCCAGGCGACCACGCAGATCGCGGCCGTGCGGGACGGCTGCATCGGGAGCGCACGTAGCGCCATGAAGATGAGCGCCAGGGAGACCGAGAGGAGGTAGGTGGCGGCGCGGCTCCGCTGGATCGCCTGCCGGAACCGGAGCCGGCCGGACGGATCGTCCGGCTCGGTCCTCGGCCCCGCGACCCGATCGAATGTACCCGACACGCGCAGCGGGAGCATACGGTCCGCTCCGCGAGGGGCACAAGGCGGCGTGAGACACTCCCGCCCCGTGCGCGAGCGCCTCACCCGGACCTTCAAGGCGTTCACCTACCGCGACTACCGCCTGCTCTGGGGGGGAGCGTTCACGTCGAGCGTCGGCACCTGGATGCAGAAGGTCGCCCAGAACTGGGTGATCCTGACGTCCACCGGCTCCGAGTTCTGGCTGGGCCTGGACGCCTTCCTCCAGGAGGTGCCGTTCCTGCTCTTCTCGCTCTTCGGCGGCGTCCTCGCCGACCGCATGGACCGGCGACGGATCCTGCTGCTCTCCCAGTACGTCCAGATGTCCTCGGCCTTCCTGATGGCGGGGCTCCTCCTCGCGGGCCGGCTGCCGCTCGGGGTGATCCTGGCCCTCTCGTTCGTGGTGGGGCTCGTCCAGTCCTTCGGGGGACCGGCGTACCAGGCGCTCGTGCCGACGCTCGTCGAGAAGCCGGACCTGCCGAACGCCGTCGCGCTGAACTCGATCCAGTTCAACCTCGCACGCGTCATCGGGCCGGTGCTGGCCGGGATCGCCTTCTACAAGCTCGGCGCGGCCGCCTGCTTCGGGCTGAACGGCCTCTCCTTCGTCGCGGTCATCGCGGCCCTCTATGCCCTGCTCCGGAGAGGCTCGCGGGCCGCGAGCGCCGCCGCCGCCACCGAGGCGGCCCCGGGCCGGCAGGAGGCCGTCCTGGAGAGCCTGCGCAAGGGGATCGCCGCCGTCACGAGCGCGCGTTCGCTGCGGGGGCTCGTGGGGCTGGCCTTCCTGGGCAGCTTCTGCTCGTTTCCCCTCGTGACGTTCCTGCCGGTCTTCGCGCGGAACATCTTCCATCAGGACGCGAAGGGCTACAGCCACCTCCTCGCGGCCTTCGGCATCGGGGCGGTGCTCGGCGCGATCGGCGTCGCCAGCCTGGGCCACGTCAGCCGGAAGGGGCGGCTCGGCGTGGTCATGCAGGTCGTCTTCGGGACGTTGATGATCGCGTTCTCGCTGTCGCGGACGCCGCTCCTCTCGTACGCGATCCTGTTCTGTCTGGGTGCGGCGCTCATGGTGGTCTTCGCCATGTTCATGACGCTGGTACAGACGAACGTGGAGGAGGGCCTGCGAGGGCGGGTGGTGAGCGTCTACTCGCTGGCGTTCCGGGGCGCGATGCCGCTCGGGAATCTGGCGGCGGGCGCTCTCTCGGCGGCGTTCGGCGCGCCGGCGGTCCTGATCGGCAACGGCGTGGTGCTGGTCCTGATGGGGACGATCGTGCTGGCGCGACGGGCCCCCGGCGGCGTGACCACGCTGTAGGCAGGTCAGGCCCGGCGATTCCCGGACCTGACCCCCGACCTGCCGGCGTCAGGCCTTGGCGGCCTCGAGAGCGGCGTCGTAGCTCGGCTCGGTGCCGGTGTTCACGACGTACTCGGCGTGGCGGATCTTCCCGTACGGCCCGACGACGAAGACCGCCCGCTGCAGGAGCCGGACGTCGCGGATGAGTGTCCCGTAGGCGGTGCCGAAGGACGCCTCGCGGTGGTCCGACAGCGTCACGACCTTGTCGACGCCCGCGGCCCCGCACCAGCGCTTCTGCGCGAAGGGGAGGTCCATCGAGATGGTGAGGATCACGGTGTTCTCGAGCGCGGCGGCGGCCTCGTTGAAACGGCGCGTCTGGAGATCGCAGACCTTCGTGTCCAGAGACGGCACCACCGAGATGATCCGGGTCATCCCGTCCCAGGTATTCAGGCTCTTGTCCGAGAGGTCGTTGGCGACGCACGTGAAATACGGGGCCTCGTCGCCCGTCTTCAGCTGGGGTCCGATCACGGTGAGCATCTTGCCGGCGAAGCTGACGGCTTCGGGACGTTCGATGATCATGGGTTCCTCCTTCGCGGGCGTCGAGTCTAGCCGAGACCGATGGACCGGCCGTCAGGGCCAGGCGCGGTACTCGGTGGCGTCCATCTCGAGCGTCACCCGCCGCTTCCCGCGGCTCATGTTCAGGAAGATCCGCTTCGGCACGACGACCGGGGCGAGCCCCGGACGCGCCAGCTTGAGCGGCTCGAACGTCGCGCGAAGGAAGGCGATGTCGACGATCGCCTCGTCCACCGTCGTCTTCACCTCGATCTCGGCGGCGTTGCGCGTCGCCTTCTCGAGGTAGAGCACCGCGTCGTCCTGCGGGCGGCCGAGGCCCCGCCCGTGGAGCCGCACGAGCCCCTTCCGGTCCGGGTCCTCGGGCAGGAGCTCGGCGCGGACGGCCCACTCCTCGACCCTCTCGGGGGTGAGCCGGGCGTACAGGTCCATGAGGGCCTGCGCCTGGTCGAAGAGCCGGTCGTCCTCCTGCCCGCTGGTGGGGCCGTCGAGCCGGCCCCTCGGGTCGCCGTACGGCAGAGGCGTCGGCTGAGGCGCCCGGTCGTACTTGACGGTACGCCGCACGAGGCCCCCGTCGGGACCGAGGTGGACCTGCTCCGACTTCTGGAGCCTCGTCTCGCCGTCGACCTTCATCTCGGTCTTCAGCCGCCACTGGTAGCTCGCCAGGCGTTCCCTCTCCTGCCGCAGCCCCGCGCCGACGGCGGGCTTCTCCTGCCCGGCGAGCGGCGGAGCGAGGAGCAGGGGAACGAGCAGGAAGACGCTTGGTTGGGCCTTCACGGCCGGATTGTTCCATGGGCGCCTACCCTCGCTCATGCGAATCGAGACACTCGCCGTTCACGCCGGGAACGAGATCGATCCGTCGACCGGCTCCGTGGCCCCGCCGATTCACCTCTCGACGACGTTCGCGCGGGACGAGGCCTCGGTCCCGCTCGGAGGCCACACCTACATCCGCGAGTCGAATCCGACGCAGAGCCAGCTCGAGCACGCCCTGGCGCCGCTCGAGGGCGGAAAGGCGGCTCTGGCCTTCGCCTCCGGCATGGCGGCGAGCGTCGCGCTGCTCCAGACCTTGCCGCGCGGGTCCCACGTCCTCCTGCCCGACGACGCGTACTACGGTGTTCGCGTCGCCGCCCGGGACTACTTCGAGGGTTGGGGTCTCACGTTCGGCCTCGTCGCGATGGACGACCTCGACGCCGTGCGCGGCGCGCTCAGGCCCGAGACCAGGCTCATCTGGCTCGAGACCCCGTCGAACCCGCTCCTGAAGGTCACCGACCTGGCCGGCGCCGTGGCGATCGCCCGCTCGGCGGGGGCCGCCACGATCGTCGACAACACGTTCGCGACGCCGGTGCTGCAGCGCCCGTTCGAGCTCGGCTGCGACTTCGTCCTCCACTCGACCACGAAGTACTTCGGCGGCCACAGCGACGTCCAGGGCGGCGCGCTGATCTTCCGGGAGACGGGGGAGGCGCACGAGAAGGCGGCCCACGCGCGGCACGTGCTCGGCGCCGTCGCGTCGCCGTTCGGCTCGTGGCTGGTGAGGCGTGGGATGAGGTCGCTGCCGTGCCGGATGGCGGCCCACTGCGCGGGGGCGATGGCCGTGGCGCGGGCGCTGGCGGAGCACCCGGCGGTGTCCATCGTCCACTACCCGGGCCTCGCCTCGCACCCGGGGCACGCCGTCGCGGCGCGGCAGATGAGCGCCTTCGGCGGGATGCTGTCGTTCCAGGTGAAGGCGGGCCGCGAGGCCGCGCTGGCGGCGGTCGGACGGGTGAGGCTCTTCACCCGCGCGACGTCCCTGGGCGGCACCGAGAGCCTGATCGAGCACCGGGCGAGCAGCGAAGGACCGGCGTCGACGGTGCCGCAGGACCTGATCCGGCTGTCGATCGGGCTCGAGGGCCCGGAAGACCTGGTCGCCGACCTCAGGCAGGCGCTGGCGGGGTAGCGTCGAGCCGGGGAAGAAGCTGCTTCCAGGCCGCCTGAAGCCGGCGCGGGAGTGCCCCGAGCCGAGCCTCGACGACGGGACGCAGACCCGAATCGTGGCGCAGGAGCAGCTCGACGTCGATGAGGTCGATCAGACCGCCGGCGTCGATCTTCAGGAGGACCAGGTCTGCGGCGTCCACGACGGGGATCCGATCCCCCAAGATGACGCGATCCAGCCGTCGGGCAAGGACGTCGTCCTGCCAGCGCCCTCGCGGCACGACGACGTCGATCACTTCCATCGAGTCGATCCGGACCACGCCCGCGAGCGGATCGTCGTAGTCCCCCTTCCTCACGTCGACGTCGATGCCTTCCGCGCGCAGGTCCTCCCATTTCGAGGCCTGGAGGATCGACGGGTCTGTCACGAGTAGGTCGATGTCTTCGGTCGCTCGGTCGATACCGTGGAAGGCGAGGGCGACACCGCCGATGAGGGCACAGGGCACGCCCATTTGCTCCAGCTTCAGGACGACGCGGGCGAGGAGCTTCACTCCGGGGCCGCGCCGGCGCCGGGCGAGCGGCGCCGGTCGGCCTGCCTGCACCTGCGCAGC
>CAYLNK010000292.1:0-8690 GCA_964384675.1 uncultured Holophagales bacterium | reverse complement strand
GGCCCCGAGCAGCCTCCCGCCCCGAGCGCCGGCGGTCAGCATGGGCGTCACGGTCACCCGGCGGCACCGGCGCCGACGCCGCCGCCGCCTGTCGTACCGGCCCCGGGTGCCGAGGCCACGACCTACACCTGTCCGATGCACCCCGAGGTGACCTCGACCGAGGAGGGCCGGTGCCCGAAGTGCGGGATGAAGCTCCAGCCCGCGCCGAAGAAGACGCCGAAGGGCGGCGCCGAGTGAGCCCCGGCATCCTACGGACCGCGGCCGCGGCGGTCGGCGCCGTCACCCTCTCCGGCTGCATCACCGTCCCTCGCGACGCCGGCTTCGACACCGTCGCAGGCGCGGTGAGCGAGCGGACCGGCAAGCGCGCCGTCTGGAACCGGAGCGGGGAGGATGACCGAGCCGCCGAGGAGGCCGTCTGGGAGCTACTCCAGGCCGAGCTGACTACCGACTCGGCGGTCCAGATCGCGCTCCTGAACAACCGGAGCCTCCAGGCGACGTACGAGGACCTGGGCGTCGCGCAGGCCGACCTCGTGCAGGCCGGCCTCCTCAGGAACCCGCTCTTCCACGCCGAGATCCGCTTCGGAGCGGCGGTGAACCCCCTCGAGATCGGCGTCGTCCAGAGCTTCCTCGAGCTCTTCACGCTGCCGCTCCGCAAGCGGGTCGCGGCGGCGGCGTTCGAGGCGGCGAAGGGCCGCGTTACCCACGCGGCGCTGACGACCGCGCACGACGTCACGGCCGCCTTCTACAGGCTCCAGGGCGCCCAGCAGGTGCTCGAGATGCGCCAGAACGTCGTGGCAGCCACGGACGCGTCGGCCGACGCGGCGCTCCGCCTGCGGGCGGCCGGCAACATCACCGACCTGGAGCTCGCCAACGAGCAGGCGCTCCACGCGCAGGCCAAGCTCGCGCTCGCCGACGCGGAGGCTCACGTGCTGGACCGCCGCGAGGAGCTCGCCATGCTGCTCGGGCTCTGGGGGCCGCCCGCGACGCTCTGGCGCGTCGGGTCCCGCCTCCCGGAGCTCCCGTCCACGGACGTCGCCGCCGCGGGCCTGGAGACGCTTGCCATCTCGCAGCGCTCCGACCTCGCCGCCGCGAAGAGCGACATCGCTTCGGCGGCGCAGAGCCTCGGCCTCACGTCGTGGGAGCAGCTCGTGCCGACCATCGAGCCGGGTCTCCACTACGAGCGGGAGCCGGAGGGGACGATCACACGGGGTCCGAGCGTGGAGCTCTCGGTGCCGATCTTCGACCAGGGCCAGGCGGCGCGCTTCGGCGGGCGCGCCAGACTCCGCCAGGCCCAGCAGCGGTACGCCGCGCTCGCCGTCGAGATACGCTCGCGCGTCCGACGCGCCCGCAACGACATGGGCGCGGCGCGCGCGCGGGCCGCCTACCTCTCGAAGGTTGTGCTGCCGCTCCGGCGGCGGATCGTCGCCGAGACCCAGCTCCGCTACAACGCGATGTTCACCGGGGTCTTCCAGCTCCTGAAGGCCAAGCAGGACGAGATCGACTCCGGCCGGGAGTACCTCGAGGCGCTCACGGACTTCTGGGTGGCCCGCGCTGCGCTCGAGGGAGCGGTGGGGGGCCGCCTGGCGCGGCCGGCGGAAGGCGTGCCGCCATCCACCTCCAGACCAGAGAGCGGCTCGCCCGATTCACACGACGGAGACGACCGATGACCTTCCGACCCAGTGCCCTCACGCGGCGCGGCCTCCTCGCAGGCCTCGGCGCGGTCGCCAGCTCTGCGAGCCTCCTGAGCCGCCGCGCGCAGGCCGCACTGCGGCGCACCCCCGCACTCGACGCCAAGAGCCTCCCGCCCGGCCGGCCCGGCCGCGACTACCGCCCCGTCGTCACGCCGAACGGGGTGGCGCTCCCCTTCAAGATCGTCGACGGCGTGAAGGTGTTCCACCTGGTGGCCGAGCCGGTGAAGCACGAGTTCGCGCCCGGGCTCGTGGGCGACTGCTGGGGCTACAACGGCCGGACGTCCGGGCCCACCATCGAGGCGGTCGAGGGCGACCGCGTCCGGATCTACGTCACGAACAAGCTCCCGGAGCCGACGTCGGTCCACTGGCACGGCGTCCTGCTGCCGAACGCGATGGACGGCGTCGCCGGGCTCTCGCAGAAGGCGATCGAGCCGGGCGAGACGTTCCGATACGAGTTCACGCTCCGCCAGCACGGCACGCACATGTACCACCCGCACTTCGACGAGATGACGCAGATGGCGATGGGGATGATGGGGATGTTCATCATCCACCCGCGCAACCCCGAGGGACCGCGGCCCGACCGCGACTTCGCCATCATGCTCAGCGAGTGGCGCATCGAGCCGGGGACGAGCCGCCCGATCCCGACCGAGATGACCGACTTCAACCTCCTCACGATGAACAGCAAGGCGTTCCCCGGCACCGCGCCGCTGGTGGTGGGCCTCGGGGACCGCGTGCGGATCCGCGTCGCGAACCTGAGCGCGATGGACCACCACCCGATCCACATCCACGGCTTCCAGTTCAAGATCGTCGAGACCGACGGGGGCCAGATCGCGCCCTCGGCCCAGTGGCCGGAGACGACGGTCCTCGCGCCGGTCGGCGCGACCCGTGCGTTCGAGTTCATCGCGGACGAGCCGGGCGACTGGGCGATGCACTGCCACATGACGCACCACGTGATGAACCAGATGGGCCACGAGATCCCGAACCTCCTCGGCGCCAAGACCGGCGGCCTCGACGAGAAGGTGCAGAAGCTCCTCCCCGAGTACATGACGATGGGTCAGGACGGGATGGGCGAGATGGGTGAGATGGGGATGGCGGTCCCGAGGAACAGCATCCCGATGGTCGGCGGCCCCGGGCCCTTCGGCTACATCGACATGGGCGGGATGTTCACGATCGTCAAGGTGCGGCCGAACCTCACGAGCTACGAGGACCCGGGTTGGTACGACAACCCGCCGGAGACCATCGCGCGCCCCGCCACGGCCGACGAGCTGCGGCGCGACGGGATCGCCGCCGCCCCGACGCCTTCCCAGCACGACGAGCATGCGATGACGTACACCTGCCCGATGCACCCCGACGTGGTCTCGGACAAGCTCGGCTCGTGTCCCAAATGCGGGATGAAGCTCGTGCCGAAGCGCTGAGCCACGCCCGCGGCGTGGGCCTGCTCACGGTGCCGGCCTCCCGCGAAGCGGTCTACGTGCCCGCCGCGACGGGCGAGAGCCTCGGGACCGACGACGGCCTCCTGCGGGCGTGGGCACCGGTCGTCTCCGTCGAGGAGGGTGAGCGCGACTTCAATCGCATCGGAACGCCCTTCATCCGCCGGAAGAGGCGGCGAGATCACGTCCGGATCGACGTCACGAAGCCCGCCCTCTTCGCCGAGACGCGCTCCGACCGGATCGGCTCCCTGGACGTCCTTCACCTCGTCTACCGGATGCACTTCACGCGGCTCGCCTTCACGCCTCGCGTGTTCTACGAGTGGCACCGCAACGCCGGCCTCCTGGCGCTCGTGACGCTCGACGCGGGCCAGGGCGTTCCGCTCGTCTTCACCACCGTCTACACCTGCGGCTGCTACCGCGTCGTCGTCCCGACGGACCGTCTGAATCGAGCGGCACTTCCGCCGGCGTGGCCGGCTTCCACGGTGCACGTGTGGGGAGCGACGCTCCCGAGCACGGTACCCGCCGCGCTGCCGGGCCGTTCTCGCTTCTTCATCCACCTCGCGTCCCACACCCACAGGGTCGACACACTCGGCATCACCCCTCTGCCCCCTCTCGGTGGCGAGACGGCGGAGACCATCGACACGCCGCTGCGCCCCCTCCCCGTGCTGCGAGGCCTGCCGGTGCCCGGAGAGGCTCGGACCGCTTCGATGTTCCACACGCGCGGGCTTGCTCGGGGTCACGTGCGCGGCGCGTTCAGCCCCATCGAGGGCCTCACCGCCGGGCTGCTCCTCCTCGACCCGATGTTGGGCATGGACAAGGACCTCGGGGAGCCCGCCGTCACGGGGACGAGCTTCTACACGAACCTCCTGCCGTGGCGGCGCGACGTCTCCCGCCTCGACCGCTTCGAGCCGCTCCTCCGGATGCTGGGGTTCGACGTGGAGCGCTTCTCCGCGAGCGACCCCTCGTCCTGACGCTCGCTCTGCCGAGGACCCTACCCACTTCGTGCCGGCGCGCCGAACGGCTGGGGCGCCTGCTTTCATGCCGCCGACGTCGGCGCTGGCGGGTCAGGTCCCGGACACGTGGACCGTCAGCGTCGTGAAGCGGCTCTCCCAACCTGCGTTGGCGCCCGTGGAGCGGACGATGCGCGTCGCCCGGATGAGTATCCAGCCGGACCGCTCGAGCCGGAACGTCGCGCGCCCGCTGGCGTCCGTCACCGTGAGGAGCGCCTTCGCGCCCTGAGGCGCGAACCCGACCGCCTGGCCGGCGAGCGGCGCACCGTCGCTCAGCAACCGGACCGTGAATGTGTCGCCACGCCGCAGCCTCGTCGGGTCGCTCTCCGGGACGATCTCGAGCGGCATGCCGGCGGGCTCGGCCCATGAGCGGTCGCCGCGCGCTTCGCCGACCCGCACGAAGGTCTTGGCGTGCTTCGTGTACAGCTCCCGCCACTTCGGCGAGCCCAGCTCCTTCCACTCGCGGCCGGTCGTCTCCAGCGCGCCTACCTCGCTCAGGTAGTGCTCGACGTCGTCGGCGCCGAGCTCGATCTCCTTCGGCTTCGTCTCGACCCAGAACGTCGCGAGGCCGTCACGCGGGACCGACGGCCGAAGCCGCAGTGACCTCGGGGCGGCGGCGCGCTGGTCCACCTCCTGCACCCTACCGTTCAGCCGCATCGCGGCGCGGGCGACCCGATCCGGAGCCACGGGGTGATCGAGCGCTGGGAATCCCATCCCGCTGGTGAAGTCGAGGTCGACACGCCCCGGGCCTGCGACCGTCGCCGTCGCGGGCAGCAGCCACGTGTCGTGCGCGTAGACCGAGAACGATGCCGCCATGAGGACGAGCGCAGCCCCGCGGCGGCGCCACCT
The DNA here is from genome assembly GCA_964384675.1 of uncultured Holophagales bacterium. Lineage (GTDB taxonomy): Bacteria > Acidobacteriota > Thermoanaerobaculia > UBA5066 > UBA5066 > CAYLNK01. The sequence continues at coordinate 3,710 of CAYLNK010000292.1, read as the reverse complement.
CGCCGGAGAGAGGCAGCGCTCACCCGTCGCCCGCCAGCTCATCGTGAAGCCCGCGCGCTTGCCAGCCTGTCGAGGATGCGCTTCATCTGGTCGATCTCGGACTGCTGGCTCGCGAGGATGCCGCGGCAGAGCTCCTTGATCTCGGGGTCTCGCAGGGAGGCCTTCTGGCACATCAGGATCGCTCCGGAGTGGTGCGGGATCATCGACCTCAGGAACTGCTCGTCCGAGATCGCCGTCTGCCGCCTGATGAACGCGAGGGACGTGGCGAGCGCGAGCACGCTGGCGAGCGCGATGAGCGCGTTCCGTCTCTTGCTGCGATACATCGCCCGCATCACGGAGATCTCGATGACGACCATCGGGGCGGTCATAAGGCCGGCCATGTAGAGCTGGTTGAGGTTGTGGAACACGTCGCCGAGGCTCTCCACCATTCCGAACATCAGCACGTACATCGCTCCGAACGACAGCGCCGCCATTGCGAGCAGCCGGCCATAGTGCCGGTCCTCCATCTCCTTCACTTCTTCTTGCCCGCCGGGAGGCGGACCTCCACCGCCGTGTAGGGCTCCTTGTCCGAGCTGACGCTGACCACCACCCGCTCGCCGACCTCGATCTTGGCCGTCTGGGCGGTGACCTTCCCCTTGCCCCTGTAGAGCTTCGTGGATTTGGCGAGGAGGAAGGTGAGCTCCTTGCCGTCCTCCGACTTGATCATCACGTGGCTCTCGTCGGCCATCGTGACGGTCCCCATGAACTTCTTGTGGGCGTGGCCCTCGTGGGCCTGCAGCGCGCCCGCCGCCAGGGCGGCCGCCGCCACTACGACCATGACCGTGAAGACTCTCCTCATGTTCGCCTCCCGTCAGTGCTTGTGCTGCTGTGCCGGCGTGCTTGGCGCGCGCCCTGGAGCGGGCGCCTTCGCCTCCGAAGCTCCGCCTTCGAGGAATCGCTCTTCCTCCATCTCCTCCTCGAGCTCGGCCCGGCTCTTCGGGTTGAGCTTCGCCATCTCGTCGAGCTCCTCCTGCGTGATCTCCGGGAAGTGGCGGACCAGGTGGACGAGCTCCCAGCTCCCGCGCGCCGACTCCGCGGTCCCGTCGCCCCAGCCGGGCATGCCGGTCAGCCGGATGCCGTTCTCGATGACCGAGAAGAGCTCCCCGTCCGAGAGCGACTGCGTCGCGTGGAGGCTCATGTCCGGTACCTTCGGGTAGAGGCCGCGGCCGATCGCTGTCTGGCCCTTGCCGTCGTTGCCGTGGCAGACCGCGCAGTGGTCCGCCCAGTGCGCCCGCGCGCTCGCGAGGATCTCGGGCGTCGGTGCCACCGGGTTCTTCGCGTCTTGCAGGTCCGCCGGGACCGCCCAGCGCCGGGCGGTCCGAGCGGCCCAGATCTCGAGCAGGCCCGGCTCGTCGTGGGCCGAGAAGCCGCGCCGCACCATGCGCCAGACCGCGAACCCGAGAAGCGCGAGGAGCAGTGAAAGAACGACCGCGGCGATCCGGAGCGGCTTGCGCATCACCGCGATCCCCTCGCCCGGCTGCCGCACGAGGCGGCCCGCACGGCCTGGAAGCTCACGGGCGTCCGCAGGAGCCCGTGCTGGTGCTGTTGCGGCGGCGCGGCGCCCGGCGCCTTCCCCGCCGGCGGCCCGACCCGTGAGGCCACGGTCCCGGGCGGATGCTGGTACCAGCCGGGGTCCTCGTCGTAGCTCCGGAGGCCCTCGCGGACCTTCACGATCGTGAACATGCCGCCCATGAAGATGTTGCCGAACGGGCCGTCGGCGCCCGCCATGAAGAGGGTGTTGCGCGGCGTGCCCATGTTCATCATGTCGCCCATTCCGGCATTCCCCATCGGCATGGTCCCCGACACCAGCGACTCGATCTTCTCGGACACGCCCGATGCGTCGACGCCGGTCATGATCGGCAGGCCGTGCCCCATCTGGTTCATGGTGTGGTGCACCTTGTGGCAGTGGAACGCCCAGTCGCCGGGGTTGTCGGCCACGTACTCTACGTCGCGCGTCGTGCCTGGCGGCACGTTGATCGACGTCTCGGGTATCCACGCCGTCTCCGGCAGCGGCCCGCCGTCGGAGCCGGTCCAGAGGAAGCGGTGCCCGTGGATGTGGATCGGGTGCGAGTCCATGCTGAGGTTCGCGATCCGGAGGCGCACGCGGTCGCCGCGCCGGACGAGCATCGGCGCGGTCCCGGGGAAGACCCGGCTGTTGAAGCTGAAGAGGTTGAAGTCGGTCATCTCTGTCGGGTCCGGCGTCGAGGTGCCCGGCCGGATGAGCCACTCCATCAGGAAGATGGCGAAGTCCCGGTCGATCCGGCGCTTCGGCTCCCTCGGATGGATGACGAAGAACCCCATCATGCCCATCGACTGCTGGACCATCTCGTCGAAGTGCGGGTGGTACATCTGGGTGCCGTGCTGGCGGAGCTGGAACTCGTACTTGAAGGTCTCTCCCACCTCGATCCGCGGCTGCGTCAGGCCGGACACCCCGTCCATGCCGTTGGGCAGCAGCACGCCGTGCCAGTGGATCGAGGTCGGCTCAGGGAGCCGGTTCTCGACGTAGATGCGCACGCGGTCCCCCTCGACCGCCTCGATCGTGGGGCCCGGCGTCTGCCCGTTGTAGCCCCAGCAGTTGACCCTCAGCCCGGGCGCGAACTCACGCACCACCGGCTCGGCGATCAGGTGGAACGTCTTGTGCCCGTCCTCCCAGCGCCACGGCAGCGTCGCCCCGTTCGGCGTCACCACCCGCGCGGCGGTCGTGCCGTCGGCCTTCCGGGCGGCCGCGTCGAGCCGGGAGCGGAGAAGCCCCGCCGCCGCGCCGAGCGCGGAGGAGAGGAAGAGCCGGCGTCGCGAGATGCTGCTCACTGTTCGTGGTCCCTCCTACGCTCGGTGGTCGCCGTCGAAACCCGCGCGCGTGACAACGCGGTGACCTCCGGACGCACGCGCAGGCCGCCCACGCCGAGGAGCGCCACGTCGAGCTGGGCGCGAGCGGTCCAGTAGTCCCGCTGCCCCTCGAGGAGCTCGCGCTGGGCGCGCGCCTCCTCCTCCCTCGCCGCCAGGAGCTGGAAAACGCCGCGCAGCATGGCGTTGTGCTCGAGCTGCGCGAGGGAGAGGATCCGTTGCCGCCGCGGTATCACGACGTCGCGCAGGTAGGCGGCCCGAGCCCGGGCCTCCAGCAAGCGCTGGCACGCGGTGCGGACCTCGGCGCGAGCCGTCAGCTCGAGGGCGTTCAGGCGCTGGAGCGCCTGGCGGAACGTGGCGACCGCGCGCGCCTTGCGAGCCTCGCCGCGGTCGAAGATCGGGATGGGGATCGTGACCGACGGCCCCGTGGTCTTCGTCCCCTCCGGCTCGCGCTCGCGGTGGACGCCGACTGCGAGCTCGTCGAGGGCACCGAGCCGAGCGGTGGGCACGGCGCGCCGCGCGGCCTCCAGCTCGCTCCGTGCCGCGCCGACGTCGAAGCGCTTCTCGAGCGCGGTCCTCTCGAGCTCTTCCGGCGCCCGGTCCGCGAGGTCCGATTCGGGGACCGGCGGGAACGCCTCCGGCAGCCGCACGACCGTCGCCGGGTCCACGAGGCCGAGATCGTTGCGCAACCGCTCGCGGGTCTGCTGCGCCTCGAGGCCGGCGCGAGCCAGCTCGAGCTTCGCCCGCTCGTAGAGCGCCTGCTGGTTCTCGAGGTCCAGATCGGAGATGTTGCCGGCAGCGTGCTGGCGGCGCGCGAGGCCGGCGGC
>CAYLNK010000291.1:0-8740 GCA_964384675.1 uncultured Holophagales bacterium | reverse complement strand
GGTGCGCCGCGGCGCCACGCTGTCGCTGGAGGCGGCCCTCGCCGCCACGGCGCCGCTGCCGGGGCCGCTTCCCGAGCGCCTCCGCTCGGCCCTCCGCGAGGTGCGGGACGACCTCGACGCCCTCCCCGAGGCGTCTCTGCGGCTCGAGCTCGTCCCGATCGCCGAGGCGCTCGAGAAGGTCTGGCGGGGCACGCCGGACGAGGAGGCTCTGAAGAAGGTGGAGCGCCTGCGCGACGCGGCGCTGGCGAAGCTCCGGCACGGACCGGAGCGCTTCGCCGGACCCGGGGAGCTGGCCGTGGCGCCCACGCCGCGGACGCTCGTCGGACGTTCCGGACCGCTCGAGCTGTACCGGTACCGGCCCGGCCCGGGAGCCGCGCCGCGGAAGGGCGCGCCGCTCCTGATCGTCTACTCGCTCATCAACCGCTCCTACGTCCTCGACCTCCTGGAGGGCGCCAGCTTCGTCCGCCACCTCCTGGACGGCGGCCTGGACGTCTTCCTCGTGGAGTGGGGAGAGGCGCGGCGCTGGGACGACACGCTCACGCTCGACCACGTCCTCCGGCGCGCCCTCCCGGAGCTCCTCGACGTGGTCGAGGAGACCACCGGCGCGCGCCGCGTCTCGCTCCTGGGACACTGCATGGGGGGCGTCTTCGCGAGCCTCCTGGCCGCCGTCCATCCGGATCGGATCGACCGGCTCGTCACGCTCACGACGCCGTTCACCGGCGCTCACGGCGGCGTCGTCTCGCTCTTCGCCGACCGCGCGCTCTTCCCGCTCGAGGCGATCGTCGGCACGTTCGGGGTGATGCCCGGCAAGCTGATCCGCACGTCGGTGATCCTGATGAAGCCGTACTACGAGCTGATGCGCTGGCGCGTCTTCCTCGACACGGTCGGGCACGACGTGGGGCACCGCTTCTTCCTCGCGGCCGACGCCTGGGTGAACGACAACCCGGACCTCCCCGGCGCGCTCTTCTCGAGCTTCGTGCGGGAGGTGTACTTCGAGGACCGCCTGCGGAAGGGCGAGACGGTGGTCGGCGGGACGCGGGTCGACCTGGGGAGCGTCACCTGCCCGGTGCTCAACGTGGCCGCGAGGCGCGACTGGGTCGTCCCGCCCGCCTCGGCGGAGCTCGGCTCCACTCTCTTCGGCCGCGGGCACCGGCCCCGCCGCGGAGCGCCGCGGTCGCGCTTCCAGCTCGTGGACGGCTTCCACGTCTCGCTCTTCTTCGACCCGCGGCTCTTCGGGACGTGGGATCTGGTGCGCGAATTCCTGCTGGAGGGCGCGCCCCGCGAACGGGTCCCCGTGGTGCAACGCAGCAAGACCGGTGGCCGCTCGGGCCTCAAGACGGCGGGGAGGAAGACATGACGTCCCCCATCCGCAGGCGTTCGGCGGTCGTCGCGGTCCTGGCCGCGGCCCTTTCCACGGGGGTCCCCGTTCACGCCCAGGACGCGCGCGAGGTCGAGCCGCGCTCGCACGCGACGGCGGACGGCGCGGGAGGACCCGGCGAGCTCGCCGGGGGGGAAGGCGCCCCGCGGAGAGCGTTGGCGATCACGCCCGGGCTCACGCCGCACTTCAGGAGCTGGCTTTCCGCGAACGGCTTCGGTCCGTGGGCCTTCGAGCGGAGCGACGTCCCCGGCGGCAGCTTCGGCGGCCGCGCCGGGGACGGCGACCCGATCGTCCGCGTGCCGGTGGTGTTCGTGCACGGCAACTCCGACAGCGCGCTCGGCACCGGCGTCTCCCCGTTCACCGGATTCGCCGCGACGATCTCGGAGCTGAAGGCGCGCGGGTACACCGGGGCCGAGCTGTACGCGACGACGTGGGGCCCGGCCAGCGCGGCCTCGTCGGCGCTGCAGTACCACTCGCGGGCCCATCTGACCCGGATCCGGGCGTTCCTCGAGGCGGTCCTTTCGTACACGGGAGCGCCGAGGATCTCGGTCGTGGGCCACTCGATGGGCGTCACCCTCGCGCGGAAGGCGATCCTGGGGGGCGCGGCCTCGGACGCTGCGGACGGCGGCTCGTACGACCTGGGCCCGGCTCTGACGGCGAAGGTCGACACCTTCATCGGGATCTCCGGGTCGAGCTGGGGCCTCGTGAGCTGCTACCAGACCGGTCCGACGACGCCGACCTGCGGCTCGACGAACGGCTTCTATCCCGGGTACTGGTACGGGCCCACCGGCCTCTCCTCGATCCTCTCGAACGTGAACTCCCGGAGCCGGTACGAGGGCTCGTACGTCTTCACGATCTGGTCGACGGCGGACGAGGTGATCGGCTACGGGGACGTGGTGTGGGGGAGGTACACGTCGCAGGTCCCCGGTCAGAACGGGGAGAAGCGGTACTCGTCCGCTCCGTACGGGCACTTCGGCTCCAAGGACCTCGCCACCTACGTCCAGTACCGGATGCTGAGCGCCCACAGCGTGAACTGAACGGGCCGGGAAGGTGCGGCTAGCGCCCCTTCGGCGGACCGGCCTTCCCGCCCTTCCGCCCGCGGGGCCGGGCCGGGCCCTTCCTCTCCAGCTCGTCGAGCCGCGACTTCAGGCCGGCGATGGTGCGCTGCAGCTCCTCGACCGTCGCGGGCTCCGGGGGCGGCCGCCGGCCGAAGAGGTCTCCGAGCGAGACGGGTGGGATGGCGCGCTGCGCCGTGGCGAGCGCGGTCTCGACGTACCAGCGGAAGAAGTCCCGGACGGCCTGACCCTCGGCCACGATGAGCTGCCGGAGGAAGTCGACGGGGAGCTCGCCCCTCTTCTGGCGCGCCTCGTCGAGGATCACCTGGGTCAGGACGAGGCGCGTCAGGTCGTCCCCGCTCGCGGCGTCGAGGACCTGCACGTCGTGCCCGGCGCGCACGAGGCGGGCCACGTCGTCGAGGGTCACGTACCGGCTCTCGCCGGTGTCGTAGAGCCGGCGGTTCCCGTACTTGCGGATCACGCGGCGGGGCACGCCCGCATTCTGCCGGAGGCGGGATGGTGCGATGCAGCAATTTCCTCGTTGACGGAGTGGAGACCAGGCCCTACATTCCGCACGTGATGCTGCAACGCAGCATCAAGGAACGAGAGGAGAGACCGATGAGCCAGACCAGGCCGAACCCCGCCCCGATCCCGTTTCCCGCGGACCTCGTCCTTCAGCACGCCCGTTTCGCGACGGGCACGCTTCTCGAGATCCAGAAGAGGACGCTCGATCTGATGGCCCGCCAGGGCGCGGAGGCGACCCGCCTGGCAGAGGAGGCGATCGGCACCGCCGGCAGCGCCGGGCAGCAGTCGGTCGCGGATGGCCTGCAGCTCGTCCGTACCTCGGCCGAGCGGGTCGCCTCCGCGCTCTCGGCGGCGTTCCGAGCGGCCTGAGCCGGCCCCCAGAGCCGACCCGTCCGGGCCTCTCACCGGTGGCCGCCGGAGCGGCCCGGACGGGTTCCTGGAACGCGCCGGGAGTTGGGGCGATGATCCCGGGCGTGGCGACGACGACGCACGGCTACTCGGGCACGCCCCTGCCGCGCAAGCTCGGGATCAAGGCCGGTTCCGTCGTCGTCCTCCTCCAGGCTCCAGCCGGCTTCGAGGGCGCGCTGGGAGAGCTGCCGGATGGCGCCCGGGTGAGGCGCGGTGCCCGGGGGGCCGGGGACGTCGTCCTCTTGTTCGTCGGCTCGAGGGCGGCGCTCGAGCGCGGCTTCCCGGCCGCGAGGCGCCTCCTCGCCCCGGGCGGCCGCCTCTGGATCGCCTGGCCGAAGAAGGCGTCGGGCGTCGCGACCGACGTGGCCGAGGGCGACGTGAGGGCTCATGGCCTCGCTCGCGGGATCGTGGACTACAAGGTCTGCGCGATCGACACCGTCTGGTCGGGGCTCTGCTTCGCCGTGCGCTCGGATGGCTGACCTCCCGACCGGCCCGCTGCGGGTCCGGGTGACGCGGCGGCGGCTCGCTCTGGGGTTCGGGGTGGCCGTCCTGTCCCTGGCCGGCGTCGCAGCCCTCTCCTACGTGACGACCCGTCGGCTGGTCGCTTCCTCGAACCGGGTGTCCCGTACCTACGAGGTGCTCCGGCGCGTCGACCAGCTGAGGGCGGAAGTGCTCGCCGAGCCCGGCCGGGGTCCCTGGCCGGCGGAGCGGGAGCTCCGGGCGCTCACCGCCGACCGCCCGTCCCAGCAGGCGAGACTCGATCGGCTGGCCGGGCTCCGCGCGTCGGGTGCGCCGCTCGGCCCCGCGGCGGTCCACGGCCTCCTCACCGAGATGGCCGGGGAGGAGGAGGCGCTGCTGCGGGAGCGGGTTCTCGAGTCGGACGCGACCGAGCGGCGCGAGTACGTCCTCGTGGCCGCTGGAAGCCTCATCGGGATCGCGGTCGTCGTCCTGGCCTTCGCGTCGGCGCGCCGCGACGTGCTGCGGCGCGCCGACCTGGAGCGGGAGCGGGACCGCGAGCGAGCCCGCCTGCAGGCGGTCCTGGACGGAGCCAGCGGGACGTCGATCATCTCGGCGGATCCGCGTGGCACGATCACTCTCTTCAGCGCGGGCGCCGAGCGGATGCTCGGCTGGCGGGCCGAGGAGCTGGTCGGGAAGGCGACGCCGGAGACGTTCCACCTCGCGGACGAGGTCGTGGCGAGAGGCCTCGAGCTGAGCCGCCGGCTGGAGAGGCCCGTCGAGGGCTTCGACGTCTTCGTCGAGAACGTGAGGGCCGGCGGCATCGAGGAGCGGGAGTGGACCTACGTGCGGAAGGACGGCTCCCGCCTCACCGTCAGCCTCTCGGTCGGGGCCCTGCGCGGTCCGGACGGCGCGGTGACCGGCTTCGTGGGCGTCGCGTCCGACATCTCCGAGCGGAAGCGGGTCGAGAAGATGAAGAGCGACTTCATCTCGACGGTGAGCCACGAGCTGCGGACGCCGATCACCTCGATCCGCGGCTCGCTCGGCCTGATCGCCACGAGCCGGGTCGGGGACCTGCCCGAGCCGGTGCGGCAGCTCGTGCAGGTGGCGCACCGCAACAGCGAGCGGCTGGTGAGGATCATCAACGACATCCTCGACATCGAGAGGATGGAGTCGGGGAAGATGGCGTTCGAGCTGCGGACCCTCGACCTGGGGGCGCTCGTCGCCCAGGCGGTCGAGGCGAACGCCGGGATCGCCGCGGACTACGGCGTGACGTTCGCGATGGAGCCGGCGCCGGAGGCCCTGCGGGTCCGGGTGGACCCGGACCGGATGATGCAGGTGATGGGGAACCTCCTGTCGAACGCGGCGAAGTTCGGCGGTACCGGCTCGTCGGTGAGGATCCGGGTCGAGGCGCGGGACGGCGACGCCCGGATCGAGGTGGCGGACCGGGGCTGCGGGATCCCGGCTTCGTTCCGGGGCCGGATCTTCCAGAAGTTCGCGCAGGCCGACGCCTCGGACCAGAGGAGCAAGGGCGGAACCGGGCTCGGCCTCTCGATCTGCCGCACCATCGTGGAGCGGCACGGCGGCCAGATCGGCTTCTCGAGCGAGGAGGGGAAGGGCGCGACGTTCTACGTCGATCTGCCGCTCTACCGCGGCTCGGAGGACCGGCTGGCCCGTCTGGCCTGAGCCGGAGCCCCTTCCTTCGGCCGCGCGCCCTTTTCGCGCGGCGCCTCCGTCACCTCGGGCCGGAGGAGCCCGTGCCGCAGGATCTCGGCGATCTCCCGCACGGTGGCGTCGCTCCCCTTGCCGAAGTGGTTCGGCACGCCGAACACCACCTCGACCGCGAAGTAGTTCAGGAAGATGCGGCTCGCCAGCATGATGGCCGAGAGGGGCGACACCTCGGGACGCAGCTTCCGGGCGAGGTCCATCCCGCGGCCGTGGCTCTTCAGGAACGCCTCGAAGCGGTCCGCCATGCTGGCGTAGAACTTCCGGATGTGCTCGCCCTCGAACTCCACGACGTCGACGTAGATGAGCGACACGTACGGCCGGTACTGCTCGACGCTCTCGCGGGCGGCGTGGCCGAGGGCCTCGAGGTCGTCCGGGAACGCCCCGGACGCGAGCGCGACGTTCACCGGGAACTCCGGCTGCGCGATCGCCTTCCAGTAGTCGTCGAGGAGGGCGCGGAACAGCGTCTCCTTGTCGGGGAAGTGGTGGTAGACGTTCCCGGTGGAGAGCCCGGCAGCCTCCGCGATGTCGCGCATGCTGGTGCCGCGGTAGCCCTGGCGCGAGAAGAGGCGCAGCGCGGACTCCATCACCTGGGCCCGGCTCTTCCTGCTCTTCTCTTCCTGGTTCAACGCGGGGCTCTCATCAATAGAGGCCGATGGGACGCGAGGCGTCGTACCGCTCGGCCAGATCGGGGTTGGCGTAGACCGTCTCCGGGGAGGTCGGGTAGAGCTGGACGTCCCAGTCCCCCTTCCGGTTGCGCGCCTCCGAGCCGAAGAGCTTCCGCCTGGCGCGCGGCGTGAAGACCTCCCAGAAGATCGTCCCGAAGTCCGCGACCGGCGGCGCGAGCCGCCACGCCGGGACGCGCGTCCCGATCTCGATCTCCACGTCGGCGACGGTGAGCGGGCGGAAGCCGAGACCCCGCAGCCGCTCCGCGAAGACGGGGAACAGCTCCGCCGGCAGGTCGTGGCGGCCGCGCTTCACGCCTCGACCCAGCGCGAGGTCGTCGAGGGCGGTGATGGTGGCCGGATCGGGGACGTCCATCGGCCCGATTCTCCACGAAACCAGGTCCGGGCGAGTGGCGCTACGATCGGAGGATGACAGGAGAGCTCCTCGACCGCGTCTTCGACCTGACCGACCCCAACCGCTGCCGGCTCGACGGCCTCACCCTGGAGGAGGCGCGCCAGCGGGTCGCCAGCGGCTCGGCGGAGGACGTCCGCCGGATTGCCGGCTCGTTCGCTCTCGTCGGGCGCGACGGCCGGACGGTGCGCCTGGCCCGCTCGCTCGACCGGCCGCTCCGCTACTTCCTGGCCAAGCGGGCCGACGGCCCGGCGTTGGTCGTGGCGGACCGGATCGACACGATCGCCACGTTCCTCGCGGGACAGGGACTCTCCGACCAGTTCCATCCGAGCTACACGCGGATGGTGCCGGCGCACCACGTCGTCTCGATCGAGCTGATCGGCTGTCCCGACCCGGCGCCGCGCTACACGCGGTTCTTCGCGCCGGAGCGGGGCGTCCTCCCGCCCGACCTCGACGAGATCGGCCGGCGCTACGCCGGCGCGCTCGCCGGCACGCTCGAGCGGTGGCTGCGCAGCGTCCCCGCCCCCGAGCCGATCGGGGTGCTCTTCTCGGGCGGCGTCGACAGCGGCGCGGTCTTCCTCCTGACGTATCACCTGATGCTGAAGCTCGGGATGAGCCCGGCGAGGCTGAAGGCGTTCACGCTCTCCGCCGGCGGCGGCGACGACCTGGAGCAGGCGAGGCGCTTCCTCGACGCCCTGGGGCTCGGCTTCTTCCTGGAGGTCGTGGAGGTGGAGCCCGACGCGCTCGATCCGCTCGAGACGGTCGCGGTCATCGAGGATTACAAGCCGCTCGACGTGGAGTCCGCCACCGTGGTCCTGGCGATCCTGCGGCGCCTCCGCGCCCGCTATCCGCGCTGGCGCTACCTCCTCGACGGGGACGGCGGCGACGAGAACCTGAAGGACTACACGGTCTCGGAGAACCCGGAGCTGACGACGCGCAGCGTCCTCAACAACCCGATGCTGTACCAGGAAGGATGGGGCGTCGGCACGTTCAAGCACTCCGAGACGTTCTCCGGCGGCCAGAGCCGCGCCGTGACGCGCACCTACGCGCCTCTGGTCTCCCTCGGGTTCGAGGGGTTCAGCCCGTACACGGACCCCGACGTGATCGCCGTGGCGGAGGCGATCCCGTTCGTCGCGCTGACCGGATACGAGGCCGACAAGCTGTACGCGCTCAAGGGGGACGTCGTGGCCCGGGGCGTCGCGGCCGTCACCGGCCTCGCCATGCCGGTCTTCCCGAAGCGACGGTTCCAGCACGGGGCGCTGCCGGAAGGCGAGGCGCGGCGTCGCTTCGCCCACGGCGAGGCGGCGTACCGCCGGCGGTTCCTCTCGACGTACGCGTGACCCCGGCCTACCCGGGGCGGGAGCCGGAGCGGACGGCCTGGATCCGCGGGCTCCGGCCTCCGCGCCGCCCCCGTGACCTCCGGACGGCGTACGCCTCCTTCGTCGAGGAGGAGCCCGACGGGCGGGGCGGCACGGTACGCGTCGGCACGCTGCTCCTGACCGACCGCGAGTGCCCCTTCACCTGCCTGATGTGCGACCTCTGGCGCGACACGGTGACGGCGCCGGTCCCGAAGGGGGCGCTGCCGGCTCAGGTGCGGGCGGCCCTCGTCACCTTGCCCGCGCCGCCCGTGCCGCGGGTCAAGCTGTACAACGCGGGCAGCTTCTTCGACGCCGCGGCGGTACCCCCCGGCGATCACCCCGCGCTCGCGGCGCTCCTCGTCCCGTTCGAGGTGACGACGGTGGAGTGCCATCCGTCGCTCGTCAGGTCCCCGGCGCTCGCCTTCGCGCGCCGCCTCCCGGGCCGCCTGGAGCTCGCGCTGGGCCTCGAGACCGTCCACCCGGACGTCCTGCCGCGGCTGAACAAGCGGATGACTGTCGAGTCGTTCCTCGCGGCCGCCGCGCTGGCACGGGGGAACGGCCTCCTCCTGCGCGTCTTCGTCCTGGTCGGACTGCCGTTCGTCTCGCGGGAGGAGTCCCTCGACGCGGCGCGCCGGACGGTCGACGTGGCGCTCGGGGCGGGCGCCGGGGTCGTCTCCCTGATCCCGCTTCGGACCGGCAACGGAGCCCTCGACGCGCTCGAGGCGCGCGGCGAGCTGGAGCGGCCGACGCTCGAGCTG
>CAYLNK010000290.1:0-8789 GCA_964384675.1 uncultured Holophagales bacterium | reverse complement strand
CGTGCTCGGCGGCGGAGCGCCGCCGGCCACGGCCGCGGGCGCGGCCGCGAAGCGCTGACGGGCGACGGGTAGCTTAGGGAGGACGACGGATGGCTCAGTTCGTTTGGAAGGGCAAGACCCGCCAGGGCGGCGTGACCGGCGGCGTCCTGACCGCGGACTCCAAGGACCTGGCGATCGCCGACCTCCGGCGCCGCCAGATCGACGTCACCTCGGTCAAGGAGAAGGGCAAGGAGTTCGCCGTCCCGAAGATCGGGTCGGGGAAGGTCAACAAGCAGCGCCTGGCCATCTTCACCCGGCAGTTCTCCGTCATGATCGACGCCGGTCTCCCTCTCGTGCAGTGCCTGGAGATCCTCGGCACGCAGCAGGACGACAAGGCATTCCAGAAGATCATCCTCGCCGTCCGCCAGGACGTGGAATCGGGCTCCTCGCTCGCCGACGCGATGAAGAAGCACCCGAAGGCCTTCGACGACCTGTACACCAACATGGTCGCCGCCGGCGAGGCGGGCGGTATCCTCGACACCATCCTGCGCCGGCTCTCGACCTACATCGAGAAGGCCGTCAAGCTGGCGGGCCAGGTCAAGACCGCCCTGATCTATCCGGTCTCGGTCCTGAGCGTGGCCGCCATCGTGGTGTTCATCATCCTCTGGAAGGTCATCCCGACGTTCGCGGCCCTTTTCACGGCCCTCGGAGCCCAGCTCCCCCTGCCGACGCGAATGGTCATCAAGGCCTCGAACTTCGTGGCCAACTACCTCTTCTTCATCGTCGTCTTCTTCGTGGCGGCCTCGTATGCCCTGAAGCGCTACTACGCCACGTACAAGGGCCGGCGCGTCTGCGACAACCTGATCCTGAAGTCGCCGGTGCTGGGCGAGATCATGAGGAAGATCGCCGTCGCCCGGTTCTGCCGGACGCTCGCCACGCTCACGTCGTCGGGCGTCCCGATCCTCGACGGCCTCGAGATCACGGCCAAGACGGCGGGCAACGCCATCGTCGAGGACGCGATCATGGCGGTGCGCAAGGCGGTCGAGTCGGGCAAGACGATCGCCGAGCCGCTGGCCGAGACGAAGGTGTTCCCCCCCATGGTGGTCCAGATGATCGGCGTCGGCGAGCAGACCGGTGCCCTCGACGCGATGCTCAACAAGATCGCCGAGTTCTACGAGGAAGAGGTCGACCGCGCCGTCGAGGGCCTGATGAAGCTGATGGAGCCGATCATGATCGCGATGCTCGGCATCATCATCGGGACCATCGTCATCGCGATGTACCTCCCGATGTTCGACCTGATCTCGAAGATCAACTGAGGCTGAAGTTATTCGGGGGACCCGTCATGCGGGTCCCCCTACCCTCCCCTCGGCGGCGCTGCCGCCTGCGGACCCCGTGCTCAGTCCTTCATGCGGGTGAGTGGCCATCGCAGGGCCCGGCTCCTGCGATAGCCCTCAGGTCGGTACACTCCCCTCGGCGGCGCTGCCGCCTGCGGACACCGTGCTCAGTCCTTCATGCGGGTGAGTGGCCATCGCAGGGCCCGGCTCCTGCGATAGCCCACAGTCGGTACCCTCCCCTCGGCGGCGCTGCCGCCTGCGGACCGGCGCCTTCCGTCACGCGGCCTCCTGCCCCGGCCCTCCCGGCCATGACCCGCCCCCGGGGATTTCGTGGAGAATCGCGGCATGACCGCGAGCGCCAGCCAACGCGAGCACCTCGAGCCGACGCCCGGGATGCTGCGGGGGTTCATCCTGCTCCGGGTCATCGTGGTCTCGACGCTCCTCGTCTCGGCGCTCCTGATCCAGCTCACCTTCAGCATCTCCCTGCCGCTCAAGCCGATCTACTACCTGGCCGCGTTCGCGTACGCCCTCTCGATCGGGGCCGCTTCCACCCTCCACCTGTTCCGGGCCGAGGCCCACCTCGCCCTCCAGGTCCTCGGGGACCTCGCGGTCATCACCGGGATCGTCTACATCTCGCGGGGACCCGACTCGGCCTTCACGTTCCTCTACCTGGCCGTCGTGGCCGCGGGGGCGAGCCTGCTCGGGCGGCGCGGGGGCCTCATCGCGGCGGGCCTGGCGACGGTCTTCTACGCGGTGCTGGTCGACCTGATGTACCAGAACGTCCTCCCGACGATCGAGTACGACGACCTCCCGCCGCGCGTCTTCACCCGGGCCGGGCTGTTCGGGAACGTCGCGCTGAACGGCTTCGCGTTCGTGGCCACGGCGCTCCTCGTGGCGGCTGCTTCGGAGCGGCTGCGCGAGGCGCGTGCCGACTCCGATCGCCGGCGGGCGGAGATCGCGCGGCTGCAGGCGCTCCATTCGTCGGTGCTGGCCTCGATGTCGTCCGGGGTCGTCACCACCGACCTCTCGGGCCTGGTCACCTACGTGAACCCACCCGGGGCCGACATCCTCCACGCGACGGTCCGCGAGCTGCTGGGGCGCCCCCTCACGGACCTCGGCCTGGTGGACGAAGCCGCCTGGAGCCGGATCCGGGCGGCCGACACCGAGATCCTGCGGTTCGAGAGGGTCCAGCCGCGGGGAGGTCACGACGTCTACTTCGGCATCTCGGTGACGGCTCTGCGGGACGGAGATGGGGCTCCGGTCGGACGGATCCTGATCTTCCAGAACCTGACCGACCTGAAACGGCTCGAGGGAGAGGTGCGCCTCAAGGAGAAGCTCGCCGCCGTCGGCGAGCTGGCGGCGGCCATCGCGCACGAGATCCGCAATCCGCTCGCCTCCATCTCCGGCTCGGTCCAGGTCCTCCGCTCCGGAGCCTCCCCGGGCTCGTCCGAGCGGCGCCTGATGGACATCGTGGTGCAGGAGTCGCACCGGCTCTCGGCGATCCTCGAGGACTTCCTGAAGTACGTGAAGCCACGGGAGCGCCTCCCCGAGCCCGTGGATGCGGCCGCGGCGCTGCGCGACGTCACCACGCTCCTGACCCACAGCGACGAGCTGTCCGCCGCACACCAGGTCGCGATCGACATCGTCCCCGAGTCCGTCGTGCTCGAGGCCGACCCCGGCCAGCTCCGCCAGATCTTCTGGAACCTGGCCCGCAACGCCCTGGCCGCGATGCCCGAAGGCGGCCTCCTGAGCGTGACGGCCCGCCTCGACTCCGGCGTCTGGTCAGCCACGATCCGCGACGAGGGTCGCGGGATGACGCCCGAGGAGCAGGGCCGGCTCTTCACTCCGTTTGCCCACAGCTCTCCCGGCGGCACCGGGCTGGGCCTCGCGATCGTCTACCGGATCGTGGAGGAGCACGGCGGCAGCATCCGCGTCGACTCGGCCCCCGGCGGAGGCACGGCGATCACGATCACGCTCCCGGCGCGCGCCGCGGCCGCCGCTCCCCGCCGGACCTCGATGCGGGAAGTGGCATGACGGAGCGGGGCCGGTCCGGGCCGCGGATCCTGGTGATCGACGACGAGGCCGGGATCGTCGAGATGCTGACGATCCTCTTCGAGAAGGAAGGGTACGAGGTCGCCTCCGCCCGCTCCGCCGGGGACGGGATGAAGCGGCTCGAGGTCTTCGACCCGGACCTGGTCCTGACCGACTACCGGATGCCGGACGGGACCGGCCTGGACGTCCTGAAGCGCGTCCGCGAGCTCGCGCCGGACACCCCGGTCGTGATGATCACGGCGTACACGTCGACGAAGACGGCGATCGAGGCGCTGAAGGCGGGGGCCTACGACTACGTCTCCAAGCCGTTCGACGTCGACGAGCTGAAGCACACCGTCGAGCGGGCTCTCGAGCGCAAGCGTCTCTCCGAGGAGAACGTCGCGCTGCGCCGCAAGGTCGCCGGGACCTCCTTCGGCGCGCTGGTCGGGGTCTCCCGCCGCATGCGCACGGTCTTCGAGCTGATCGACCGGATCGGGAAGACCACCTCGACCGTCCTCGTGACCGGCGAGTCCGGCACGGGCAAGGAGCTGATCGCCCGCGCGATCCACCAGAGCTCCCCCCGGGCGACGCGCCCCTTCATCTCGATCAACTGCGGGGCGCTCCCCGAGAACCTCCTGGAGTCCGAGCTGTTCGGCCACGAACGGGGCGCCTTCACCGGCGCCGTGAGGGAGAAGAAGGGCCTGTTCCAGGAGGCCGAGGGGGGAACGCTCTTCCTCGACGAGATCGGCGAGACGACGCTGACCATGCAGGTGAAGCTCCTCCGCGCCATCCAGGAGAGGGTCGTGCGGCGCGTCGGCGGGAACGTGGAGGAGCCGGTGGACGTGCGGATCATCTGCGCCACCAACAAGGACCTGGCCAAGAGGGTCGCGGACGGGATCTTCCGCGAGGACCTCTATTACCGGATCAACGTCATCCCGCTCCTGATCCCGCCGCTCCGCGAGAGGCGCGACGACGTCCCGTACCTCGTCCGGCACTTCCTGAAGAAGGTGTGCGCCGAGCAGGCGGTGACGGAGAAGAAGATCTCGAGCGAGGCGATGCGCATCCTCGAGGCGCAGCCCTGGCCCGGGAACGTCCGCGAGCTGGAGAACCTGATCGAGCGCACCGTGGCGCTGGAGCCTTCCGGGATCATCACGTCGGCGTCCCTCCCCGAGTCGTTCCTGCACCCGGCCGGCGTGCCTCCCTCCGCCTCCCTGGACGGATTCGACCTGCCGCCCGAGGGGCTCGACCTGGAGGCGTACCTCGAGTGGATCGGGAAACGGATGATGCTGCAGGCGCTGGAGCGCACCGGCGGCGTGCAGACCCGCGCCGCCGACCTGCTGCGGATGGCCGAACGCTCGTTCCGCTACTACGCCAAGAAATACGGGCTGAAGAAGGAAGAGGAGGAGCCGTATGCCGAAGCGAACGAGGCGCCCGATGGGGCGTGAGGCCCGGGCCGCGGCGTTCGCCGCCCTGCTGGCCTCGGCCTGCGCCCGTCCGGCCGGCGGACATGCGGTCCCGCCGCCTCCCGGACCCCGGGTCGTGCTGCCGTCCGGGACCACCGTCGCGGTCGAGCTCGCGGTGACCGACCAGGAGAAAGCCCAGGGCCTCATGTTTCGCGAGTCGATGCCCCGCGAGGCCGGCATGGTCTTCCTCTTCGACGCGCCGGAGATCCGCCCGTTCTGGATGAAGAACTGCCACTTCCCCCTCGACATGATCTACACGCTCGCCGACGGCACGGTGACCGACGTCCTGAAGGGCGTCCCGCCGTGCACGAACGACCCGTGTCCCTCGTATCCGCCCAAGGCGAAGGCCGACACCGTGGTCGAGGTGAACGCCGGGGTGGCCGACGCCAACGGCGTGAAGCCCGGGGTCAAGCTCGTCTACAAGGAGATCCCGGGGCGTTAGGAACAGGAGAGCCCGCGCGGAGGGGGCTTTGGGGAAACCCGGCGCCCGGGTTCCCCAGGCAATGGTCGCTACCGCGTCGCCACGACCGGAGGCGGCGACCTCACTCCGTCGGCGACGAAGCGGAAGAGCCCGCGTCCGATCGTCGCCAGGAAGAGGCCTTCGGCACGGCGCGGGTCGCCGCTCCACCCCGCGATCGAGAGCCCCTTCTCGGGTGTCGCCAGCGCGATTCCCTCGGCCCCGTCCTCCTCCGGCCGGAAGAGGAGAAGGCCGCGCGCGGCGTCGACCTCGAGCCCCACCGGCTCCGGCACCCACTGGACGCTGGCGCTGACACGTCCGAATCCACCCGTCAGCTTCTTGCCGGCCTCGGCGCGGACCGCCTCGAAGACCCAGTCGCGCCCGTCCCACCAGAGGGTCCGCCCTCCCGAATCGGCCGCCCAGGTCTTGACGCCCGCCCGGGCGAAACGGGCCCGGCGTATGCCGTCGACGCGCGCGGCGAGAGTCCCGAGCCGCCCCCATCGGCGGCCGCCATCGCGCGATTCGTAGACGCCCGACTCCGTGGCCGCCAGGATCCTGTCGTCGCTCGACGCCAGAGCGCGCGCGGCCCTCGCCAGCACGAGCGTGAACGGGGCCGAGGGCGTCTCGGACACGAAGATCCCGTCCGGGGTCGCGGCGACGAGGCGCTCGCCCCAGGAAGCCAGGGCGACGACCGTGGCGGGAGGGGCGTTCGGGAGGCGCGTCACCTCTCCCGTCTCCGGCGCAACCTGCCAGAGGCCACCGCTCTTGCCGTCGGCGGCACGTGCCACGACGGTCCGTCCGCCCGACAGCTCCACGACCGCCGAGACGCGGGCCTCCGAGAGCCCGCGGTTCGATTCCGTGACCGTCAGGCCACCGTCCTCGCTCCGGAGGACACCCTCCGCCTCGGTGCCGACCAGCAGCGTGCCGGGAGCGGCCGGGTCGAACGCCAGGGCGTTCACCACGATCTCGGGGCCGATCCGCCTGAAGCTCTTGCCGCCGTCGCGCGTCTCGAAGAGGCCGCCCGTGGTGCCGGCCAGGATCCGCGACGGGTCCTTCCGGTCGTGCGCCACGACGTGGGTCCGGCGGTCCAGGAGCCCGTCGCGATACCGCGTCCAGCTCGAGCCGCCGTCCGTCGTGCGGTAGACCCAGCCGCAGGTGGCCGCCCAGAAGTCGTCCGGGTTCCCCGGGTTGAAGTCGAGCGCGAACACCTCGGTGTCCTCGATCATGCCGTTGGCGAACCGCTTCCAGGTCCGACCTCCGTCCAGCGACCGGAACGGGTGCCGGAAGGAGCCGCAGAAGAGGACGTCGCCCCGGGTGGGATGGAACGCCAGGAACGAGATGCCGCTCCCCGCGTCGAGCGGGGGCGCCGAGGAACGCCACGTCAGCCCCCCGTCCTCGGAGATCTCCACCCCGTAGTCGCCGCCGACGGCCACGACCCGGCCGGCGCCCGCGGCCCGCACCGCCACGACCCGGGCCGCCGCGCGGTCCTCCCAGATCCGAAGCCTGGTGAAGGTCGCGCCGTGATCGTCCGAGACGGCCAGCGCGCCGCCCCTCACCACCCCGGTCAGCCCGGCCCAGAGCCGCTCCTTACGGAGAGGATCGGGAACGAGGGCCGTCACGGCGTAGCCGGGAAACGCCTGTCCCCCGGTTCCCGACGCCCACGAGCGCCCGGCGTCGGTGGAGCGGTAGACGCCACCCTGGGCGGTGCCCGCGTAGAACACATGCCCGCCGCGCGGATCCGCCACCAGGGACTTCACCTCGGCTCCGGGGAGCGGGTACCGCATCCAGATCCCCTCGGGCGACTGCCAGCCCGCCCGGGCGGGAGAGGAGCCCCACGCCCCGGAGAGGAGCAGGAGGACCGCGGCGAGGGTACGGGGTCTAGGCAGGGCCGGCGCCCTTGGCCGGGGCCGGCGGGGCCGCCGCCGGGGACACGGCCTTCTTCTCACCGGCGCTCTCCGCGGGTGCCTTGCCGTCGGACTTCGAGTCACCCTTCGATTCGCTCTTCGACTCGTCCTTGGCCGCGCCACTGCCAGCGGCGCCCGTCCCGCCGCGCGCGTAGTCGCTCACGTACCAGCCGGAGCCCTTGAACTGGATTCCGGGGGCGGACAGGAGCTTCTTGACGGGACCGCCGCACCGGTCGCAGCCGGCGGGCGGAGGGTCCGAGAAGCTCTGCATCACCTCCATCTGTCGTCCGCACGACTCGCACAGGTACTCGTAAAGGGGCATGTCGTCCTCCTGGGTCGGGTCGGGAGACGGGGGCGGGAGATCACCCCTCCGGGGCGAAGCTCCCCCCCTCGGTCTTCCACTGGATCTTCTTGATCGAGCGCGCGGTCATCTCGCGCCGCGAGATGAGCTTCAGCGCGAAGAACGCGTACATCAGCTTGGCGTTGTGCTCGGCGTCCGCCGGCCCGGTCGCGATCAGCTCCTTGAGCGTCTTCACGCCGTTCACGTGCGCGAGAAGCCGGAGCTCTCCGCCGTTCAGACCGATGTCCGCGATCTCGCCCGCCACGTAAGCCGGATCGAAGATCGTGTACGAAGGTCCGAGGAGCGAGACGAGGCGCTTGGCGTTGCGGATCTGCTTGACGCCCTCGAGGATCGCCTGCCGGGCCGGGATGTTCAGCTGGATCAGCTCGTGGGTCCGGTACTGGCCGACCTGGAATGTATAGTCGCCGTCCTCCCAGTCGAAGACGGAGAAGAGGATCGACCGGACCTGGGCGGAGACGATGTCGAACAGGGCCTGGTCGGAGAGGATCCCCATCTCCACCAGGATCTCCCCGTGCCGCTTCTCGCCCCCCGACAGGAGGAGCAGCTCGATCGACCGGTCGAACGCCTCCTGCGTGATCCGGCCCGACTTCAGGACGTAGTCGCCGAGCGAGTCGGCGCGGTCCCCGGAGGTGGCGAAGATCACGTCGCCGTTCCAGACGAAGATCTTCTTCTCGATCCCATCCCGCGTCGCAGACAGGACGCCCGGCACGCGGTAGTGGTGGATCGTCTGGAGCGCTTCCGCCAGCGGGGTCGTCGCCAGGTCTCCACGGAAAAGGAAGCGGGCATCCGACACGTTCCGACGATTCTACGTAAAGACCCGCTTGTTACGATGCCCGCGTGATCCCGTTCGACGAGGCGCTCGACCGCGTCCTCCTGCGCGTGCTCCTCCTCCCGGGGGAGACCGTCCCCCTGTCCGATGCCGCCGGGCGCGTGCTCGCCGGTCCCGTGGACGCGGATCTCGACCTCCCTCCGTTCGACACGACGGCCATGGACGGCTGGGCGGTGCGCCGTTCGGACGTCGGGCGCGCGCCCGCCGAGCTCCTCATCTCCGGTGTGATCGGGGCCGGGTCCGTCTACTCCGGGACGCTCCCCGCCGGTCACGCGCTGAAGGTGATGACGGGGGCACCGATGCCGGCCGGCGCCGACGCCGTGGTCCCGGTCGAGGAGGCCGAGGAAGGGCGGCAGGGCCGCGTCCGGCTCCTCGTCGTGCCGAAGGCGGGGGCCCACGTGCGGCACCGCGGAGAGGTGATCGCGGCCGGG
>CAYLNK010000289.1:0-8802 GCA_964384675.1 uncultured Holophagales bacterium | reverse complement strand
CGGCCCCGCGTGCGGCGCTCCCTCGGGGACCGCGGCGCCGCCACGCATCACCCCGGTGTCGAGCGGGGCCGGTGCGACGGCTCCCGAGGAGCCCCGCATCGGCGTGAGGTCGCGCTCGAAGCGGCGGAGGTCGACCGCCAGGTCCGAGGCGTGCTGGTAGCGCACCTCGGGGTCCTTCTCGAGGCACTTGTGGATGATCCGGCAGAGCTCGCCCGGGACGTCGGGCACGAGCGCGTCGATCCGGGCCTCGGCGTCGCGCACGATCCTCTGCAGCTCCTGAGACGGGGTGTCGGCCAGGAACGGCCGGACCCCCGTCGCCATCTCGTACAGCACGATCCCGAGAGAGAAGACGTCGCTCCGGGCGTCGAGCGGGCCGAGCGTTCCCTGCTCGGGGGACATGTACATCAGGGTCCCGTGCACCATCCCGGCCGTCGTCTTCGGCTGGCCGGCCAGCTCCGTCGCGCCGGTGGGCGTCTTCTGGATCCGCTTGGCGATGCCGAAGTCGAGGAGCTTCGGTGTGCCGCCGTCGGTGAGGAACACGTTGTCCGGCTTGATGTCCCGGTGGAGGATCCCCTTCTCGTGGGCCGCGGCGAGCGCCGAGGCGACGCCCAGCCCCACCCGCGCCACCTCACGGGGAGAGAGCCGCCCCGAGCGGAGACGCGCGGCCAGGGACGAGCCGGAGAGGAGCTCCATCGCGATGTAGTCCACCCCCGAGGCGTGCCCCACCCGGTAGACGGTGCAGATGTTCGGGTGGTTGAGGGCGGCGGCGGCCCGGGCTTCGTGGGCGAAGCGGAGGTCCCGGTCGCGGTCGGGCGTCTCCTCGCCGAGGACCTTCACCGCGATCAGCCTGTCCAGGCCGGGGTCGTAGGCCCGATAGACGATCCCCATCCCGCCCTCGCCCAGGAAGCCGTCGATCCGGTACGGACCGAGCTGGGTTCCGGGAGAGAGCCGGGACGGCGTCGCGGGCATGGAGCAGAGTCTAGCCGCCTCCGCCCCGCTCCCGTGGACGGCGCCTAGCCGCCGCTGGGGCGCACCGCGCTCTGGACCTTGATCCGGTCCTTCGCCGAGAGCCCGGAGACGATCTCGATCTGGATGCCGTCCGAGAGGCCGGTGACGACGTCGCGGCGCGTGAACGTCTGGGGCGCGGTCTCCACCTCCACGAAAGGCTTTCCTGCCTCGAACTGCAGGAGGCTCTCGTTGATCGCCAGCACCTGCTGCCGGCGGTCGAGGACGATGTCGGCGTTGGCGCTGTAGTTGGCGCGGATGGTGACGCCCTTCCGCGGCTTCAGCGCGGCGCGGATCTCGAACTGGATGGCGCCGTCCTTCTCGACGCCCTTCGGCGCGATCCGCTCGAGGATCGCCTCGAGGGGCTCGCCCTCGACCGCGCCGATGGTGAGGAGGAGCGTCATCCCCGTCTTCAGGCGCCCCACCTCGGACTCGTCCACGACGCCCTTGAAGATCATGTCGTCCATGTCGGCGACCGTCGCGATCGTCGTGCCGGCGTTGAAGGTGTTCGTCTCGATCACCGAGTTGCCCACCTCCACCGGTACCTGGAGCACGGTGCCGGAGATGGTGGAGCGCACCAGCGTGTTCGTGGTCCCGCCGGTCGAGCGGGAGATCCCCTTCTCGATCAGGGCCAGGTTGTCGCGGGCCGCCAGCATCTCCGCCTCCGCGTTCCGGTGCGCCGTCTCGAACGGCTGGAACGCCGACGCGGAGAGCGTGCCGTCGGCGAGGAGCGGGCGGTTGCGGTCCAGGTCCTTCTGCGCGGCGTCGAGCGCGATCGCGGCCTTCGCCACGCGGTTCTGCGCGTTCGCGAGATTCACCATGTCGGGAACCAGCCGGATGGTCGCGATCAGGTCGCCGTCTCGCACCGTCTGGCCCGGCTCGACGCTGATCTGGCTGACGATCCCGGAGACGCGCGGCTTGATCTCGACCTCCTTGCGCGGCACCACCGAGCCCGTCGCCACGGCCTTCTTCACGATGTCCGCCGTCTTCGGCGCTTCCGTCTTGTAGACGATCGCCGGCTTCCTCGACTTGGTATAGAGGAAGTAGACGGTCGAGGCGAAGACCAGGAGGACGAGGACGCCGAGCAGGGCGGAGAAGAGCTTCTTCACGGGACTCCTTCGTCACTCGCTCCGGAGAGCCATCATCGGGCTGATCTGGAGGGCCCGCCGCGCCGGGGCGAGGCCCGCCAGGACGCCCGCGCCGATCAGGATGGCGAGGGCGCGGAGCGCCTCGGCCACACCCACGTCGGGGGCGGTGAACATCACGTTGCCCCCTTGGGACGGCAGGAGGCGGCCGACCACCTCCATCAGGGCCACCCCGGCCACGAGCCCGGCGTAGCCGGCGGCGGCGGTCAGGATCACCGACTCGAAGACGATCTGCGACACGATGGCCGACGGACGGGCGCCGACCGCGCGCCGGATGCCGATCTCCTTGGTCCGCTCCTTGACGATGATCAGCATGATGTTGGAGACGCCGATCGCTCCGGCCGCGAGCGTGCCCGTCCCGACCAGCCAGACGAGGATCCCGATCCCGCGGAAGAGCCCCTGGACCTTCTGGAACTCCTCCTCGACGTTGAAGTGCCCGAACGCGCGCAGGTCGTCCGGCGCCACCCGGTGCCGGGAGCGGAGCAGCTGGAGCACGTCCTCCTCCGCGACGGAGGCCGGCACCTCCGGGCGCGACGTCACCGCCAGCCAGCCGACCCGGTGGCCGAAGTTGAAGGCGCGCTGGAACGTGGTGAACGGGACGAAGATCGTCTGCACCTCGCGCTCCCCGTCCTCGCCCGGCTGGAGCGACGAGAAGACGCCGACCACCTGGAAGTAGACGCCGCGGATCTCGATCGCCTTGCCGATCGGATCCTCGCCGCGGACGAAGAGCAGGTCCCTGACGCGGGTCCCGATCACCGCCACCTTGCGGTTCTCGGTGAGGTCGAACGGGTCGAGAAAGCGGCCCCGCTCCAGCCGCATCGGCCGGATGCGGGCGATCTCGGGCGTGTCGCCGTTCACGTTGAACGCGCCCGCCTTGCGGCCCCGCGTCACGTTGTTCCCGCCCCCGAACCCGCCCAGCTGGTTGCGTGGCGCGACGACCTCGACGGCGGGTACCTTCTCCCGGATCGCCGCCACGTCGGCGTTCTCGAGGTCGATCCGCCGTCCGGCCGGCATGCCGCGATACGGCTTCTGGGTGCGCTGCGTCCAGACGAAGAAGCTGTTGGTGGCGCCGTCCGAGAAGCCGCGCATCACCCCGTTCCGGAGGCCGGTGCCGGAGCCGATCATCACCATCAGGAGGAAGATCCCCCAGAAGACGCCGAAGGCCGTGAGCGCCGTGCGGAGACGGTTGTGCAGGAGGGCCGTCTTGATCTCCTGCCAGTGGTCGAGGTCGAGCAGGCTCACGCTCACTCCTCCCGCAGCGCGTCGATCGGGTGGATGGCGGCGGCGCGCCGGGCCGGGAAGAAGCCGGCGATCGCGCCCGCGAGGACCAGGAGGAACGTGGCCGAGACCGCGACGCCGAAGTCGACCTCGGGGTGACGGAAATAGTCCGAGCTGCCGAGCCCCTGCGACATCAGCTCCAGGATGCCGACGCCCGCGACGAGCCCCACGTAGCCCGCCACCGTGGTGATCAGGACCGCCTCCTGGAGCACGAGGCCGAGCACGGAGGCGGGCGTCGCGCCGACCGCCTTGCGGATGCCGATCTCCCGCGTCCGCTCCTTGACCGCGATGAGCATGATGTTCGAGACGCCCACGACGCCGGCCAGGAGCGTGCCGATGCCGATCACCCAGACGAAGCCCCGGATGCCGCTCATGAGGGCCACGAAGCGCTGGAACTGGATCACTCCGTTGTAGACGTTGATCGCGCGGGCGTCGGCCGGGTCGAAGTCGTGCCGGGTCGCCATCCGGGCCTTCAGGTCACTGGCGATCGCCTCGCTCTGGGGGACGGTCGCGTCGCCGACGGTCATCATGATCATGGCGACCCGGTTGGCGCCGTTGAAGGTGCGCTGGGAGGTGCTGATCGGCAGGTAGATCTTCTCCTGCTCGTTTTCGCCCCCCTCGTCGGTGAAGACCCCGACGACCTGGAACGGGACCCCTTTGATCTTGATGTACTGGCCGAGGGCGGGCCTGCCGTGGAAGAGCTGATCGCGAACGCGCACGCCGATCACGGCGGTCTTCCGGAACTCGGTGAGGTCGAGGTCGTTCAGGAACCGGCCCTCGACGATGATCGTCTTCTCGAGGAACTGGTGGTCGGGGTGCACGGAGCGGACGTCGAAGCTCGACGTCTCGCGGCCGTAGGCGACCGTGAGGTTGCCGCGGATGAAGAAGCGCGCGGTGATGTGCTCCACCCCCGGGACGCCTCGCCGGATCACGTCGAAGTCCTGGTTCGTGAACTGCACGCTGCGGCCGGGTCGGAGGCCTTTGTAGGGGACGGAGGTCTGTCCGCTCCGCATCCAGATGCTGTTGACCGCGTCGTCCCGAAAGCCGTACTCGACGCCGTGGGCGAGGCCCTGGCCCGAGCCCTGGAGGACGACCAGGATCAGGATCCCCCAGGCGACGCTGAATCCGGTGAGGAAGGTCCGGAGCCGGTTCTTCCGGACCGTATCGAGGATCTCCTGCCAGGTATCCAGCCGGAGCACGTCAGGCCCCCGCCCCGACCGCCGCCGCGTGCGGGCGCTCCTCCTGCCTCACGTCGCTCTCGATCTCGCCGTCCCGGAGGCGGATCACGCGCTCGGTGAGGTTCGCGATGTCGCGCTCGTGGGTGACGATCACGACCGTCACTCCGGAGCGGCGGACGTCGCGCAGGACCTCCATCACCTCGAGCGACGTCTGTGAGTCGAGCGCGCCCGTCGGCTCGTCGGCCAGGATCACCTTGGGGCTCGCGATCAGCGCCCGGGCGATCGCCACCCGCTGCTGCTGTCCGCCGGAGAGCTCACGGGGGAGATGCTCGGCGCGGTCCCGCAGCCCGACGCGCTCCAGCATCTCCTCCGCCCGCCGGTTCCGGAGGCGGCGGGGCACACCCTTGTAGTAGAGAGGCAGCGCGACGTTCTCCGCCGCGGTCTTGAAGGCGATGAGGTTGAAGGACTGGAAGACGAATCCGAGGAGGTCGCCGCGCAGGACGGCGGCCCGGGTCTCGGTGAGCCCCTTCATGAGCTGGCCGTCGAGGTGGTACTCGCCCGCGTCGTACCCGTCGAGGAGCCCGAGGACGTTCAGCAAGGTCGACTTGCCCGAGCCGGACGCCCCCATGATGGCCACGAGCTCGCCGGCCCCGATGTCGAGATCGATCCCCTTCAGGACGTGAAGGGTGTTCGCCCCCACCGTGTAGCTCTTGTGCACGGCGCGCAGCTGGAGCATGGCGGCGCCGGGTCGCGGCACGGACGCCAGGGACGGACGCAGATCCATCTCTTCATGGTACGCAGCCGCCGCACCGAGGTTCCGCGCCGGGTGGAGAATCCCTTCTTTCATGAAGGAGCCCTCCGTCGAGATCGACGGCGTCACCCGGAGGTTCGGGGCCGTGACCGCCGTCGACGGGCTGACCCTGCGGGTCGAGCGCGGGGCCTGCGTCGGCCTCCTCGGCCGCAACGGCGCCGGGAAGACGACCACCATCGGCATGGCGACCGGGCTCCTCCCTCCGAGCGAGGGGCGGATCCGGGTCCTGGGTCTGGACGTCGAGGAGCGGCCGCTCGAGGTGAAGCGCCGGATCGGCGTGATGCCGCAGGACGACAGCCTCCTCGAGTTCCTGACGGCGACCCAGTACCTGACGTTCGTGGGGCGGATCCAGGGACTTTCGGACGGGGTGATCGCCCGGCGGGCGGGGGAGCTCCTGGAGACGCTCGACCTGGCGCCCGGGCCCGGCGCGCTCGTGCGGGACTACAGCTACGGCATGAAGAAGAAGCTGGGCCTCGCCGCGGCGCTGATCCACGGCCCCGAGGTGCTCTTCCTCGACGAGCCGTTCGAGGGGATCGACCCGCTCACCGGGAGGACCATCCGCGACCTCCTCGCGAGGCTCCAGGAGACGGGCGTCACGATCCTGATGAGCTCCCATGTGCTCGAGATCGTGGAGAGGCTCTGCGACCCGATCGCGATCCTCGAGAAGGGCCGGTTGATGGGGTTCGGCTCGCTCGGGGAGCTGCGCGACCGGCACGGGGGGCACGGCACTCTCGAGGAGCTGTTCGTGTCGCTCCTGGGGGGCGCGAGGAAGGGGGAGCTGTCGTGGCTGTGAGCGCCGCCCGGGCGCTCCTGGCCGCGCAGATGCAAAGCTCGTGGAATCGCCTCCGGCACGAGTCGGGACTGGCCGGGCACGTCGCGGCCGCCGTCGCCGCCGGGGTCGCGCTGATCCCGGCCGTCCTCCTTCCCGGCCTCTTCATGTGGCGTGTCGGAGCGAGCCTGGGCGGGGAGCTGGCGCGGGGCGGCGCGGCGGAGGCGCTCGGATACTGGAACGCGACGCAGGCGGTGTTCACCCTGCTCTTCGCGCTCCTCGGCAGCCTCCGGTTCGAGCCGGCGCTCTCCCTCGCGCACTTCGGGAGGTTCCCGCTCACGAGCCGCGACCTCGCTCTCGCGGAGCTGCCGGCCGCCGTGCTCGAGGTCTTCCCGCTCCTCGGCCTCGCCGGCATCGTGGCGGCGAACGCCGGCCTCGCCTCGCGGATGCCGGCGCTGATACCCGTGATCGCTCTCCTCGCCTTCGTGAACGTCGCCGGGATGCTGGCGCTCCTCGTCGCGGCGGCCAGCGTCCGCAGGCTCCTGATGGGCCGGACGGGCACGGCGATCGCGGCCGGGGCCTGCCTCGCCGCGGCGTTCGCCGCCGCCGCGAGGAACGGCTGGGGTGAGACGCTGCGTGCGACCTGGCCGCGCTTTCTCGAAGCCGCCTCGGCCCTGCCGGGCGCGTTCGGATATGCCGGTCTCGTGGCTCTGCGCGGCGGGCAGCCCGGGCGAGCCGCGGCGGGCCTCGGGATCGCGGTCGGCGGAACGGTGGTCCTGCTCCTCCTCTCGGCCGCCCTCCACCAACGGGCGCTCGTGCGTGGAGCGTGGGCTCGGGAACGCCGGGCGAAAGAGCCCCCGCCACGGCCCTACCGGGGGCCGGCCGGCGAGGTCGCGGCGCTCTTCTTCGGGCAGCTCGCCAGGAGCCGCTCCGTCTTCACGGCGCTGCTCGTTCCCTTGCTGATGACCGGGACGTGCGCGCTCCTCGTTCGGGAGATCGAATCCCCGCCGGGGTGGATCGCCCGGGCCCCGCTCCTGGCGGTCGCCCTGTACCTCGGCGTCGCCGTCACCGGTCAGATCTGGATGAACCAGTTCGGATGGGACCGTGTCGCGATTCGCACGCTCCTGGCCCTTCCGATCGCCCCTCGCGACATCCTGCTCGGCAAGCTCGTGGGCCTCCTCGGGCTGACGCTGCTGGGATGGACGATCAGCGCGACCGGGCTGCTCGCCGTCTACCGGCCGTCGGCGCTCGAGGTGGTCGGCGGCCTGGCCGCCGCGGGGACGGCCCTCGTCGTGGCCTCGGCCGTCGGGCAGTTCGTCTCGCTGCTCGCGCCCCGCGCGGTGCCGCCGGGCGGGATGGCGCAGGCGCCGCTCCATCTCTCGTGGATCCCCGGCGCGCTGATGCTGGCCCTGGTGCCCCTCCTCGCCGGGTTCTGGGCCGTCGGCGCGGCGGTCGGAACCTGGTTCGCTCCGGTCTCCGTTCTCGTCGCGCTCGTGGGGGCCGTGGCCCTCTGGCGGGCCGTCCTCCCGCAGGCGGAGCGGGCGTTCCTCGCGAGCCGCGAGAAGCTGCTCTCCATGTAGCGCCTCGCGGCTACGAGCGGCGCATCCACCCCTTGGCGGCGCGGACCAGGTTGCGCGCCATCCGCTCCATCGTCGAGCCGAACGGCTGGTCGTTCACGAGGTACGTCCAGGTGGAGGATGGGCTCTCGAGCCCCTCGCGTCCCAGGTCCACACCGTCCGCGGTGATCTCGGCGGTCTCGAACGTCTCGATGATCCGGGCGTCCAGCTCCCGCAGCAGGTCGTCGAAGAGGGAGACGAGCGCCCGCTGGTACTCGGCGAGCGGGTCCTGCCCGCCGAGCGTCCTCATGGTGATTCCTTCCTTCAGCTCGGTCACGGCCTCCAGGTGATCGGACCAGAGCCGGTCGATCCAGCCGAGTGTGAGATCGCGCTCGACCTTCCGGACGAGCGGCTCGCCGAAGGCGGCCTTCAGCTCCACCCACCGATCGGACGCGGCCGACTCCAGGAGGTCGCAGCCCCCGAACGCCGCGTCTCGCCGCGCGGCGACGATCTGTCGCTGCTTCTCGAGGAGGCGGTCGTAGCGGAGGAGCGTCCGGCGCGTGGAGAGGTCCTGCCCCTCGATCACGCGCTGGGCCTGGGCGATCGCCGCGCCGGCGGCCCGGTCGGGGATCGGGCCCGGTGACGACCACTCGCGGATCGACGCGGGGAGGTGCTCGGCGGCGCCGTGCCTCACGAAGAGGTCGTCCTCCAGGCTCACGAAGAAGCGCGTCTCGCCCGGATCCCCCTGGCGGCCGGCCCGCCCGCGCAGCTGGTCGTCGATGCGCCGCGCCTCGTGCCTGTTGGTCCCCAGGACGTAGAGGCCGCCGAGCGCCCGGACGGCGTCGGCCCGCTCCTCGCCCGTGCCTCCGAGCCGGATGTCGACGCCGCGGCCGGCCATGTTCGTGGAGATGGTGACCGCGCCGAGGTCGCCCGCCTCCGCGATCACGGCCGCTTCCTCCTCGTGGTTCCGCGCGTTCAGGACCCGGCAGGCGACCCCGGCCTGGCCGACGAGCGCGGCGAGCCGCTCCGACTCGGCGACGCTGGCGGTGCCGACCAGCAC
>CAYLNK010000288.1:0-8817 GCA_964384675.1 uncultured Holophagales bacterium | reverse complement strand
GCTGACGCGCGACGCCGTGGCGCGTCTGCGAGGGGACGAGGGGTCGCGGCTCCGGCAGGCCCTCGAGGACGGCGACGGAGAGGCCGCCGCCGCCGTCGCGGAGGAGGTCGCGCGGCGCGACGGCGCGCTCGGACGCGACCTCCTCCTGGAGATCCGGGCGTTCCGGTTCGACGTGCTCCTCGACCTCCTCGAGACCCCGGGATGAGCGAGGGGACGCTCCTCGCCGTCGACGACGACCCGGACAACCTGCGGGTCCTCTCCGGAATCCTGCAGCGGGCGGGCTACGCCGTCCGGGTCGCGAACGGCGGCGTCCGGGCGCTGAAGCTGATCGAGCGCCAGGCGCCGGACCTGGTGCTCCTCGACGTTCACATGCCCGAGATGGACGGCTACGAGCTGTGCCGCCTGATGCAGGAGCGGCCCGGGCTCTCCGGGGTCCCGGTGATCTTCCTCTCGGCGCTCGACGACGTGACCGCCAAGCTCCGCGGGTTCGCGGCCGGTGCCGTCGACTACGTGACCAAGCCGTTCCAGGAGGCCGAGGTGCTCGCCCGCGTCGCGACGCAGCTGCGCGTCTCCCGTCTCCGGAGCGAGCTCGAGGGGCGCAACCGCGCGCTCGCCACGCTGAACGAGGCGCTCGGCCGCGAGAAGGAGCTGACCGCTCGGGCCAATCGCGCCAAGGACGTCTTCCTCGCCAGCATGAGCCACGAGCTGCGCACGCCTCTGAACGCGATCCTGGGCTTCGCGCAGCTCATGGAGAGGAGGCCGGGACGCGACGCCGAGGACCTCGAGAGCCTCGGGATCATCGGCCGGAGCGGGGAGCACCTGCTGGAACTGATCAACGACGTCCTCTCCCTCTCGAAGATCGAGGCGGGGCACCAGGCCCTGCGCGTGGCCCCCTTCGACCTCTCCTCCCGGCTCCGGTCGTGCGTCGAGATGCTCCGCGCCCGGGCCGAGGCGCGCGGCCTGCAGCTGCGCTACGAGCCGGCCGGGCTGCCGGCCGGCGTCCTCGGGGACGAGGGGAAGCTCGGGCAGATCGTCCTGAACCTGCTCGGCAACGCGGTGAAGTTCACGGGGCTCCCGGGCGGGCCCGGGACCGTCACCCTCCGCGCGCGGTGGGCGGAGGGCCGGGCCGTCCTCGAGGTCGAGGACACAGGCCCGGGCCTGTCGCCCGACGACGTGTCGCGCCTCTTCCGGCCGTTCGAGCAGACGGAGACGGGCGTGCGGTCCGGCGAGGGGACGGGGCTGGGTCTCGCCGTCTCGCGCGGGCTGGCCCGCCTGATGGGCGGGGACATCACCGTGGAGAGCGCACCGGGCCGGGGCGCGAGGTTCCGGGTGGAGGCCGAGCTGCCGCCGGCCGACGCGGCGTGGGATCCGCAAGCGAGGGACCGTCGGCGCGTTCGCCGTCTCGTCCCCGGCGAGGCCTCGCCGAGGATCCTCGTCGTCGACGACGTCGTCGAGAACCGCACCCTCATCTCCCGCCTGCTCTCGGGGGTGGGGTTCGAGGTCCGCGAGGCCGCGGACGGGGAGGAGGCCGTGGAGGGCTGGCGCCGGTACCGGCCCGCGCTGATCTTCATGGATCGGCGCCTTCCCCGGGTGGACGGCCTCGAGGCGACGCGGCGAATTCGCGCCGAGGAGCGGGACTCGGGGCGGGCTCGCACCGCGATCGTCGCGCTCTCGGCGAGCGCGCTCGAGCACGAGAGGGCGGAGCTGCTCGAGGCGGGCTGCGACGCCTTCGTGTCGAAGCCGTTCCGCGAGGAGACGCTCTTCGACGTGCTGGCCGAGCGCCTCGGGGTGCGCTACGAGCACGACGGCGTCCCGGAGCCGGCGGCCGACGCGTCCGATGGGCGTGCGATCGATCCGGGACGCGTCGCGAGGCTGCCCGCGCCTCTGCGTGACGCGCTCGCCGACGCGTTCGAGAGGGGAGACCTCGACGGCGCCGAGGCGGCCGTGGATCGAGTGGCTCCCCTGGACGAGGAGCTGGCGGCCGCGCTCCGGGCGGCCGTGAGCGACTTCCGCTTCGAGGTGGCTCTCGGCGCGCTGCGGCGCGGGGCCGGCTAGCCTCCGATCGGCAGCGCGACCGTCCCGACCCGGTTCGTCGCGGTGTCGCGCACACCCACGAACAGCCGGCCCTTCCAGCGCCTGTCGAGGCTGAAACTGGCGTCCTTCCGGAAGAACGAGCCTTCCGGAGCGGACCGGTCGATGGTCACCGAGAACGGGATCGCCATCGGCTCCGACGCCCGGCCCTCCTCGTCGACGCCGGCGATCAGGAGCTCGAGCTTCGCGCGCTTGCCGTCCCCGCGCTCCTCGGCGTAGACGCCGGTGACGGGGACGAGGACGTCGAACGGGAACGTGTCGTCCGCCCGCCGGGTGATGGGCCCCTTCGTCTCGAGCGCGATCGCGAAGTCGCCCCGCGGCGTGTCCGCCGAGAGGAGGAGCGCGGCGAAGCGGGCCCGCGCGGCCGTCTCGGGCGTGAGCGACCGCTGCCCCGCCGCGGCCCGCACGACGACCCCGGGCCGCGCGACCGTGACCCGGATGTCACGCCGGGCGGAGGTGCCGTCGGGCGGCGTGAAGCCGAGGCGATACCGCCGGGAGAGGAGCCGCGACTCGGCGGCCAGGAGGTCGGCCGTCCGGTTCGAGTAGCCGAGCCGCACGCCCCCGGTCGAGTCCGCGATGAGCGCCAGCGTGTCGCTCCGGAAGGCCCAGGTGTCCGTCCTGTCGCTCTCCGTGGTGGCGTCGGCCGGACGCAGCGTGGATCCCAGACCATGCACTCTGCCGGTGATGGCGAGCGAGTTGACCTCGGCCCGGGCGTCCGGGGAGTCGAGGCCCGTCGGGTCGAGCGCGACGATCGTGGCCCGGGCCAGGAGCGCCTGCGACTCGGCAGCCTTCGCCTCGCCGAGGAAGCTCCAGAGGCCGCGACCGGCGTACGAGCGGCCGCCGTTGCTGATGACGTTGGTCGAGCCGTCGACGCCGGTGTTCGTGGTCGGGATGACCTGGGAGGCCAGCGATCCGGCCCCGCCGCCGATCGGCTCGATGTAGCCGCTGGCGGCGATGGGCCCGGAGAGGACGACGACCGTCTTGGCCTCCGGCCGGCTGGCGAGGCTGTCGAGGACCGTCGCGAAGTTCCGCAGCATCTGGCGTGACTGGCCCACCCATTCGTCCCCGCCGACCTCCGTGAAGACGTACGACCGGGGGAGCATCCGGGCGGGCTTCTCGAGCGCCTTCGCGAGAGCGGACCGGTCCGTCGTGAACGGGAGCAGGCGCCGGATCCCGTTGTCGAGGAGGTACACGGCCGCCGGCTCTCCCGCCGGGAGGTTCCCGGCGTACGCGCGGAGCCCCTCCAGGCCGGCCCTCCGCGCGCGGAGGTCGGTGTGGAGATCGGAGATCACGAAGACCGTGCTGTGCGCGCGGCTCGCCGGTGCCGGGGCCGTGGAAGCGGACGCCGGAAGCGCCGCGGATCCGGCGCCGGGCGCCGTGGCCGAGGCCGTCGCGACGGACCCCGTGGGCCCCTCGAGCCAATCGATCGGGCGTTCCTTGCCGTCCACCAGGAGGCTGAAGTCCTCACGCGCGAGGTCCTCGACGGGCGTTCCCTTCGAGTCCAGGACGAGGACGTCGATCTCGGCGGCGACGGTTTCCACCGCGCTCCGCACCGGACGCGAGCCGTCCGTCTGCGCGGAGGCCGGGGCCGCCGGCGAGACGGCCAGGAGAGCCGTGAGGGCGAGCGAGGCGGTGCGCTTCATGGAGGGCCTCCGGACCTTGCACCGAGCAAAGGCGATGCCGCGCGAACGGGGACGAACAGTCTCCCTGCGGGGACGGGGGCGCTTGGCGCCGCACTATCATCTCGGGCCAGGGAGACCCCGATGCCGAGCACCCGCACGGCCCTCGTACTCCTCGTTCTCTCGACGCTCGCCGCACCGGTGCGCGGGGCCGACCCGGTCTTCGACCCCTCGCGCCTCCACGAGGTCCGTCTCGAGCTGGCCCCCGGCGATTGGAGCACCCTTCGCGCCCGCTACCAGGAGAACACCTACTACCGGACCGCGATCACGATCGACGGCGAGCGCGTCCCGGACTGCGGGATCCGTTCGCGCGGCAACGGGACCCGGAACGGAGTGAAGCCGTCGCTGAAGCTCGACTTCAACGAGTACGTCTCGGCCCAGCGGTTCCACTCCTACAAGGCGGTCAACCTCGAGAACCTGTACGGTGACCTCTCCGGGCTGCACGAGCACCTGTCGTTCACGGCCTTCGAGGCCATGGGGATCCCGGCGCCGGCGAACGCCTTTGCCAGGGTGTACGTGAACGGCACCTTCTGGGGCCTGTACGAGCTGGTGGAGGACGTGGAGGACCGGTTCGTGAAGAACCGGTACCCGCCCGGAAAGGGAACGCTCTACAAGTTCGAGATCGGCGTCGCGCCGTGGGACCTCTCCTGGCGGGGGCCGGACCCGGCGGCGTACATCCCGCTCACGTTCGAGCCGAAGACGAACGAGGACACCTACGACCCCAAGCCCCTCGTCGGGCTCATCCGGGTCGTGAACGAGGCCTCCGACGCCGCTTTCCTGGCCGAGGTGGGGAAGTACCTCGACGTTCCGACGTACCTGACGTACCTGGCCGTCGAGAACGCGGTGGCGGAGGTCGACGGCCAGTCCGGGTTCCTCGGGATCAACAACTTCTACCTGTACCAGCTGGACGGCACCACCCGGTTCGCGTTCATTCCCTGGGACAAGGACTTCTCCTTCACGAGGCCGGAGCACGACGTCTTCTTCGGGCTGGAGCGGAACCGGCTGGTCAAGAGGCTGCTCGCGGACCCGGTGGGCCGGAGACTCTACGCGGCGGCCCTCCAGGACGTCGTCCGCCGGTTCGCGAACGAGAGGTGGCTCCTGCCGCACGCCGAGGCCGCCTACGCCCTGATCCGCGACTCGATGCGCGAGGACACGAGGAAGCGCGGCGGGGACGAGCCCGACCTCGGGAACGGAGCGTTCGAGCAGGCGGTC
Source organism: uncultured Holophagales bacterium (assembly GCA_964384675.1). Classification (GTDB taxonomy): domain Bacteria; phylum Acidobacteriota; class Thermoanaerobaculia; order UBA5066; family UBA5066; genus CAYLNK01. The sequence continues at coordinate 3,835 of CAYLNK010000288.1, read as the reverse complement.
CAGCAGGTGCGCGACGTGCTCCTCGGCCGCGCCGGCAGCGTGTTCCGGCAGCTGCCGGGACCGTGGCTCCTCCCGTCGGCCGCCTCGGTCTCCGGCGTGGGCGGCTCGCGCTTCACGACGGACCTCGTCCTCCTCAACCCGGAGAGCGGACCCGTCGAGGCGCGCGTCTCGTACCGGCCGCAGGGCGCGGAGGGAGAGCCTTCGGAGAGGGCCCTGACGCTCGCCGCCGGAGAGACCCGTGTGCTGACGGACGTGGTGGGCTCGTTCTTCGCCGCTCCCGACACGTTCGGGCCCGTACTCGTCGAGGCGGGCACCGCGCGTCTTTCGGTCCGCGGCGTGACGACGACGCCGGGTGGAGGCGGCACGTACGGGCAGAGCGTGCCGGCGTTCGACGCGGCGCGGATCGCGGGCCCCGGCCTGCCGTGCGTCGTCGCCGGCGTGGCGGACGGGCCGGCCGTGCGCTCCAACCTGATCCTCACCTCGGCCTCGGCCGGGGAGACGCTCGTGGACGTCGCGTATCGCGCTGCCGACGGACGGAGCCTCGGCTCCACGCAGGTCCGTCTCGAGGCGGGCCGGATGGCGCAGCTGGACCGCGTCGCGGAGGCGCTCGGCGCCGCGCCGGGTGACGAGGGGAGCCTCCACGTCTCCACGGCGAGCGACCGCGGCCTCTTCGCGGCCTACGTGGCCCGCATCGACGCCGGCACCAACGATCCTCGCACCCTCCTCCCGAGCTGCGCGCCGGCCGGCGCGCAGCTCGTCCCGGCGTCGGCTCGCGTCGCGGGCGCGGCCGGCTCGTTCTTCACGACGGCGCTGGTGATGGCGAATCCGGCCGCCGAGGCGGTCACCGCGACGGTGACGTTCCTCTCGCACGACGGGCCGGACGATCCCCCTCCCGCCGTCGACGTCCCGCTCGCCCCCGGCGAGACGCGCCACGTGACAGACGTCCTCTCGACCCTCTTCCACCGGGAGGCCGGCTACGGCGCGCTCCGGATCACCTCGTCGGGATCCGCGCCGGTGGCCGGCGCCGAGACGACGACACCCGCGGCCGGCGGCGGGACGTACGGGCAGAGCGTTCCGGCGTTCTCGGCCGGAGACCTCGTGGTGGCGGGCTCGCCGGCCGTCCTCGCCGGCTTCCGCGACGACGGGAGGTTCCGCACGAACCTGATCCTCGCGAACGCGAGCGAGTCGGAGGCCGTGGTCGGCGTGGCGCTCCACGATGCCTCGGGAGCTCGGCTCGGGGAGACGTCTCTGAGGCTCGCGCCGTTCGCCATGACCCAGATCTCGCGGGTGGGGAGGCTCCTCTCGGGCGGCGACGTCGAGAGGGGCCGGCTGGTCGTCTCCCTCGCGGTCCCGCTCGGCGCGGTCGCGGTCTACGCCGCCGAGATCGACGGCGTCACGAACGATCCGCGGACGATCCTGCCGCGCTGAGGGCGAAACCCCGCGTGCCGCGCCCTCGTATCCGTCCGAAGGAGATCTCATGGCCGAACGCCGCTTCCTACGCCTCCTTCCCGTCCTGGCGGTGCTTCTCTCGGGCGCGCCGCTCGTCGCCCAGACCACGCCGGCTCCGGACGATCCCGACGTCGCCGGCATCCGGCAGGCCGCGCTCGACTACGCGGAGGGCTGGTACGAGGGAAGCGCCGACCGGATGGAGCGCGCGCTCCACCCCGACCTCGCCAAGCGCATCGTCCGGACGGACCCCAGGAGCGGCCGTTCGCGCCTCGACCAGATGAGCGCGATGGGCCTCGTGCAGGGTGTGCGAGCGGGGTACGGGAAGAGCACGCCGAAGGAGAAGCAGCTCAAGGACGTCACGATTCTCGACCGCTTCGAGAACGCGGCGAGCGTGAAGGTCGTGATGTCGGACTGGATCGACTACCTGCACGTCGCGAAGGCGAACGGGCGCTGGGTCATCGTCAACGTCCTCTGGGAGATGAAGCCCCAGCCGGTCAAGTGACCGGGCGGCGACGGGGGACTACACTCCATCGGACCCTCCGCGAGGGAGTCGCCCGCGAGGCGCTGGCGTCCCGGTGCGGCGTTCGGAGTGAGGAAGATGGCGGTCGCCTCGTCTCGGCATCGGCTCCGGCGGGAGCGGCGCTCGGCGCCCCTCCCTCTCGGGCTCGTCCTTCTCGGCGTCTCGGTTCTCCCCGTGTGGCCCGCCTTCGCCCAGGATCCGGCGCTGCCGTTCGGCCTGATCGTCTCCGAGCAGGCGCGGACCTCGTTCACCCTCGTCGGGGCCGGGGCTCGCGCGGGCGGCATGGGGGGTGCGTTCACGGCCCTGGCCGACGACGCGACCGCCGCCTCCTTCAATCCGGCCGGTCTCGCCCAGCTCCTGGTGCCCGAGGCGTCCGCGGCGTTCGACCTCGCCCGGCACACCGACGACTACACGGGATTCATCTCGTACGACCAGGTTCCTCCCCTTCCCCTGACCGACACGCGGGTCGAGCGCAGCCACTCGGCCTTCAATTTCGCGTCGGCCACCGTCCCGTTCGCGCTCTTCTCGAAGCGGTTCGCGGTCCAGCTTTCCACCCAGCGGCTCGTCGATTTCACGTATGACGGAGAGCGGCGCTTCGACGAGCTCGACGCCGCGGGCAATCCCCTCTTCCGGCTGGAGCAGTCCAGCCACCAGAGCGGTGCGATCTGGCTCTACTCCGGCTCGCTCGCTTTCCAGCCGACCGAGCGGACCCTCCTGGGAGTTACGGTCAACCGGTGGGACGGCCGCTGGGACATGGTCAGCACCAACGCCGAGCAGTCCGTGGCGGCGGGCAGCGAGAAGGAGTCGTTCACCTACACGCAGACGAACTCCGTCCGCGGCTGGAACGTCGATCTCGGACTTCTCCTCCGTTACCCGGCCTTCAACGTCGGCGTCCGGTACCGCAGCCCCTTCGACGCCGACTACCAGTTCCAGGCGTCCCTCGAGACGAACATCCAGACGTCGCTCGAGCCCCTCCCGCCCACCAGCACGGTCCTGCACTGGCCCGGCACCCTGAACGCGGGGGTGGCCCTCAAGCCGGCGGACACGTTCTCCCTCACGCTCGACTGGGGGCGCACCGACTGGTCGACGATGGTCTTCGACGTCCCCGAGATCGGCCACGTCAACTTCTTCGATCTCGAGCCGCCGGAGCGGACGCAGGCGGGGACGAGCAACGACTGGCGCCTCGGCGCCGAGTACCTGCTGATCCTAGGTCGGACGGTCGTCCCGCTCCGGGCGGGCTGGTTCCGGGAGCCGCAGCCGGGCCGCGATCTCGTGACCGGCGAGCGGCTCGTGAGCACCGGCTTCTCGTTCGGTACCGGGGTCAAGCACCGGTGGTTCACGCTCGACGCGTCGGTCCGGTACGCGAAGATCGACGCCGGGGTGTCGAGGTTCCTGGAGGCCGACGAGCTCGCCTCGGGCAGCCTGAGGGCCACCTCGCGGGGGGACCTCTCGCGATCGACGCTGACCGCTTTCCTGTCGATGATCGTCCAGATTCCGTCCGGGTCTCCTCCCGCGCGCATGCTTCACGAGGTCTTCGTCGGCTCCTCCAGCAAGGACCCCTGAGCCCACGTGTCCCCCAGGCTCGCCGCGCTCGTCGTCTCGGTCGTCTGCATCGCCGCTCTGTCCGGCGTCCGTGCGGAAGCCCAGACGACGTTCTACGAGGCGTACGAGAACGGCCTCGCTCACGAGAAGGCCGGTGCCTGGCCGGCCGCGCGTGAGGCGTTCCTCAAGGCCGCGGCCCTCCGTCCGGAGCCTGCCCGGCGCGTGAAGTCGTACGGCCTGAACTTCATCGACGTCTACGACCCGGCGCTCCATCTGGCACGAGCCGCGCTGCGGCTCGGGCTCCTCGACGAGGCGGCACGCGCC
>CAYLNK010000287.1:2380-8844 GCA_964384675.1 uncultured Holophagales bacterium | reverse complement strand
GGCGTGGTCCGGCGCGAGCGGCGCCGTCACGTCGAGCCCCAGCTCCTCCATCACGAGGCGCTCGGCGTGGAGGAGCGGCCGCGCCACACGCGACAGCGCGGCCCTGAGGCGCGGGTCGCGCACGCCGCGCCAGCGGGTCGCACCGCCGTACAGGTCGTCGCCCACGATCGGGTGCCCCGCCGCGGAGAGGTGGACGCGGATCTGGTGGGTACGTCCCGTTTCCGGGAAGAGCGAGAGGTCGGCCACCGCCGGCGGGCGCCGGCGCGTCTCGTAGAGCGTCACCGCCGGCTTGCCGTCCGGGTGGACGCGCATCTTCCGGCCGTCTTTCGGGTCGCGGGCGAGCGGCCCGTCGAACGAGCCGCGCGCCGGCACCGGATGGCCCCAGACGAGCGCCCGGTACGTCTTCCGGGCACGGCGCTCCTGGAAGAGCCGGGAGAGCTCCCGGTGCGCGGCGTCCGTGCGCGCCAGGACGACGACGCCCGACGTCCCGACGTCGAGCCGGTGCACCAGGAGGAACGGCCCCACGTCCGTCACGCCGCACGCGGCGACGAGGCGCGCGACCGCGAGCTCCGCCGGGAGGCGGGACGACGTCGCCATCGAGACGCCGGACGGCTTGTCGACGACGACGAGGTCGTCGCGCACGAGGAGCGCGGAGGGCGGGGCCGACACGCGGGGGGATCCTCAGGCCAGGAGCCGCGACGTCGCCACGAAGCGCTCGAGCTGGACGACCTCCAGCCGCTCCCTCAGCTCCGGGTGCTGGAGGAGGAGCTCGTCGAGGTGCTTCCTCGCGAGGCAGAGGAGCTCGACTTCGGTGATCGCGGTGACGCTCGCGGTCCGGGCGGTGCCGCGCAGCGCCGCGATGTCGCCGAAGAAGGCGTGCGGGCCGAGATCCGCGAGGACGACCTCCTGGCCCGCCTGGTTCGTCGTCACGCGCACCTCGCCGCGGCGGAGGAGGAAGAGCGTGTCGTCCCGGGCCCCCTCGCGGATGATCGGATCGCCCGGCCGGACCGCCAGCGGCGTCAGGCGCTGCGCGATCGCGGCCCGCTCCTCGCGCGTCAGGCCGGCGAAGAGCGGCGCGCGGGCGAGGACGCCGTCGAGGACCCGCTCCCTGTAGAAGGCCGTCAGCGCGTCGCCGACCCGCCGGTGGCGCCGCGCGATCGGGTCGATGGCCCGGCGGTCGAGCTCGAGGACGACCGTCTGGCCCATGGCCGTCAGCGTGGCGGTCCGCGGCAGGCCCGACAGGAACGAGATCTCACCGGCGACGTCGCCCCTTCCGAGCGTCCCGAGCGAGACGTCCTTCCCGGCGTCGTCCCGGGTCGTCACGGCCAGCTCGCCCGAGATCACGAAGTAGACCGAGGCCCCGGGCTCCCCCTCGCGGAAGAGGACGTCGGCGGCCGACAGCGTCCGGAGCTCGACCTTCTCGAGGACGACCTCGAAGAGGAACGGCGGAACGTCCCTGAGGATCGGGATCCCGGCCGCGGCGCTCTGGACGGCCTCCTTCTTCCTTCGGATCTCCTCCCGCACCGACGCTCCGGCCGGCGGGCTCGCCGCGGTGGAAGGCGCGACGGGCCCGGAATGGGCCGGAGCCGCCGGCGAAGCGGCGGCCGCCGCCTTCGCCTCCTGCAGCAGCTTCTGCAGGTGGACCGAGACCATGGCGCTCGCCTCGATCTCACCCTTCGGGTCGATCTGCTGGGCCTTCCTGTAGACCGTGATCGCGTCGAGGAGCCTGTCCTGCCTCTGGAGCGCCGACCCGCACCGGCTCAGGTGCAAGACGGCCTCCTCCCTCTCGCCGAGCGCGGCGAGCGCCTCCGCCAGGGCGAGGATCGCCGGCACGTTCGCGGGGTCGAGCTTGAGCTTCTTCCGGAGCTCCTCGACCGAGCTCCTCGTCTTCCCGACGGCGGGGGAGACCGGCTTCTGGAAGAGCGCCATTCGAGGATTCTCTCAAAAGCGAGCCGACGGTGGGGTCAAGCCGACGGTGGGGTCAGGGCCAAATGATAAAGGATGGGCGGGGCCCGCGGCGGAGACGGCCGGTCGCGATCCCGGGAAGGTAGAGTCGCGAGGATGAGCCAGTCCTACCGCTTCGTCCCCCTGGTCCACGAGCGCGTGCCGGTCGAGGAGACGCGGCACCGGGCGCGGGCCTTCCTGACACGCATGGCGGCGCGCCGGAGCGTGCGTGATCTCGCCCCCGACCCGGTCCCGGACGACGTGCTGGAGACGCTCGTCGCGATCGCGGCGCAGGCGCCGTCCGGCGCCAACCGGCAGCCGTGGCGCTTCGTCGTGGTGCGGGACCCGGAGACCAAGAGCCGGATCCGCGCCGCGGCGGAGAAGGAGGAGCGGGAGAGCTACGAGCACCGGATGCCGCCCGCGTGGCTCAAGGCGCTCGCGCCGCTCGGCACCGACTGGCACAAGCCCTTCCTCGAGACGGCGCCCGCGCTGATCGTGGTCTTCAAGAAGGAGTACGAGCTCGTCGACGGCGAGCGGCAGAACGCCTACTACCCGAACGAGTCGGTCGGGATCGCCGCGGGCTTCCTGATCGCGGCGATCCACGACGCCGGTCTCGTCACCCTGACGCACACGCCCTCCCCGATGAACTTCCTCGGCGAGATCCTGGGGGCCGAGCCGGGGGAGAAGGCGTTCCTCCTCCTCCCGGTCGGCTACCCGGCGCCGGGAGCGGAGGTGCCGGACATCTCCAGGAAGCCGCTCGAGAGGGTGCTCACCTGGCGGTGAGGCTGAACCCGATCGACACGCTGAGGTAGACGGCGACCTCCCGCGAGCCGACCCGCGCGGGCTGGTACCTCCAGCGGAGCACGGCGTCCATCGCCGCCTTGTCCAGGAGAGGGTTCGCGCTGCGGAGGACGCGGACGTCCCTCACCGCTCCGTCGACTCCGATCACGGCCTCCAGGATCACCCGCCCCTCTAGGTGAGCCCGCCGGGCCGCCTCCGGATAGACCGGGTCCGGGCTGAGGAGGACGACGGGCAAGGTCACGTCGGGACGTCCGGCAGGTGAGATCGGGCAGGTCTCGCACCCCCCGGGGGGGCCGGGCTCCTTCGTGGCGTCGCCCGTGGTCTCGGGAGCGTCGTTCACGTCGGGGCCAGGTGGCTCCTCGAAGCTTTCCGGGACCGAGGCCTCCGGCGGAAGAGCCGACGGGATCTCGGTCGGCTGGACCACGGCGGGCCTCGCCGGGCGAGACCGCCGGATCAGCGGGCGCGGCGTCCCGCCCCCGCCGCCGCCTCCCTTCGGCCTCGCCGCCTGGACCAGGGTCACGTCGATCGGCTGCTCCGGCGCCGGGAGGACCCAGACGATCGGCCTGTCGGGAACCTCGGGCGGCTCCTGCGTGGCGAGGAGGGGTCTCACCCAGACCGTCCCGCCGAGGGCGAGGTGGAGGGAGATGGAGACGGCGAGCGCCCCGCGGCGCCGCCGACGGGTGGTGACGTTCTCGAACATCCGGGCCTCCTTTCTCTTCGGGTCAGGAGGGCGCGCCCCGTGGATGGAGGAGAGACCCGGACCCGGGTCGATAGTTCCCGGACCGCCCGGACATCGCTGCTAACATCCCGCGAACCGTGTGGCAGCGCCGGCTCCAGGGTCAGTCGATCGCGAGCCGCCTCGTCTTCTTCTTCCTCGTCCTGTCCCTGTTGCCGCTCGTGCTCGCCACCGTCGTCGCCCTCTTCCTGTCGTCCCGGGCGATCCAGCGCGAGGTGGAGCACCGGCTGCAGGCCCTGGCGGAAAAGAAGGCCAACGAGGTGGAGACGTACGTCCGCGAGCGGAAGCGCGCGGCGGCGGCCCTGGCACGCTCGCCCGACCTCGTGGACGCGGCCGACCGGATGGCCCGCTCGCCGGGCTATCGCACCGACAAGGAGACGCTCGTCTTCCTTTCCCGATCCGTCCGGGAGCTCGGCTTTTCCGATCTCCTCCTGTACAGCCCGAAGGGTGACCTCCTTCTCTCGGTCGGGCACCACGACGACCTGACGCCCTGGAAGCCGCCGAAGAGCCTGGAGCTCGCCTGGGCGGTCCAGCGGGCCCGGGTGGAGCAGAGCGTCGAGATCGCGCCCTTCCAGTATGACGAGGCGTCGCGCCAGCCGGCGGGCTTCATCGTGGCGCCGCTCGTGAAGCAGGGAGCCTCCGCCGCCGTCGCGGTCTTCCAGATGAGCAACGAGGAGGTCGCGCGGGTCGTCAACGACTACAACGGTCTCGGAGAGACCGGCGAGACGATCGTCGCGGCGAAGATCGGGAACGAGCTGGTCTTCCAGATGCCGATCCGCCACGACAAGGAGGCCGCGTTCCGGCGGCGCGTGAAGGTGGGCGAGGAGGCCCACCCCGAGCTCCAGCGGGCGGGGCCCGACAAGAGCGAGGTCCGCCTCTCGAGGGACTACCGCGGCAAGAAGGTGCTCGCCGCCTCGCAGTACCTCCCGACGCTCCGCTGGGCGATGGTGGTGAAGCAGGACACGAGCGAGGCGCTCCAGCCGGTGACGCGCCAGCGGATCGCCACGCTGGTGCTGTCCATCCTGATGCTGTCCGCCGTGGTCGTCGCGGCACAGCGGGTGGCGCACTCGATCTCGCGCCCGATCGAGCACCTGACCCAGGTCGTGAGGAAGATCTCGGCGGGCGACATGCGGCAGAAGGTGCCGGTGGAATCCGAGGACGAGATCGGCGAGCTCTCGCGTGCGTTCAACAAGATGACCGCAGACCTGAAGCGGACGGTGGACAGCACCGAGGAGAACGTCCGGAGGCGGACCGAGGAGCTGAACAAGACGGCCGAGGACCTGCGCCAGGCCAAGGACGCGGCCGAGACCGCGAACCGCACCAAGAGCTCGTTCCTGGCCAGCATGAGCCACGAGCTGCGCACGCCGCTCAACGCCATCATGGGCTACAGCGAGATGCTCCAGGAGGACGCGGCCGACGGCGGCTGGTCGGAGCTGACGCCCGACCTCCGGAAGATCCACTCGGCCGGACGGCACCTCCTCGGCCTGATCAACGACATCCTCGACCTGTCGAAGATCGAGGCCGACAAGATGGACCTCTATCTCGAGACGTTCCACGTCCCGCAGGTCGTGCAGGACGTCGTCTCGACGGTGCAGCCCCTCGCCGACAAGAACGGCAACACGCTCCGCGCCACCTGCCCCGACACCATCGGCTCGATCAAGGCCGACCTCACCCGCGTCAGGCAGATCCTCTTCAACCTGCTGTCGAACTCGTGCAAGTTCACCGAGAAGGGGCTCATCACCCTGGACGTCGAGCGGCGACGGGACGACATGCTCGACTGGCTGGTCTTCCGCGTCTCCGACTCCGGCATCGGGATGACGCCCGAGCAGCTCGGAAAGCTGTTCCAGGCGTTCGCGCAGGCCGACGCCTCCACCACGCGCAAGTACGGCGGCACCGGCCTCGGCCTCGCCATCACCCGGCGGCTCGCCCGGATGATGGGCGGCGACGTCACGGTCTCGAGCGAGTTCGGTCGCGGCACCACGTTCACGGTCCGCCTGCCGGCCGAGGTCTCGGTCGGCAAGTCCCGCCCCACCACGACCGACTCGGCCGAGGAGGCCCTGCCGGCCGTGCTCATCATCGACGCCGATCCCGGCGGGCGCGAGCTGATGCAGCGCTTCCTGGCGGAGGAGGGGCTTCGCGCGATCCTCGCCACCAGCGGCGGCGAGGGGCTCGTCCTTGCCAAGAAGCACCAGCCGGCCGCCATCCTCCTCAACGTGCTCCTCCCCGAGCAGGACGGCTGGGAGGTGCTCAAGCAGCTCCGGACGGATCCCCAGCTACTGCCGATCCCGGTCATCCCCCACGCCCTTTCCAAGGACAAGAGCCGCGGCCTGACCCTGGGCACCACGTCGTTCGTGGTCCACCCGATCGAAGGTCAGGTGCGCCGCCTCCTCGAGCCGTATCCGTGCGACGCGCCCCCGTGCCCCGCGCTCGTCATCGAGGACGACCCCGCGGCCCGCGAGTCGATCCGCCGCTCGCTCGAGCGCTCCGGGTGGGTCGTGCGCGAGGCCGAGAACGGTCTGATCGGTCTGACGAGCATCTCGGAGGCACCGCCGCACCTGATCTTCCTGGACCTCGTGATGCCCGCCATGGACGGCATCGAGTTCCTGCAGGAGCTGCGTAGCCAGCCGGAATGGCGGTTCATCCCGGTGATCGTGATGATCGATCCGGACGTCCCGATGGACGAGAAGAAGCGGCTCTCGAGCAACCTCCAGCGCATCCTCCAGCAGGGGGCCCTGAAGAGGCGCGATTTCCTGGGCCAGATCCGGACGATCCTGGCGGACGCCCTCGGCACGCAGGCGCGCCCCCGCCCGTTCTGATTCGCTGTGGGGGGCTCCGTCGCCGCCCCCCACACCCCTGGCGGGGCACTCGTGGGATTCGCTGTGGGGGGCTCCGTCGCCGCCCCCCACACCCCTGGCGGGGCACTCGTGGGATTCGCTGTGGGGGGCTCCGTCGCCGCCCCCCACACCCCTGGCGGGGCACTCGT
>CAYLNK010000287.1:0-2280 GCA_964384675.1 uncultured Holophagales bacterium | reverse complement strand
CCCACACCCCTGGCGGGGCACTCGTGGGATTCGCTGTGGGGGGCTCCGTCGCCGCACCCCACGGTTCGTCCTCAGCGCAGGATGATCTCCGGCTCCCACACCTCGTGCGACTGCAGGTGCAGCTCCCAGTAGCGGCCCGCGATCACGTCCGCGTCGAACGCCGTGCCCGGTCGGATGAAGCCGCAGATCGTCACCGTCGACACGTGGATCCCCATCGGGGAGAGCTCCTTCGCCAGGCAGAGGGCCAGGGAGCGAATCCCGGCCTTCCCGATCGCCAGGGAGGCGTAGGTCGGGTACGGGTCGAGAGCCAGCCCTCCACCCGTCAGGAGGATCGTCCCCGAGCGCCGCTCCATCATCGCGGGGAGGACGGCCTGGACAGCCGCCGCGGCGCTCGCCACGTTCACCCGGAAGTCGTCGACCAGCGTCTCGGGTGAGGTGCGGCTCGCGAGACCCTGACGGAGCACGGCGGCGTTGTAGATGAGCACCTCCGGTGAGCCGAGGGTCCCGACCACCTGGGCGAGACCGAGGCTGACGTCGTCCGGGCTCGAAGCGTCGACCGGGAAAACGCTCGCCTCGATCCCGTCGCCCGCCAGCTCCAGGCACAGAGCCTCGAGGCGCTCGCGCCCCCGTGCCATGAGCGCCACGTGGAACCCCTCGCGCCCGAATCGCCTGGCCACCGCGGCCCCGAGCCCCGGGCCCGCCCCGATCACCGCGCAGACGCTCCCGCTCATACTCTTCCTCCGGCCACGAGCCCTCCCGGGCCCGACCGAGTTTCGCGCACAGTCCCGGCCTCGGCAAACGCCATGTCCGGAGGGCGGCCGGCTCGATACCATGTGGCCTCGTGACCTCCTTGGACGCGACCCTCCCGGACGACCCGCACCCTCCCCCGGCCGCCGTCCTGTCGACGCTCCTCCGGCAGGTGGCGGCCCTCGTCCTCGTGGCCGTGGGAGCGGCGCTCTTCGCGGTGGCGTTCCGGAGCGCGATCAACGCGGTCTTCGCGAGCGTCTACCGGGCCCACGACGTCCTGGCGGCGTTCCGGGCTCTTCCCTGGTGGGCGAGGCTCCTCGTCCCGGCGGTGGGAGGCGGCCTGGCCGGCGCGATGGGCGTCTTCGCGCGCCGCCTCCGCGGCGGCGGAGTCGGGGACGTCATGGAGGCGGTCGCCCTCGGCCGCGGCCGGATCTCGCTCCCGCTCACCTCGGTGAAGGCGCTCGGCTCGTGGCTCGCCATCGTCTCCGGCGGCTCGGTGGGGCGCGAGGGGCCGATCATCCAGTTCGGGGGCGGCCTGGGCGGCGCGCTGGGCCGGCTCTTCCGGCTGCCCGAGGCCGAGACCCGTGGACTGATCGCGGCCGGCACCGCGGCAGGTTTCGCCGCTGCCTACAACACGCCGATCGCCGCGATCCTCTTCGTGCTGGAGGTCGTCACCGGCGTGATGGCCCTCGAGATCGTCCTCCCGGCGATCGTCGCCACACCGATCGCCACGGCGGTCACCCGGATCGTCCTCGGCGGGGGTCCCATCTACGGCCAGCGGAGCTTCGCGATCGGGACCGACGCCGAGCTCCTCGTCCACGTCTTCCTCGGCCTCCTCGCCGGCCTGGCAGGCCCCGCCTTCATGGCGCTCCTCGAGGCGGGCGAATCCGCGTTCGAGCGGCTCACGGTGCCGGGGCCGGTCCGTGCCGGCCTGGGCGGGCTCGGCGTTGGAGTCCTCGCCCTGGCTCTTCCCGAGGTGACGGGGAACGGCTACGAGGCGATCAACCTGATCCTCGGCGGACAGATGGCGTTCGGTCTCATGGCCGTCCTCGTGGTGGGCAAGGCGTTCGCGACCACGGCGTCGGTCTCCTCGGGCAGCCCCGGAGGCGTCTTCACGCCGTCCCTCTTCCTCGGTGCGGCGCTCGGCGGCCTCCTCGGGCACGGGGTATCGCTCGTCACGCCCCGGCACACGCTCCTCGCCGTCGGCGGCTACGCGCTCGTCGGGATGGCGGCGATGACGGCGTCCACCACGCACGCGCCGGTGATGGCCGCGGTCATGGTGTTCGAGCTGTCGGGCGACTACGCGATCGTGCTCCCGCTCCTCCTGGCGACCGGCACCGCGACCCTCGTCTCGCGCCGCATCCGGCGGGACTCGATCTACGGCGAGGAGCTGCGCCGCCGCGGCACGGCGTGGGACATCACGATCGACGGGCGTAGGATGCGCCCCGGGACCGAGCCGGACGGAGCGTCCTTTCGCGAGCGCCGGTCCCGCGCTAACGTGCCGGACCGATGAGAGCGCCCCTCACCGCCTCC
>CAYLNK010000286.1:0-8968 GCA_964384675.1 uncultured Holophagales bacterium | reverse complement strand
GAGGCGTATCGCGCCGAGGCCCCGGCTCGCCTCGCCGTCCTCGCCGCGAACGGGGCGAGCCTCGAGTCGAGCCTCCTCGACGCCGCCCGGCGGATCGAGTCCGCTCCAGGCGAAGGGTTCGCGCTGCCCGACGGCACGGCCTACGGCTGCGGAGCTCGCGACGGCAGGATCGCCTTCCTCTTCCCCGGCCAGGGAAGCCAGTACCTGGGCATGGGCGCGGACCTCGCCATGAGCTTCACCACGGCGCTCGACGTGTGGGATCGCGCCGCGGACCTCGAGCTCGAGCCGGGAACGCCGCTCCACGAGGTGGTCTTCCCGCGCCCCGGTTTCGGCGACGACGAGGAGACGCGTGACCTCGCGCGGCTCACGTCCACGCCGTGGGCCCAGCCGGCGATCGCCTGCGTCTCCCTCTCGCAGCTCGCTCTCCTGGAGGAGATCGGCCTCGTGCCCGACCTGGCCGGCGGCCACAGCCTGGGTGAGGTCGTGGCGCTGCGCGCCGCGGGCGTGCTGACGGACGGGAGCCTCCTCCGGACGGTACGTCGACGCGGCGAGCTGATGGCCGCCGCGGCGACGGAGGAGCCGACGGCGTCCCCGTGGGGTGCGGGGGGCGGAGCGTCCCCGCCTGCAAGGCCCCCGGCCGTGACGCCGGGCGCCATGACGGCCCTGAGCCTCCCGGTCGAGCGGGTGCGCGAGATCCTCGCGCGCCTCGCGCCGCGCGTCGTCGTGGCCAACCACAACGCTCCGACGCAGGTCGTGGTCTCGGGCGCGACGGACGACGTCGCCGCGCTCGAGGCGCAGCTGAAGGCCGAGGGCATCTCCTTCCAGCGCCTCCCGGTTGCCACGGCGTTTCACTCGGAGCTCGTCGCGGGCTCGTGCCAGCCGTTCGCACGGTTCCTGGAGAGCGTCCCGTTCGAGCCCGCCCGCCTCCCGGTCTTCTCGAACGAGCTCGCCGCGCCGCACGCGGCCGACCCGTCGACGCTCCGGAGCGGGCTCGCGCGCCAGATCGCGAGCCAGGTGCGCTTCGTCGAGATGGTCGAGGCGATGTACGCCGCCGGCGCGCGGACGTTCGTGGAGGTCGGCCCCGGCTCGGTCCTCACCGGCCTCGTCGGACGCATCCTCGACGGGCGGGCTCACGCCGCCGTCAGCCTCGATCGGAAGGGAAGAAACGGCGTCGAGTCGCTGCAGCTCGCGCTGGCGCGTCTGGCCGCCGCGGGCGTGCCGATGTCGCCCGCGAAGCTCTTCGCCGCGTATCGCCGGCCGGAGGGAAGAAGCGCCACGGCGGCACCACGCCTCGCCGTCCCGATCAACGGCAGCAACCACGGAAAGCTGTATCCCCCGCCGGGCGGCGCCGCGTCGCTGCCCGCGCCGAATCTCCCCCCGGAATCGCATGACGGGTCGAAGAAGGTCGCGAGCGATCTCGGGGGGAAGAATCCACCGCGACCCGAGCCGCTCCCGCTCGTCGCCACACCGACGCCCGTCCCGGCCGCCGCGCCACCAGAGGAACCGTTGAAGATCCAGCACGCCCCGCCCGTCGCCCCGCTCCCAGCGCCCGCTCCGGCCCTTTCAAGCTCCGCGTCCGACTGGGTCCTCGCCTTCCAGGAGACCCAGCGCCAGACCGCCGAGGCCCACGCGGTCTATCAGCGCGCGATGGCCGAGAGCCACTCGGCGTTCCTGCGCGTCGCCGAGTCTGGGATGCTGGGTCTCACGTCGATGGTGACGGGTCAGCCGCTCGCGATCCCGGCGTCGCAGGTGGCGCACGCGCCCGCGCCGCAGCCTCCCGCCCCCGTCACCTACGCCCCCGCGCCTCCGGCGCCCGTCGCCCACGCGGCCATGGCCCTTGCCATGCCCCCGGCTCCGATCATGCCGACGCCGGCGCACGCGCCGTCGATGGCACCCGCGCCGATGCTCCCGCCGGTCGAGGAGCCGTTCCGCGCCGCCGAGCCCGAGGTCCGTGCCGCTCCGGCACCGGTCCCGGTCGTTGCCGCCCCGTCGATCGACCTCCAGGCGCTCATGCTCACCGTGGTGGCGGACAAGACCGGCTACCCGGCCGACATGCTCGACCTCGGCATGGACCTCGAAGGCGACCTCGGCATCGACTCCATCAAGCGCGTCGAGATCCTCTCCGCCGTCTCCGACCTAGCGCCCGAGCTGCCCGCCGTCGACATGGCCCACATGGGCTCGCTTCGCACCCTCGGCTCCATCGTGGACTACATGAAGGGGCTCGCGACGCCGGTGGCGGGAGCGACCGCCGTCGCGGCGGCGGCCGCCGCTCCCTCCGTCGATCTCCAGGCGCTGATGCTCACCGTCGTGGCCGACAAGACCGGCTACCCCGCCGACATGCTCGACCTCGGCATGGACCTCGAGGGCGACCTCGGGATCGACTCCATCAAGCGAGTGGAGATCCTGTCCGCCGTCTCCGACCTCGCGCCCGAGCTGCCGGCCGTCGACATGGCCCACATGGGCTCGCTCCGGACGCTCGGCTCCATCGTCGACTACATGAAGGGGCTGGGAAAGCCCGCGCCCTTGCCCGTGGCGGCGCCGCCGGTTGCGCGGCGGTCCGAGCCGGAGGCGGCTCCCGCCGCCCCGCACGCGGCCCTCGGGCGCTTCACGCTCGAGCGGATCGAAGCGCCCTCGACGGGCCTCGCCCAGCCGGGGCTCCTCGGCGGCGGCGAGGTCTGGATCACAGGCGGAGGCGCGCTCGACGCGCTCCTCGCGGCGGAGCTGACGGGACGCGGCGTGAACGCGAAGGCCACCGCCGGCGTGTCCGCCGGGGCCACGGCCTGCGTCTACCTCGGCGGGCTCCGCGACGTCGCCGACCTCGACGAGGCGATCGCCGTGAACCGCGAGGCGTTCGCCATCGCGCGCACGCTCGCCGCGAAGCTGGAGACGGGGCGCGGCCTCTTCGTGACCGTGCAGGACACGGGCGGCACGTTCGGGATGGGCCCGATGGACCCGCGCCGCGCGTGGCTCGCGGGGCTGCCGGCCCTCGTGAAGACGGCGAGCCAGGAGTGGCCGCTCGCGTCTCTGAAGGCCGTCGACCTCGAGCGCGGGGAACGCTCTCCGGAAGCGCTGGCGCACGCGCTCGCAACCGAGCTCCTCGAAGGGGGCGGCGAGCCGGAGGTGGCGCTTCCCGCGGCCGGCGGGCGATTCACGCTCCGGAGCGTCGCCCGTGAGGTGACGCCCGGTACCCCTGTGATCGGAGCGGACGACGTCGTCGTGGTCTCGGGCGGCGCGCGGGGCGTCACCGCCGCGTGCGTCGTGGAATGGGCGCGGGACAGCCGCGCGCGCTTCGTCCTCCTCGGGCGGACGCCGCTCGGCGAGGAGCCCGCCTGCTGCGCTGGCGTCGCGGACGAGACGGGCCTCAAGAAGGCGCTCCTCGCCGACGCCCGGAGCCGGGGCGAGAGCCCCGCGCCCGCGCAGCTCGGCGCTCGTGTGCACGAGGTCCTCGCGGCCCGCGAGGTGCGCGGCACGCTCGCGGCGATCGAGGCCGAAGGAGGCAAGGCGCGGTACGAGGTCGCGCGCGTCGCCGACGCCGCGGCGCTCGCGACCGTCCTCTCCCGCGTCCGTGCCGACTGGGGACCGGTCGCCGCGGTGGTGCACGGCGCCGGCGTGCTGGCCGACCGGAAGATCTCGGAGAAGACCGACGAGCAGTTCGACCGTGTCTTCGACACGAAGGTCGAAGGGCTGCGCGCGCTCCTCGCGGCCACCGTGGACGATCCGCTGAAGCTCCTCGCCGTCTTCTCCTCGGTCTCCGCCCGCTGCGGCAACAACGGCCAGGCCGACTACGCGATGGCGAACGAGGTCCTGGCGAAGGTCGCGTGGGCCGAGTCGCGCCGGCGACCCGGGCTCGTCGTGAAGTCGTTCGGCTGGGGACCGTGGGAAGGCGGAATGGTCACGCCCCAGCTCAAGGAGCGGTTCGCCTCGCTCGGCGTCCCGATGATCCCGCTCGCCGTGGGTGCTCGCATGTTCGCGGACGAGGTGCGCGGCGCCGAGCGCGGCGAGGTGGAGCTCGTCCTCGGCGGCGAGCCGAAGGCGGAGGCGCTCCTCTTCGCAGGCGCCGAGGCCCGCGTGCAGGAGCTGGAGCTGAAGGTCCAGAGGCGGAGCCACGGCTACCTCGAAGGGCACGCCATCCTCGGGACGCCCGTCGTCCCGGTGGTCCTCGCGGCCGAGTGGCTCTCGCGCGCGGCGCGCTCCTTCCGGCCCGGCCTCGCGCTCGCGGCCCTCCACGACATCAAGGTCCTGAAGGGAATTCGCCTCTCGGGCTTCGACAACGGGGGCGACCGCTTCGTGATCCAGGCGCGTCCCCTCCCGAGCGCCCGGGGCGCCCAGCTGCTGCTCGACGTGCGGGGCGCCGAGGGGACCCTGCACTACAGCGCCCGCGCCGAGCTCCTCCCCGAGCTCGGGACGCCGGAGCCGCATCCGCCCGCGCTCGAGCTGGGTGAATGGTCCGGCGAGCCGATCTACCGCGACCTCCTCTTCCATCGCGGCGCCTTCGAGCTGATCGAGCAGGTGAACGGAATCTCGGATCACGGGGCGGAGGGCCGGGTGAACGGCGTCGTCCGCGCGGGCTGGCCGAACGGCTCGTCCAACCCGTGGCAGCTCGACGTGGCGGCGCTCGACGGCGGTCTCCAGGTCGTGGTCCTCATGGCGCAGCGGATGCTCGGCAGCGAGAACCTCCCGACGACCATCGCGGAGCTGCGGCCGTATCGCTCGGCGCCGGTGCCCGGCGTGATCAACGTCGCCGCCTACCGTCGCAAGGCGGGGAAGCTCGGCGTCACGACGGACGTCCACTTCACCGACGAGAAGGGCCAGCGGCTCGCGGCCCTCCTGGGCGTCGAGACGCACCCGTTCCCGTCCGCCAACCCGATCACGTAGTCGATGCCGTTCGCTCCGATCGCCATCGTCGGGCGGTCCTGCGTGCTGCCCGGCGCGCTGGATCCGTCCGCGCTCTGGGACGTCGTCGCCGCCGGGGGCGACCTCGTCGGCCCGGCTCCCGAGGGACGCTGGGGTCTCGACCCCGACCAGGTCCTTTGCTCGCCCGCCGGGACGGCGCCCGACGCCTCGTGGTCCGACCGGGGCGGCTACGTCACCGGCTTCGAGACCGTCTGGAATCCCGAAGGGTTCGGCGTCGACGCCAAGGCGCTCGACGGTCTCGATCCGCTCGTCCCCTGGGTCCTCCACACGGCTCGCGAGGCGCTCCGCGATTCCGGCGACGTGGGGACCGGCTCGACCGCGCGCCCGCGAACGGGGGCCATCTTCGGCAACCTCGGCTTCCCCTCCGAGGGGATGGCCGCGTATGCGCGGAGCGTCTGGACCGGCGACGGCTCCACGTCCGTCGACCCGCGCAACCGCTTCATGAGCGGCGGCACCGCGGCCCTGCTGCGCCAGGCGCTGGGCCTCGGAGCGGGCGCCTTCTGCCTCGACGCCGCGTGCGCGAGCTCGCTCTACGCCATCAAGCTGGCGTGCGACCGGCTCCACGACGGTGACGCCGACGTGATGCTCGCCGGCGCGGTCCAGAGGGCCGACGACCTGTTTCTCCACGTCGGCTTCTGCGCGCTCGGCGCGCTCAGCAAGAGCGGCCGCTCGCGCCCGTTCCACCGCGGCGCCGACGGCCTCCTCCCGGCGGAAGGCGCCGCCTTCGTCGTTCTGAAGCGGCTCGAGGACGCGCGACGCGACGGCGACACGATCCACGGGGTCGTGCGCGGCGTCGGGCTCTCGAACGACGGGCGCGGGAAAGGGCTCCTCGCGCCGTCGGAGGAAGGGCAGCGCCGCGCCATCCGCGACGCCTACCGGCAGGCGGGGCTCGGGCCCGAGCGGATCTCCCTGATCGAGGCGCACGCCACCGGGACGCCGGTCGGCGACGCCGCGGAGATCCGCAGCACCGGCGCGGTCTTCGAGGGGCTCAGGGACGTACCGCTCGGCTCCCTGAAGTCGAACCTGGGACACCTGATCACCGCCGCCGGCGCGGCCGGGCTCCTGAAGGTCCTCGGGGCGATGCGCGCCGGCAAGCGCCCGCCCACGCTCCACGCCGAGGAGCGGAACGAGGCGCTCGACGGCTCACCGTTCCGCCTCGTCGAGACGCTCGAGCCGTGGACGTGCGACGGACCGCGTGTCGCCGCGATCTCCGCCTTCGGCTTCGGCGGCAACAACGCGCACCTGATCGTCTCCGAGGACTCGCCCGAGCTCGACGCTCCGGCCGTCGGGCGTCCCGCGCGCCCCTCGATCGCGGTCGTGGGCCTCGGCTGCTCGGTGGCCGGCGCGCCGGATCGGTCCGGCTTCACGAAGGCGCTCTTCTCCGGCGCGAGCCTCCTCGACGCACGGGGAGAGGGCCGGATGGGCCCGATCGCGCTCGACCTCGAGGGGCTTCGCTTCCCCCCGAAGGACCTCGCCCAGACGTTGCCTCAGCAGCTCGCCGCGCTCCGCGTCGCGTTCGAGGCGCTCGACACGCTCGCTCCCCTGCCGCGCGAACGGACCGGCGTCTTCGTCGGGATGGAGCCGGACGCCGAGGTGGCCCGCTGGGGCACGCGCTGGCGTCTGGCCAGGACGGCTCGCGAGGCCGGCGCCTCCGCGGAGTGGCTCGCCGGAGCACGCGACGGCGTGGTGCCTCTCCTCGAGGCGGCGGCGGTCGTCGGCACGATGCCCAACATCCCGGCCAACCGGCTCGGCTCGCAGCTCGACCTCGGCGGACCGGCGTTCACCGTGCAGGCAGGCGAGGCGTCGGGAAGCGTCGCCCTCTCCCTCGCGATCCGGGCGCTCGCCACGGGCGACCTCGACGCGGCGGTCGCCGGCGCGGTCGACCTCTCGTGCGAGCGCGTTCACGAAGCCGCCATCGCGGCGGTATCCCGCTCCGAGCCGAGCCCGCCCGGCGACGCGGCGGTGCTCCTCGTTCTGAAACGCCTCGCGGACGCGGAGCGGGACGGCGATCGGGTCTACGCGCTGATCGCCGAGGACGAGAGTCCTCACGATGCCGCGTGGCCGAGCCTCGTCGCACGCACCGGACGCTCCCATGCGGCCACGGGAATGGTCGACGTGGGGGCCGCCGCGCTCTCCCTTCACCACAGGCGCCTCCCCGGCGGTCGTCCGTGGCTGCCCTCGGGGCCCGGAGCACGCACGGCGCGTGTCGATGCCCCAGCGGGTCCGTGCCTCAGGCTGTCGGAAGCCGTGACGCATCCTCGCCGCGCAGAGGACGAGCTCCCGCGGCTCCGCTGCTTCTCCGGAGCGGACCGCTCGGCGGTGATCCAGGCGCTCCGCTCGGGCCGTGAGGGGCTCGGAGCGGGAGCGGCGCGGCTGGTGCTCGTCTCCACGGACGCCTCGTTCGGGAACCTGCGCGAGCGTGCGCTCGCTCATCTGGAGACCGGCTCTCCCGCCGGAGCGGGGATCCACTTCCGAAAGGAGCCGGTCGGGGGCGAGCTCGCCTTCGTCTTCACCGGCGCGGGAGCCGCTTACCGCGGGATGGGACGCGACCTCCTGGAGAAGCTCCCGGGCCTCGCGGACTCGCTCGCGCGCCGCAGCCGGACGCTCCCCCGCGCGCTCGCCTGGTCCTTCGAGGACGGCGGCCGCGAGCCGTCGGTGCTCGAGCAGCTGTGGGGCGCCTCCGCGCTCTGCCAGCTCCACGTGGAGCTGACGGGCGGCCTCCTCGGTCTCGCGCCGGACGCCTGGATCGGGTACTCGTCCGGAGAGACGAATTCGCTCCTGGCCTCCGGGACGTGGCGCGACGTCGACGCGCTCGTCGGGGAGAGCGAGACGTCCGGGATCTTCACCCGCGACCTGGGCGGCCGCTTCGAAGCCGTCGAGCGAGCGTGGGGCCGTCCCGTCCGCTGGGGGTCGTACACCGTCCTCGCCCCGGCCGCCGAGGTGGCCGCGGCGCTGTCCGGCGAGGAGCGGGTCCACCTGGCGACCATCCACACCGACGAGGAGTGCGTCATCGCCGGGGACGAGGACGGCTGCGCCCGAATCGTCGAGGCGCTCGGCCGTGGCCGGGCCCTCCGGCTCGCCTACCCGCTCGCGGTCCACGTCCCCGAGCTCGACACCGTGCGGGAGGCGTGGCTCGCCCTGCACCGGCGGGAGACGACACCGCCCGCGGGCTCGCGCCTCTATTCGAACGCCCTCGGCCGCTCCTACGCGCCGACGCCCGACACCTGCGCGGAGGCGATCCTCGGACAGGCGAGCCGCACGCTCGACCTGCGCCCGACCGTTCTCGCCGCGTGGCGGGACGGGGTGCGCGTCTTCGTCGAGCACGGGCCGCAGGCCGCGTGCGGCCGCTGGATCCGGAGCATCCTCGGGGAGCGCGACGCGCTGGTGGTCAGCCTCGACCGGAAGGGTCAGGGCCTCGAGGCGACGCTCGACGCGCTCGCCGCGCTCGTCGCCGCGGGCGTGCCGACGCGCGAGGGGGCGCTCGCGGAGCTCGACGCGCTCCTCGTCTGCGTGCGCCCCTCGTCCGCGAGCGGACGGAGCCTCACCTTCCCGTCCCATCCCCCGGAGGTCGTCCTCCCGCCGCTTCCGGCCCGCGACGGCGTGTCGACGGCAGCGGGTGCGCGCGTGATGAGCCCGGCACCGCACCTGCCGTCCGTGCTCGGCGAGGAGTGGTCGTGTTCTCGCGTTCCGGACGTCGTCGCCGCCGCCGCTCCCGCGATCGCTCCCCTTCCCGTCGCGAGCGCGTTCACGGCCGCCTCCTTCGCCGCGCCCACACCGGCTCTCACCCCGATCCTCGAGGGGTTTCGCGCCCACGTCGCCCGTCTCGCGCAGATCCAGCAGGACCACGTCCTCTCGCAGCAGGCGCTCCACGAT
Organism: uncultured Holophagales bacterium; assembly: GCA_964384675.1. Lineage (GTDB taxonomy): Bacteria > Acidobacteriota > Thermoanaerobaculia > UBA5066 > UBA5066 > CAYLNK01. The sequence goes on along the minus strand of CAYLNK010000286.1, from coordinate 181 downwards.
CGCTTCCTGTCGATGCGGCAGGCGGCCATCGGGACGTTCCTCCGGGTGGCGGGCGGTGCCGGAGCGACGGGGAGCGCCCCGGCGGACGGCGCAGCGGTCCTCACGCTGGACCCTCCCCCCGTCGCCCTGTCGACGCCGGCGCCCGCGCCGCCCGCCCCCGTACCGCCTCCCGCGCCGATCG
>CAYLNK010000285.1:0-8968 GCA_964384675.1 uncultured Holophagales bacterium | reverse complement strand
AACGTGAACACCATCGACAGCGCCGCGCTGTGCAGCGTCGCCGACGTCTCGCGCCGGCGACCGGGCGTGCTCTCGGGCGGCGAACGCCAGCGGGTGGCGCTGGCGCGGACGCTCGCCCCGTCGCCCCGGCTCCTGCTCCTCGACGAGCCGCTCTCGGCGGTGGACGGCCCGACCCGCGACGCGCTGCAGGACGAGCTGCGCGCTCTCCTGGTCGCCGAGCAGATCCCGTCGATCGTGGTGACGCACGACCGGCGCGAGGCGCTCGCGCTCGGGGACCTCCTGGCGGTCGTGGTCGACGGCGCCGTCCGGCAGATCGGCCCCGTGGACGAGGTGTTCAGCCGGCCCGCCGGTCCGGAAGTGGCGCGGGTCGTCGGCGTCGAGACGGTGGCGGCGGGACGCGTCGTGGCGCAGGGGGACGGCGTCGTGACGGTGGAGGTGGCGGGGGCGCGCCTCACGTCGGCCACCGTGCTCCCCTCGGGTGACGTCCTCGTGGCCATCCGGGCCGAGGACGTTCTCCTCGTGGCGGGCGAGGCGCACGGCCTCTCGGCCCGCAACCGGCTCCCCGCCCGGATCGTGGCGCTGCGGCACGAGGGTCCGCTCGTGCGCGTCACGCTCGACGCGGGCTTCCCGCTCGTCGCGCTGGTGACGCGACCCGCCCGCGAGGAGCTGGGGCTCGTCGAAGGCGCGTCGGTGACGGCCTACGTGAAGGCGCCGGCCGTGCACCTCATCCGGAGGTGACGTCCGCGGCGTTCAGATCCGTTCGGGCTCGGCCACCGTCTTCGCCGTCGTCACGTTGCCGGTGTTGAGCGTGCCGGCCGGCTCGAGGAGGAGGACGTGGACCTCCTCCTCGGCCACGGGGCGGTGCTCCACACCGCGCGGGATCACGAGGAGCTCCCCTTCCGCGAGCGGGATCGACCGGTCGCGCAGCTCCATGACGAAGCGGCCCTTCAGGACGAGGAAGAGCTCGTCCTCCTGCTCGTGGTGGTGCCAGTCGAACGGCCCCTGGAACTTGACGACCTTCACGTGCTGGCCGTTCAGCTCGGCGACGATCTTCGGGCTCCAGTGGGCCGTGAACGTCGCCAGCTTCGCGGCGAGGCTCACCTTCTCGATCCCGCCCATGCTCACGCTCCGATCTTCGGGATGGTCCGGCCCGGCTCCGCGGCGCGCCTCGAGGTGAGCCGCTCCCTGAACGCGGTGGCCCTCGCCTTCCAGTGGTGCGCCGCGGCCACGTCCTCGAGGACCGTGTAGAAGACGGGTGTCGCCAGGAGGGTGAGGAGGAGGGACAGCGTCTGCCCGCCGATGACGACGATGGCGATCGACCGCCGTTCCTCGGCCCCCGGTCCCGTCCCGAGCGCCAGCGGGATCATTCCGGCCACCAGGGCGAGCGTCGTCATCAGGATCGGACGAAGGCGGTCCCGGTTCGCCAGCATCACCGCCTCGTACCGCGGCATACCCTCGCGCCGGAGGCTGTTCATGTGGTCGATCTGCAGGATCGAGTTCTTCTTCACGACGCCGAAGAGGACGAGGATGCCGAGCGCGGAATAGAGGTTGATCGTGTCCCCGGTGAGGAAGAGCGAGAGGAGCGCGAACGGCACCGAGAGCGGCAGGGAGATCAGGATCACGAGCGGGTCGAGGAGGCTCTCGAACTGCGACGCCAGGATCATGTACATGAACGCGATCGAGAGGAGGAACGCGAAGAAGAACTCCCGGAACGTCCTCTCGAACTCCCGCCCGCGGCCCAGCACCGAGACCGAGTACGCCGCCGGGAGGCTCAGCTTCCGGATGGCGTCCTGGAGCGCCTCGATCCGGTCGGCGAGAGCGAAGCCGGGTCCGACCCCGGCGAAGAGGCGCACCTGCCGCTGCCGGTCCTGCCGCTCGATCCGGGACGGAGCGAGCCCCTCCTTGATCGAGACGACGTTGTCCAGCCGGACGAGCCCGCCGCGGGACGACGGGACGTAGAGTCGCGAGATCGTGTCGGCGTCGGCGCGGTCCGACCTCTCGAGCCGGAGCTGCACGTCGTAGTCCTCGCCCACCGCCTCGTCCCGGAAGCGGGTCACCTTCTCGTCGCCCCCCACCATGATCCGGAGGCTGGTCGCCACGTCGGTGGCGTCGACGCCGAGGTCGGCGGCGCGGTCCCGGTCGACGCGGATGCGGAGCTCCGGCTTGTCGAGCCTGAGGCCGGTGTTGGCGTCGACGACGCCCTTGATCTCGCCGTTGCGGGTCTTGTCGCGGACGGCCTCCATCGACCTCAGGAGCGTCACCAGGTCCGGCCCCCGCAGGGAGAGGACGATCTCGCCCGGTCCGCCGCCGAAGTTGAACGACTGCGAGTTCCGGATGGAGCAGCGGAGGTGCGGGAACCGCTGGAGCCGCTTGCGGAGCGCCAGCATCACGTCCTTCTGGCTGTAGTTCCCCATGAAGGCGCGCCACGGCCGGAGCCGGAGCGTCTCCTTCACGAGCCGTCCGACGCCGAAGATCCGCTCCTCGTGCGGCGCGATCCGCACGTACGCCCCTCCGCTGTTCACCTGGCCCAGGAAGCTCCCGCCCACGGTGGTGAGGACCGTCCTGACGCCGGGCGTGGCGCGGATCTCCGCCTCCACGGCGCGCATCGCCTCGTCCATCGCGGCGACGCTCGTCCCCTCGGGGCCCGAGACGTCGACGTCGAACTCCGCCTCGTCCACCTGGGTCGGGATCAGCTCCTGCCGCACGACGCGGTACAGCGGAATCGAGGAGAGCGCGACGAGGACGGCCCCGACGACCATCGCGCGGCGGTGGGCCATCGCCCAGGCGAGGAGGCGTGCGTACGCCGCGTCGAGGCGGTGGTAGAAGCCGGAGCGCGAGGCCGCCTCGTCCGAGTGGCTCTCCTTCACGTGACCGCGCAGGAGGCGCGCCGACATCATCGGCGTGAGCGTGAACGAGACGAGGAGGCTCACCAGGATGGCGACCGCCGCGGTGAGGCCGAACTGGTAGAGGAAGCGCCCGGAGATCGAGGACATGAACGAGACGGGGAGGAAGATGACGACGAGCGAGAACGTCGTCGCCATCACGGCGAGCCCGATGTCGGCGGTGGCCGCCTTCGCCGCCTCGAACGAGTCCATCTTCTTCTCCTCGATGAAGCGGAAGATGTTCTCGAGGACGACGATGGCGTCGTCGATCACGACGCCGACCATCAGCACGAGGGCGAGCATGGTGACGCTGTTCAGCGTGAAGCCGAGCGCCCGCATCATGGAGAACGTGGCGATCACCGAGGCCGGGATCGCGATGGCCGCGATCAGGGTGGAGCGCCAGTTGCGCATGAAGAGGAGGACGACGAGCGACGCCAGGAGGCTGCCGAGCACGAGGTGGGTGTTGATCTCGTGGAGCGCCGCCTCGATGAAGCGCGACTGGTCGCGGATCGGCAGCATCCGGACGTCGGCCGGGACGACGCCCCGGGCCGTCTCGAGCGCCTTCTTGGCCCCCTCGATGACGGCGACGGTGTTGGCCCCCGACTGGCGGCGGATCTCCAGCACGACGGTCGGAACGCCGTCGAGCCGGGCGGCCGAGCGCGCCTCCTTCGTGCCGTCCGTCACGGTGCCCAGGTCGGAGATCCGCACCGGCGCGCCGCTCACGTTGGCGACCACCATCTCGTTGAAGCCGCGGGCGTCGGCGAAGCGTCCCAGCGTGCGGAGGGCCAGCTCCCGGCGCCCCGAGTCGACGTTGCCGCCCGGGACGTCGGAGTTCTGCCGCTGCAGCGCCGCCCGCACCTGGGTGATCGGGAGCCGGTAGGCGGCGAGCCGGTCGACGTCGATCCTCACGTCGATCGCGCGCTGGAGGCCGCCGACGATCGACACCTCGCCCACGCCCTGGGCGCGCTCGACGAGCGGCTTGACCAGCTTGTCGGCGATCTCGGTCAGCTCGCGCACGGAGCGGTTGGCCGAGAGCGCGACCGTCAGGACCGGCGTGGAGTCGTTGTCGAACTTGAAGACCGTGGGCGGGTCGATGTCGCGGGGCAGGTTCCGGAGCGAGGCCGAGACCCGGTCCCGCACGTCCTGGGTGGCGGCGTCGATGGAGCGGTTCAGCGCGAAGGTGGCCACGAGGATGCCGGAGCCGGGGCCGCTCACGCCCCGCAGCTCCTCGATCCCCTCGACCGTGTTGACCGCCTCCTCGAGGGGGACCACCAGCTCCGACTCCACCTCCTCGGGCGAGGCGCCCGGCAGGGAGACGCGCACGACGACGGTGGGGAGGTCCACGGACGGGAAGCGGTCGACGCCGAGCTTGGGGTAGCTGGCGCCACCGACGACCACGAGCGCCAGGATGATCATCGACGCGAAGATCGGGCGCCGGATGCAGATCTCGGCGAGCTTCTGCATGGCTAGTGGCCCGTAGGCGGGAAAGCGGAAGCGGATGCGAAGGCGATCGGCGTCGAGAGCAAGGCACGCCGACGCAGGCTGAAGCCGGATCTTCGCCGAGGAGGCGGAACGCCGCTATCGGCGGCGAGGGCCGAGCAGGCGCCTCTGGTCTCCCGCGTACTGGCCACTCAGTTCGCCTCGACGACCGGAACGCCGGTGGCGAGGTTCCCCGGCTCCTTCACCACGCCCTCGCCGTCCTTCAGGCCCGAGACGATCTCGACCTCCTCGCCGACCTTCCGGCCGGTGACGACCGGGCGTTCGAGCGCCTTGCCGTCCTTGAGGGTGATCACCTTCTCGATGCCGGCGAAGACGACGACGGAGGACGACGGGACGACCACGGACGGCGCTCCCGGATCGGCCTGGATCTCGGCTCGCGCGAACGCACCGGGCCGCAGGATCCCCTTCGGGTTGTCGATCTCGGCCTCCACCACGAGCGACCGGCTGCTCTCCTCGAGAGCCGGGGAGAGCCGGGCGACGACGCCCTTCCACACGGTCGCGTCGCCCTCGACGCGCACGGTCACGGCCGCCCCCTTCCTGATCGAGCGGGCCTCCCGCTCCGGCACGTCGAGCCGCAGGCGGATGGGGGACATCTTCACCAGCGTGACCGCGGGCGTCCCCGCGGCCACGTAGACGCCCAGATCGACGCGCCGTTGCTGCACGGACCCAGCGAACGGCGCGGTGAGTACCGTATCGGCGAGCTGCTGCTCGGCGAGCGCCAGGTCCGAGCGCTTCGAGGCGAGCGCGGCCCGGCGCTGGCCCACTTCCTCGAGCGAGTCGTGGTACTGGCTCTCGGCCACCTTGAAGTTCGCCTCGACGACGTCGAGCGTGGCCCGCGAAAGGACGCCCTGCTCGAAGAGGGAGCGGTTCCGCGCCAGCTGCGCGGTCGCCTCCTCGAGCTTCGCCTTGGCCTGCCGCACGGGGGCGGTCTCCTCCGGGACGACGTCGTCGCTCTCGCCTTCCGGCGTCAGGCCGAGCCGGGCACGCGTCTGGCGGAGCTCGGCGCGCGCCTTCTCCACGCGGGTCCGGTAGTCGGTCGCGTCCAGCTCGGCGAGCGGCGCCCCGGTCGGCACGGCGCTCCCGAGGTCGACGTGGAGCTTGCTGACCCGGCCCGGCACCTTGAAGGCCAGCTCGGCGCGTGCCTCGGCGGCGAGCGCCCCGACCGCGGTCACCGTGCGGGCCAGCGCACGCGTCGAGGCCCGGGCGACCTTCACGGGACGCGGTCCCTCCACCGTCTTCTTCCCCTCGGCCCCCGAGCCGCACGAGGCCGTCAGCGCACAGGCCGCCATCGCGGCCGCCACGAGGAGGACGGTTTCAGGGAACGGTCGGCGTCGATCTCGGTTCATGCTGAACACCAGTTCCGGAGAGAGGGTCGGCCCCGGCGTACCGGCCTCGAGGGGATCATAAGAGCAAGGCGTCGAAACGCGGGGCGCGTGCCGCTGATACAGTCGCCGTGTGCCCGCCCTCCTGTATCTCCACGGGCTCGCGTCGTCGCCGAAGGGGCGCAAGGCTGACCTGCTCTTACGTCTCCTGTCGCCCGAGGGATTCACGATCGCGGTGCCCGACCTGAACGTGCCGTCCTTCGAGCGGCTCAGCTTCGAGTCGATCGTGGAGCGCGCCGCGCGGGCGGAGCGGGAGGCGAGGCCCGACGTCGTCGTCGGAAGCTCGCTGGGCGCCCTCGTCGCGCTGTCGCTCGTGAAGCGGGAAGGCTACGGCGGCGCGCCGCTCGTCCTGATCGCTCCGGCCCTCGCGTTCCGGGAGCGGTGGCGCGATCGGCTCCCCGACGGGCCCGAGCTCGAGATGTTCCACCACGGCGAAGGGCGCGAGCTGCCGATCCACCGGGAGTTCTTCGAGGGGATGGCGTCGGTCTCGGTGGAGGAGGAGCCGCCGCCGGTCCCGGTCCAGGTGCTGATGGGGACCGACGACGAGTCGGTGCCTTACGCTCAGGTCGCCGAGGTGTGGCACCGCTGGGAGAGCTCCGGCAAGCTCCGGCCGGGCTCTCGCTTCAGGCGGATCGAGCGGGGCGACCACGGTCTCGTGGGGCACGGAGAGGAGATCGTCGCCGCGATCCGGGAGCTGCTCGCGGGCGCGAGCCGCGCCCGTCCCGGCCCGGCCGCCTGAGGGACGCTATTCGCCCGAGCCCCGGAGCGACCGTACCTGGTACGACGGCTTCCCGTTCGTCTTCCACGTCCAGAACATGAACCCGGCCCAGTTGTCGAGGTCGGTCTCCGGGCTGAACGGAGTGATCGGGGAGTCGTACGTGTAGTTGTACATCCGGTAGATCCCCTCCTTCATGAGCATCGTGGCGCCCGCGATCGCGATCTTGCCCGCCACGCCGAAGGGGAGGCCGAGGATCTGCTTGCCGATCTGCTCGCGCAGGTCGATCCCGAGCACCGCGTTGATCCTGTCGAGCGCCTTCTCCCGCGCGCCCGGGTGCCGCGCCTTCAGATAGAGGTCGATCTCCCGGAGATACCGGCTGTCGTCCACGGGGTTCGCCATGCGCGCCTCCGGTCCCCTGAGCAAGCGGGGACTTGCTCCATCCTTGGGACGGGACGCGCGCGGCCGCCATGAATCGCCTGCATCAGGCCCGGCCGCCCCTCGACGCGGCGCCGAGGAGGAATCCGAAGACCGTCTCGACCAGGTAGAGGCCGGGCAGCGCGTCCCGGTAGGCCGTGAAAGCGGGATCCCGGTAGGCGAACCAGAGGGAAAGCCAGGTGGCCGCTCCGACGATCAGGCCGCGCGCGGCGTCCAGAGGCTCGCGGGCCACGCTCCGGAGGGCCTGGAAGAGAAGGACGAGCCCGGTCAAGCCAAGCGCGACCGGGGGATACCAGCGCAGGAGGAGGGCCTGGGCCGGCCACTCCCCGGCGGCCACCTCACCGGGCGCGAGCGCCGAGAGGACGGGGAGCGCGAGCCAGAGGACGAGGAGGGCGAGCTTCAGCGCCCCGACCGTCAGGCGGCGCAGCCGGCGGCCGGGAGGTGATCGGCGGCCTTTCGGCCGCACGGCCCCCTTCAGGTCCTTCACCGCGCTCCGGGGAAGGCCGGCCTCGTGGGCGAGGCGGGACGGGTCGACCAGGTCCGCGACCGAGAGCCGCAGCAGGAAGAGCGCCCAGAACGCGAGACGCACCGGGACCGCGCCTCCCGCGAGGGCGGTGCCCGCGCCGACCGCGAAGAGCCCGAGGCCCGCGACCTCGACGACGCCTCGCGCGCCACGGATGACGCCCGCTGCGGTCCCGGCGCGCCGGCGGCCGGCCAGTCCGCGATGGACCAGGCCTGCCGCCAGCAGCACAAGGAGCGTCGCGCCGACGAACGGAGCCCGGCGAGGCGTCGCGACGAGGCGCAGCGCGGCGAGCGGGAGGCAGGCGCCGAGGAGAAGGAACACGACGCGCGACGCCTCCACAGCCCGGTCCTTCCCGGACGCGAGCGCCGCGTAGAGGAGGAGGACGGCGCTCGTCGCCGCGACCGCGATCCACGCCGCCCGCTGATCGGGCGGGAGGACGGGCCAGGTGGCGATGCGTGCGGCGAGGCCGGTCCGCTCGAGCGCGAGGTCGTACAGGTCTGCGAGGGATCGGAGGAGGCCGCCGGGCGTCACCACGGGAGGTTAAGACCTCGACCCTCCGTCCGCTCGTGGCCTTCGGCGCCGGGATCGACCGCGATGGTGCCTGCGCCCGGCACGAAGGACGAGAACCACGAGGGTCCGCCGTCTACGTCCGCTTCGTCGCCGCCACGTCGAGCGCCTCGAAGAACCCGGGCGAGATCTCCCGATGCAGCGACTGGAGCGGCGGCGGCACCACCACGCGGAAGAGCCGGAGCACGTCGCTCGCCGTGTCGGACGGGATGGGCGCCTTCTTGAACCAGGCGCCGAGGGCACGGCCCAGCGCCGCCGCAAAGACACGGCCCAGGACGCGCGCCTCGGAGTCCTTCAGCTGGCTCATCTCCGAGGAGCGGGCGGGCCGGAGCGGCTCGGGTGATGCGGCGGCCCTCTGCTCGGAGCGGAGCCGGCCTCCCGACTTCCCGTCGAGGTAGACGACGTACGCCGGAGCCTTGACGGAGACCGGGACCGGCGGGTTCGTCCCCTCCACCTGCATCTCCCAGCAGAGGACCGCGAGGGGCCAGGCGCGCTCGGCCTCCTTGCCGACCGGCTTGGCCGGCAGCGGATAGCCGGGGAGGGTCCAGGGCGTGGCGTAACCCTCGGCCCGTGCCGTGGCCAGGGCCGTCTTCCGGAGCTCGACGACGTCGCGCAGCTCGGTCATACGAGGGGGTCCGAGTACATCACCGTGCCGCGCGGCGCCGGCAGCGGCGGTGGGGCCGGGGCAGGCGGCTCGGCGATGGCGTCGAACTCGGCAACCTGCGCCTGCGCCTGCGCGGCCTCCTCGCGGGCGCGCTCCTCCGCTTCGACCTCGGACGCGAGGCGCCAGACGGGGGCCGGCCCCTGGTTCGCGATCTGCGCCTCCCGGGCGATGTCCTGCCGCACTCTCTGCTGGAACTCCGCCCGCTCCCGTTCCACCCGCGCCTGCTCCTCCACGAACGCGACGTACGCGGGCGGCGGCTGCCGCCGCTCCTGCTCGGCCGCCTGGGCCGCGGCCGCC
>CAYLNK010000284.1:0-8983 GCA_964384675.1 uncultured Holophagales bacterium | reverse complement strand
CCGAGGATCTCGTCGCGCCCGCGGAGGGCGCACGGCGCGCCGCCCGCGCCGCCTACCGCGAGGGCGCCTCGGGCGTCCTCCTCCTCGTCGACGCCGAGCGCGTGACCGTCGACGCCCTTCGCGAGGCTCTCGACCTCCAGGTCGAGGCCGCGCTCTCTTCTCTCGAAGCCCGGATCGCCCTCGGGCAGGAGGTCGTCCCGTGAGCAGCACACCCGGCGAAACGCCCACCTTCTGGAGACGTCACCGGCGCCAGCTCCCCCGGCGGCTCCCCCGCATCCTCCTGGCGCTGGGGCTCCTCCTCGTGCCGGCCGTGGTCGCCGTCCGGGGGCTGAGGGTGAAGCCGCCGGAGGAGGCGGCCCCCGCGGCGGCCGGCGGCGACGCCGTCACCCTGGGGGCGACCTCGCAGCGGGTGGCCGGCATCGCGACGGACGAGGTGAGGAGCGTGGTTCGCGCCTCCACGTTCGACGCCCCCGCGATCCTCGCGGTCGACGAGACCCGGACCGCGCGCGTCGGCTCCATGGTCGAGGGCAACGTCGTGACGATCCTCGCCGAGGTCGGACACCGGGTCACGAAGGGCCAGCGGCTCGCGGAGCTCCACAGTCACGTCATCCACGACGTCTGGGCCGACTACCGCAAGGCGCTGGCCGAGCGCCGCCGCCGCGAGACCGAGCTGACCTGGGCGGCCCAGGCGGCCGCGCGCGCCGCGCGCCTGCACCAGGAGAAGGCCCTCTCTCTCCAGGAGCAGCAGAGGGCCGAGGCGGACCGGGGCGCCGCGGTCGAGGAGCTCGACCGCGCCCGGACCGAGGTCCGGCGTGCCGAGGAGGCGCTCGGTCACCTCGGCATCACCAACGGCGAGGACCCGACCGGCGAATCGGGGGAGACGATCCCCGTGAAGGCGCCGGTCGGCGGCGTGGTCCTCGAGAAGCACGTGACGGCCGGCACGGCCGTCACACCGGGCACTCCTCTCTTCGTCGTCAGCGACCTCTCCACGCTCTGGGCGCTGGCCGAGATCGACGAGACCCGCCTTCCGCTCGTGACCGCTGGACGGGGCGTCAAGGTCCAGGTGGCCGCCTATCCCGGCCGTCCCTTCGAGGGGCAGGTGGCGTTCGTGGGCGACACGATCAACCCGAAGACGCGCCGGGTCACCGTCAGGTGCGCGGTCCCGAACCCGGCCGGTCTCCTGAAGCCGGAGATGTACGCCCGGGTGACGCTCGGTGAAGAGGCCCCCCGGCCGATGGTCGTGGTGCCGGACGCGGCGATCCAGGAGATCGAGGGCAAGCCCCACGTCTTCGTCGCCGGACCGGGCGGGCAGTTCGTGAAGCGCGCCGTCACTCTGGGCGGCACCGAGGGCGGTCTGGTGGAGGTGCGCTCCGGCCTCGCCGCCGGGACGCGCGTCGCCGTCCAGGGGAGCTTCCTCCTGAAGTCCGAGCTGCTGAAGGCCTCGACCCCGGGAGGGGAGTGATGGGCCGAGGCGACGGGGCCGGCGAGGGCCGCCGCGGAGGGGCGCCGTCCGGCCACAAGGGGATCGAGCGGTTCGTCGGCTGGGCGTTCCGGCGGAGGACCCTCGTGCACGGGATGGTGGCGCTGGTGGTCCTGACAGGTGTCTACGCGTACCAGGAGCTTCCGGTGGAGGCGTTCCCGGACCTGACGAACAACCAGGTGGTGGTGGTCACCGAGGCGCCCGGCCTGGCCGCGGTCGAGGTCGAGCAGCAGGTCACCTATCCGATCGAGACCGCCCTCATGGGGGTGCCGCGGTCCCAGCAGGTCCGCTCGCTCTCCAAGTTCGGGCTCTCCATCGTGACCGTGGTCTTCGACGACGACGTGCCGGTCTACTTCGCGCGCCAGCTGGTCGCCGAGCGCGTGAACGAGGCTCGCGCGCGCCTGCCGATGGGCGCCGAGCCGTCGCTCGGGCCGGTCGCGACCGCCTTCGGCGAGATCTACCAGTACCTCCTCGAGGGCGACACGGCCGACCCGATGGCCAAGAAGACGCTGCAGGACTGGGAGGTGCGGACGCGGCTGCGCGCCGTACGGGGCGTCTCGGAGATCAACGCCTGGGGCGGCCAGACCAAGGAGCTCCAGGTGCTGGTCGATCCGCGCAAGCTGGACCGCTTCGGCCTGACGCTGCGTCAGCTCGTGACCGCGCTCGCGGAGAACAACGCCACGTTCTCCGGCGGCTTCATCGAGCACCGTTCCGAGCGTTTCACCGTGCGCGGTCTCGGCCGCGTCTCGGGACCCGAGGACCTCGGCCGGATCGTGGTGGCGACCGTCGACAGCGTCCCGGTCTTCGTCTCGGACGTGGCGGAGGTCGCCATCGGGGCCACGCCCCGCTCCGGCGCGGTCACCCGCGACGGCGAGGGGGAGAGCGTCGCCGGGATGGTGATCATGCTCAAGGGGGAGAACGGCAGGAGCGTCACCCAGCGGGTCAAGGCGAAGGTGAAGGAGATCCAGGCGAGCCTCCCGCGGGGGCTCTCGATCGTCCCGTTCTACGACCAGAGCGAGGTGATCGACCGGACCGCGCACACGGTGCGGAAGAACCTCCTCGAGGGCTCTCTCCTCGTGGTCCTCGTCCTCTTCGTGTTCCTGAAGGACCTCCGGGCGGCGCTCGTCGTGGCCGCCGTCATCCCGCTCTCGCTCCTCGTCGGCTTCGTCGGGATGAAACTCTTCGGCGTCTCGGCGAACCTGATGTCCCTCGGCGCGATCGACTTCGGCCTCATCGTCGACGGCGCGGTCGTGATGATGGAGAACTTCGTCCGGCGGAAGACCGAGGCCGCGGCGCGCCCGGGCCCCGGCGAGGACCCGGTCCGGAAGCACGAGACCGTGCTGGGCGCGGCGGCCGTCGAGGTCGCACGCCCCATCCTCTTCGGCGTGCTGATCATCATCGCGGTGTACCTGCCGATCTTCACGCTCGAGGGGCTCGAGGGGAAGATGTTCAAGCCGATGGCGATCACCGTCTGCTCCGCGATCCTCGGCTCGCTCCTGCTGTCGCTGACCGCGGTGCCCGTCGCCTCCGCGCTCGTCCTGAAGGTGGAGATGACGGAGCATCAGGAGGGCTGGTTCAAGAAGCTCCGCCGCTACTACAACGTCCACCTCGCCGACGCCATGGACCACCGCGGGCGCACGCTCGGCGTGGCGCTCGCCGTCGTCGCCCTGGCGCTCGCCTCGGTCCCGTTCCTGGGCAGCGAGTTCATGCCGAAGCTGGACGAGGGCTCGATCCTGATCGAGACCCGCAAGCTCCCGTCCGTCTCGCTCCCCGAGTCGATCGACGTCTCCACCCGGGTGGAGCGGATCGTCCGCGGCTTCCCCGAGGTGAAGAAGGTCGTGACCAAGCTCGGGCGGCCCGACGTCGCGACCGAGGCGATGGGGATCTACCAGGGCGACGTCTACGTCCTCCTCCACCCGCGGGAGGAGTGGAAGAGCGGCTTCACGAAGGAGCAGCTGATCGACGCCCTCGCCAAGGCCCTCTCCGCGATGCCGGGCGTCGCGGTCAACTTCACGCAGCCGATGGCGATGCGCCTCGACGAGGTCGTCTCGGGCGTCAAGGCCGACGTCGCGGTCAAGGTCTTCGGTCCCGACGCGGCGGCGCTCGAGGCGCTGGGCGAAGCGATCCGGCAGGTCCTCGAGAAGGTGCCGGGGGCCGCCGACCTGCAGGTCGAGGTCCTCTCCGGTGCGGCGCAGATCGAGATCGACCTCGACCGGGCGAGGATGGCGCGATACGGACTGAACGTCTCGGACGTCCGCTCCGTCGTGGAGACGGCGGTGGGCGGCACCACCGCCACCCAGGTCCTCGACGGCCCCAAGCGCTTCGCCGTGGTGGCGCGGCTGCCGGACGAGCTGCGCCAGAGTCCCGAGGCGATCGGCTCGATCCTCCTGACGGCGCCCGGGGGCGAGAAGGTCCCGCTCTCGGCGATCGCCCGGATCGCGGCCGCGCCCGGGCCCGAGGCGATCAACCACGAGGCGGGCCAGCGGCGGCTCGTCGTCCAGACCAACGTCCGTGGACGGGACGTCGGCAGCTTCGTCGCCGAGGCGCAGAGGCTGATGGCGGGCGAGGTCGAGGTCCCGGCGGGATACCACCTGGAGTGGGGCGGGCAGTTCGAGAACCAGGCGCGCGCCACGCGGCGGCTGATGCTGGTCGTCCCGCTGTCGCTCGCGATCATCTTCGCGCTGCTGTACGCCACGTTCCGCCTCACCCGGCAGGCCGCCCTCGTCATCCTCAACGTGCCGTTCGCCCTCGTCGGCGGGATCGCGGCCCTCTGGCTGCGAGGCCTCAACCTGAACCTCTCGGCCTCGGTCGGCTTCATCGCGCTCTTCGGCGTGGCGGTCTTGAACGGCGTGGTGATGATCACCTCGGTCAACGCTCTGCGGGCCGGGGGGATGGGCCTCAGGCTCGCCGTCCTCACCGGCGCCGCCACGCGGCTGAAGCCGGTCATGATGACGGCGCTCGTGGCCGCGCTCGGCTTCGTCCCGATGGCCCTGTCGCACGGCGCGGGAGCCGAGATCGGGCGCCCCCTCGCCTCGGTCGTCATCGGCGGGATCACGACCTCCACGCTCCTGACGCTGATCGTGCTGCCCACCCTGTACGAGATGATCGAGTCCCGTGTCCACGCCCGCGCGGCGCGCCGGAAGGAGGCCTGAGCCGATGCGTCTCCTGGTCGTCGAGGACGACCCGAGGATCAGCCGCTTCCTGGTGAAGGGGCTCGTCGAGGAGAACTACGTCGTCGACCTGGCCGAGGACGGCGTGGCGGCCGAGGAGAAGGCGTTCTCCACGACGTACGACGCGATCCTCCTCGACCTCCTCCTCCCGCGCCGGGACGGCTTCGCCGTCTGCCGCGACCTGCGGGAGGCGGGGGTCGACACCCCCATCCTGATGCTGACCGCGCGCGACGCGGTGGCGGACCGGGTCCAGGGCCTCGACGCCGGCGCGGACGACTACCTCGCCAAGCCGTTCTCCTTCGACGAGCTGCTCGCCCGGCTCCGGGCGCTCCTGCGCCGGGGCCGCACCCACCGCCTCTCGGGGGTGCTGACGTACGGCTCGCTCGCGATCGACACCACCGCGCGGCGCGCGACGCAGCTCGGCGCGCCGCTCGACCTGACGGCGGCCGAGTTCCGGCTCCTGGAGTTCCTGGTCCAGCGCGCGGGCGCCATCGTCTCGCGCGAGGAGATCGCCGAGGCCGTCTTCCGGAGCGGCGAGGAGACGTCCTCGAACGTCGTCGACGTCTACGTCGGATACCTGAGGAGGAAGCTCGTCGCCGGGAGGACCCTGATCCACACGGTGCGCGGCCTCGGCTACAGGCTCGAGGACCAGCCGTGACGCTCCGTTCGCCTTCGTTCCGGACGCGCCTCACGGTGCGGTGGACGCTGGCGTTCGGCACGCTCCTCGCGCTGGCCAACCTCGGCATCTGGGCCGGGGTCGCCGGCTTCGTCCGGTCCGATCTGGACGCGCAGCTCCGCACGCTCGCCGCCACCGAGCTGGCCTCGGCCGTGGACGAGTACCGGGGCGTCCACATCCACGACTTCCCCGCGGGCGCGCTCGCCGGAGGTGAGTACGCCGACAAGCTCGCCCAGCTCCTCGCCGCGGACGGACGGGTGCTGGCCGCGCTCCCGCCGTCCCTGCGCTCGATCCCCCTCCTGTCCCCCCAGGACGCGCGCGCCGTCACCGCCGGCGAGACTCCCCTCGGGACCCATCGCGTGCTCGGACGCCCGATCCGATGGACCGCGTTGCGCACCGAGAAGGACGGGATCCCGTACGTCCTCTGCGTCGGGCTCTTCACCGACCGGCTCGACGACAGCCTCCGCCGGCTCGCCGTCCTCCTCGCCGCCGTCTGGGCCGCCGGGCTCGTGGCGACCGCGGCCGTCGGCTTCGTGCTGGCGTCGCGCGCCCTCGCCCCCGTCGACCGGATCACCCGGCGGGCGACCGAGATCGCCGAAGGGGACTTCTCGGCGAGGCTCGACCCGCCCGCCACGGACGACGAGATCGGCCGGATGACGCGGCTCCTGAACGAGATGATCGAGAGGCTGCACGAAGCCGTGGAGGCCAACCGCCGCTTCGCCGCCGACGCCTCGCACGAGATCCGCAGCCCCCTGACCGTGATGCAGGGCGAGATCGACGTCGCGCTCAAGCGCGAGCGTGGGGCGGGCGAATACCGCGAGGCCCTCGAGAACGTGCGGGAGCAAGCCCTGGAGATGCGGCGGCTCACAGACGACCTGCTCGTCCTGGTGCGGGCGCAGGAAGGCCGGCTCGAGATCCGGCGGACCGAGGTGGCGCTCGCCCCGCTCCTCGCCGAGTGCGTGGCGCGGGCCCGCCCGCTCGCCGGCCCGAGGGGCGTCTCGCTCCAGGCCGAGGGCCTTCCGGAGCTCGTCGCCTATGCCGATGCCCGTCTCCTCACCCGGGTCCTTTCCAACCTCATCCAGAACGCCATCCAGTACAACCGGCCCGGAGGCTCCGTCCGTTTCCACGGCCGCTCGGCGCCCGCCGCCGGCGCCGGCTGGACGACCGGGCACGTCATCCTCGAGGTCGAGGACACGGGCCACGGGATCGCGCCGGAGGAGAGGGAGCGAGTCTTCGAGCGGTTCTACCGCGCCGACCCGTCGCGCTCGAGGCGGACCGGGGGGACCGGCCTCGGCTTGCCGCTCTGCCGCGAGATCCTGAAGGTCCTCGGCGGGCAGATCCGGATCTCCGCGTCGACGGCCGAGGGAACGACCCTGGAGGTGAGGCTGCCGGGGCGGGACGGGACGTCCGGCGCCTGACACCCGGGCCCCGGGATGCCATGTCCGAATCCTGCCAGCCGGCCTCCTCCCACGCGCGCATCTTTCCGCCATGAGCTTTCGCATCGCCCCGTTCCCCGCCCCCCTCGCCGACCAGGTCCGCACGACGCGCCGCGACGCCTCCGGCAACGTCACCCCCGTCCGCCGCGACGGCGACCGCCACCAGTGCCGCTCGTGCCTGGCCCTGACCGAGCCGTGGGAGCCGTACCTCCTCCTGTCGTACCGGCCGTTCGACTCGGCACAGCCGTACGCGGAGACCGGCCCCGTCTTCCTCCACGAGCGGGAGTGCACGCCGTACGCCACGCCCGACCTCTATCCCCCGGAGATGCCGCGCACGCTCGTGGTGCTCCGCGCCTACGACGAGCACGACGCGATCGCCGACGCCACGCTCGTCGGCAAGCGGGAGATCGAGGGCGCCCTCGAGGAGATGCTCTCGAAGCCCGGCGTCGCGTACGTCCACGTGCGAAACGCCGGCTACGGCTGCTTCATCTGCCGGGTGGATCGCGCGGCGTGAGCCCTCACGCTCCGGCGGTCGTCGCTTCGGACACGGCGCGGGCCAGCAGGTCCTCGACCCCGAGCGCGATCGCCTGCTCCCGCAGGTACGTCAGGTCGGGCCCGGTGGCCGCCGCCCGGAGCACGCCGAGGACGTCCGTCCACTGACGCTCCGACCGCTCCCCGCCGAGCCGGAACCAGCGGAGCTTGGCGAGGATCACGTCCTCGGCGGTCGCGACCGGGAACGTGCGGGGCGACTCCTCGTCCAGGCGCTCGGGCCGGGCCCGCGCCAGAGCCGCTCGCTGGGGCCCGGAGGCGTCCGCCACGAAGACGTCCACCTTCAGCATCGTCTCGAGGTGGATGACGTTGAACGACGATCGTTCCCGCGCCGCGTCGCGGACCGCCTCCTCGCTGACGTAGTACGAGCCGCGAAGAAGGCCCGCGAATCGCGCCGCCTTCTCCGGCCCGAGGTCGGCGACGAGGTCGACGTCGATGCTGGCCCGGGCGAGGCCGCGGACCGAGCTGGCGATCGAGCCGGTCACGAAGTACGGCACGGCGAGCGCCTCGAGCGCGTCCGCCACGGGCCCGAGCGCCCGCAGGAGCTCCGGCGGCCGGCTCACGATGCCCGTCGTCGGCGAAGGTCCTCGCGCACGGCGCGCGCGAGGGCCGCGCCGTAGTGGAGCTCCACGAAACGGAGCCCCACCTCCTCCCCGGAGAGCGCGGGCTCGCGTGCGGCGATCGCCCGGCGGGCTAGGCCGCAGACGGACTGGCTGAGCGAGAGGGCCAGCGAGGCGCGCTTCGTGGGGGAGGCCCTTTGCAGCAGGTCGCGGTGGACCGCCGCCGCCTCCGGCCGTGTGTCGCGAGCCCCCGACGTCGACATGTCCGACGATTCTAGCCAGCCGCTCCTCTGCCGGTCACGGGCACCACCAGGAACCGGACGGCGCCGATCGAGTAGGAGCCGTCCCCCGCGCGCGGCGCCAGCCTCACCGTACGGCAGCCGGCGAGGCGACGCGAGAAGAACGGCCGGCGACGGAGACCGCCTCCCGTCGCGCGCGGGAGGACGCCGATCTCCTCGAAGGCGGCTCCGTCCCGCGAGGCCGACACGGTGTACGTGTCGTTGTCGTCCGCCGAGACGAGGAGGCCGGCGACGGCGACGCCCGGCGGCGCGTCGACCTCGACCCACGCATCCGGGCCGGGCAGGACCACGGCGAAGGGCGCGTCCCACCGGGAGCCCTCCCGCGGGAGGCGTCCGCGCGCGACTCCCGCCGGGTCTCCGGCGACGCCGTGTCCACGCGCCGCGGTCTCGCCGCTCCAGACGGCGCGCGCCAGGTACCCGGGATCCCGCACGCCGAACAGCACCGCGTCGCCGTCCCGCGCGATCTCGACCGCGTCGGGCCGGCCGTCGAAGGCCGCCGCCAGCTCCAGGTCTCCGAGGACGAGCGCCGCGTCCTCGCCGCCCGTCGGGGCGAGCGGAGGCCCGAACATCACGACCCAGCCCGGCTCCACCGCGAACGGCACCGCGGCCTTGTGAAGGGCCAGCCCGAGCCCGAGCGCCAGCGGCCAGGTGTCGTGGCTCCCGATCCGGAGGAGAGGGCGCCTGACTCCCCCGGCCCGCAGCCAGCTCCGCGCGGCGAGCGAGAGCCGCGCCACGGGCTCGACCGTCGCGAGGCCCATCGGAGGCTCCACGGCGACGCGGCGGGCGTTGGCGCGGAGCGAGAGGAGCGCGACG
>CAYLNK010000283.1:0-9040 GCA_964384675.1 uncultured Holophagales bacterium | reverse complement strand
CTCGAGCCGCACGAGCTGGAGCGTCTCGCCGCGGACGACGCCCGCCGCCCGCCCGACCGGCCGGCCCTCCGGACCGAGCGCCTGGAACGCGCCGTCGGGGTCCGTCCGGAGCGCATGGCGAAGGTCGCGATCGAGCCCCGTGTCGGCAGGGCCGCCCGGAAGCGGCCGCACCTCGACACCCGGCGCGGCCGCTCCCATCGCCGCCGTCAGGGGACCGGAACCGGGACCGGGGCGTCCTCGAGGTCGGCTGCCGGCCGCGGCACCTTCGGGTCGTCGACCGACTCCTTGGTGATGGCGCGGCCGATCACCAGGCGCTGCACCTGGTTCGTCCCCTCGTAGATCTGGGTGATCTTCGCGTCGCGCATGTACTTCTCGATCGGGTAGTCGCGGCAGAAGCCGTAGCCGCCGAAGAGCTGCACCGCGTGCGTGGTGACCTCCATGGCGGTGTCGGTCGCGAACACCTTGGCCATCGCCGCGAGCTTGGAGGAGCCCTTGGCGCCGGCGTCGATCGCCCTCGCCGCGGTGTAGACGAGGTGGCGGGCCGCCTCGATCTTGGTGGCGAGGTCGGCGATCAGGAACTGGGTGGCCTGGAACGAGAGCACGGTCTGCCCGAACTGCTGCCGGTCGCGGGCGTACGACACCGCCAGGTCGAGCGCCCCCTGGGCGAGCCCCACCGCCTGCGCCGCCACGCCGGGACGGGCGCGGTCGAGCGTCATCATCGCCGTCCCGAAGGCGCTTCCCTCGCGCCCGCCGAGGAGCTGCGACGGGTCCGCCACGCAGCCCTCGAACTCCAGCTCGTGGACCGGTACGCAGCGGATCCCCATCAGGTCCTCGCGCTTGCCGATCCTGAAGCCGGGCTGCCCCTTCTCGACGAGGAAGGCCGACAGCCCGCGCGCGCCGCGGCTCGGGTCGGTCGAGGTGAAGACCGAGTAGACGTCCGCCGCGCCACCGTTGGTGTTCCACTTCTTCTGGCCGTTGATGACGTACGTCCCGTCGGCCTGCTTCTCCGCCCGGCAGCGGAGCGAGCCGGCGTCGGAGCCCGACTTCTTCTCGGAGAGGCCGAAGGCGATCAGCTTCTCTCCCGCCGCGATCTTGGGGAGCCACGTCTCCTTCTGGCGCTCCGTTCCCCCGAGGATGATCGGGAACGAGCCGAGGGCATTGACGGCGTAGAGGACGCCGAAGCCCCCGCACGCCTTCGACAGCTCCTCGGTCACGAGGCAGAGGTTCAGGACGCCGCCGCCGGCGCCGCCGTACTCCTTCGGGATCCAGGTCTTCAGGAGGTCGAACCTCTTCAGGCCCTCGATCGCCTTCCACGGGTAGTCGCCGGTGCGGTCCCACTCGGCGGCGTAGGGGCGGACGTAGGTGTCGGCGCACTCCTTGGCGCGCGCGATCCAGTCCAGGTTCTCGGGGGTCAGGAGCTCGCGAATCGGGCTGTAAGCCATAGGCGCCGGAGTCTACCTTCGCGTCAGGCTCTAAAATACCGAACAAGCGTTCGGATTGAATCCGGAGCCCGGGCGTCGACGGAGAGCAAGCGGAATGAGACGAAGCGTCGGACGGCCCCGCGACGGCAACCCTGCCGAGACGAAGCGACAGATCCTGATGGCCGCCCAGGAGAGCTTCGCCGAGTCGGGCTTCTGCGGGGCGACGACCCGGCAGGTCGCCTCCCGGGCGGGCGTGAACGTGGCCACCCTCCACTACCACTTCAGGAACAAGGAGGGGCTCTACTGGGCCGTGCTCGGTGAGGCCCTCAAGGGCGAGCTTCCGCAGCCCGCCCCCGGGGCCTCGCGGGACGGGATGAGCCGCGTCGTGGAGGGCCTGTACGACTTCGGCGCCGCCCGGCCCGCCCTCTCGCGCCTTTCGCTGCTGCACGTCCTCGCCGGGCCCGGGGCGACCGACGAGTCGGCCGCCGGGGCTCCGGATCCGCGGGTCGGGATCCTCGCAAGGTCCCTGGCCGGAAGCCCCGGCCCGGGGAGCCCCGAGGCGACCGCCCGCTCGATCGTGAACCTGATCGACGCGGCGCTCGTGTCGCAGCTACGCGAGAACGGAGGGGGACCCGGCCACGAGGTCGCGCGGACGAGCGTGGTCGCGGCGGCCCTCCGCCTCGCGGGCGTCTGAGGCGCGCCGTCAGGCGTCGGCGCGGCCCACCGGATCCCGCCCCCGCAGCCCGCCCAGGAGGACCAGCGCGTTGATCCCCGTGCCCCAGAGCACGGGATCGCCCGGCAGGACGTGTCCGAAGCGGACCGCCAGCGCCGCCGCGCCGCCCAGGAGCATCGCGGCGCCGACCCGGCGCCGGTCCAGCCGGATCCCCGGAACGAAGGCGGCGAGCGTCGGCAGGATGAGGCCCGAGGCGAAGAGGGTATAGCCGAGCCGGAACGTCTCGACGAGGTCCCGCAGCGCGAGCGCCACCACGAGCCCGAGCCCGCCGTAGGCGACCACGAGGAGGCGCCCCGCCCGCTCCCCGAGCCGCGGCGCGAGGTCGTGCACGGTGGCCGCCGCGGCGGAGAGGAGCACCGAGTCGGCCGACGACTGCATCGTGGCGATCATGGCCACCAGGAGGAGCGGCGCGAGCGTCGGTCCGGTGAGCGCGAGAAGCGTCCGCGGGAAGAGGTCGGCGCTCCCATGCGGCACCTTCGCCGCGACGCCCGCGAGCGCGATCGTGACGACCCCGAGCCCGAAGACGAGCTTGGTCCCGGCCGCGCCGAGCGCGGCGAGCCGCGCGATCGACGCGGTCCGCGCGGACAGCAGCTTGGCCCAGACGTCGCCGCCGACGAGGTGCGGAAGGCCGACGAGGACGAGGAGCGCCACCACGTCGATCGTGCCCATCCCGGGCCCGGTGGGGAACCGGAGGAGCTCGCGTGGGAGGCCCGTGCCTCGGAGCGACCGCACGGCCAGCGGCACGGCGACTCCGAGGATCGAGACGACCATCAGGGTGAGCTGGAAGACGTCGGTCCGGATCACGGCGCGCTGGCCGCCGATCGCCGTGTAGGCGATGAAGATCGCGGCGGTCGCGAGGAGGACCGTCGTCGGATCCCAGGCGGTGGCCGCCGTCACGACGGTCTCGGTCGCCTGGGTCAGGAGCGCGAACCAGACGATCTCGGCGAGGACGACCAGGAGCGCCGCGATCCGCCTCACCTCGGGTCCGTGGAGCCGGCCGATCACCTCGGCGATGGTCACCGCGCCCGTCTCGCGGACCCGGCGCGCCAGGAAGAGGCCGAGAAGCGCCAGGCCGAGGGCGCCCGCCAGGTCGAGCCAGAGGCCGGGCAGCCCCTTGCGTGCGACGAGCGCGGCCAGCACGAGAGTCGTCGAGCCGCCGATCGTCGTCGACGAGAGGGCCGCCCACGTGGGAAGCAGCCCGAACTCCCGCCCGCCGACGAGGAACTCCTCCTTGCCGCCCCCCCTGCGGCCGGCCGCCACCCCGATGGCGAGGACCGCTGCGCCGTAGAGCGCCAGCGCGATCAGCAAGGATGGGTCGGGGACGCCAGGACGTCGCGCGCGAACGCGGCGTGGAGGCGGGAGGCGATCGCGAGAGACGCCTCGTCGATCGCGAATTCCGGCGAGTGGTGCGCGGCGGGCGGACTTCCGGCGCGGGGGGTCGTCGCCCCCACGAACGCGAACGCGCCCGGCACCCTCTCCAGGAACTCGCTGAAGTCCTCGCCCCCCATCGTGCGGCACTCGGTGACGACCGCCTCCCGGCCGACCAGCGCCTCCGCGACCCGCACGCTCCGCTCCGCCTCGCCCCGGTGGTTCACCAGCGCGCGGTTCAGGCGCTGGTACGTCGTCCGCGCGACGCACCCGCCGACGGCCGCGGCCGCGGCCGCCGTCGCGGTGACCAGCCCGGGAAGCGCTCCCGCCACCTCCGGGTCGAACGACCGGCAGGTGCCGGTCAGGACGACGGAGTCGGGCAGGATGTTGAACGCCGAGCCGCCGTGGATCGACGTGACCGAGACGACGGCGGGCAGGAGCGGCGGGAGGCGGCGGGAGACGACCGTCTGGAGCGCCGTCACCACCGCCGCGGCCGCCACGACCACGTCGCGGGTCTCGTGCGGCGAGGCGGCGTGGCCGCCGGGTCCGGTGACGTCGATCCGGAACTCGTCGACGTTCGCCATCATCGGACCCGGCGAGACGGCGACGGCGCCCACCGGCAGCGGGGCCCAGAGGTGGACGCCGAAGACGACGTCGGGCGTCGGGTCGGACAGGACGCCGTCGCGGATCATCGCCTCGGCGCCGCCCCTCCCCTCCTCGGCCGGCTGGAACGCGAACACGACGCGGCCGCGGGCCGGGGGATCGAGGAGCAGGAGGTCGGCCGCGGCGTCGAGCGCCGCGACGTGGCCGTCGTGCCCGCACGCGTGCATCCGCCCGTCGACGGTGGACGCGAACGGCAGCCCGGAGCGCTCCGTCAGCGGCAGCGCGTCGAGGTCGGCCCGGAGAAGCACCGTGGGTCCCGGGGCGCCGGTGTCGAGCACGGCGGCGACACCGGTCCCGCCGAGACCGGTGCGGACGGAGAGGCCGCGGGCCCGGAACCGCTCGGCGACGGCCCCGGCGGTCTCGACCTCCTCGAACGCCAGCTCGGGCCGGGCGTGGAGCCGGCGGCGGAACGTGATGGCCGCGGCGTCGACCGCCTCGGGACTCTCCTCCAGGGCCTGCATCGTGGCTGCGGATGATAGGCGAGCGATACTCCCCGCGTGGACGCACCTCCCCGCCGCACCTTCACCTTCGACGAAGCCCGTCAGCTCCTGCCCGTGGTCCGCGACCGCACGCGCGAGGCGCTCGAGCGGCTCGGCGCGCTCGAGGTCCCGGACGACGGAGACCCCGGGGAGCGCCGCGCGCGGCTCCAGGAGCTCGCCGCGGCGGTGCTCGCCGCCTGGGCGGAGGAGCTCGAAGCGCTCGGACTCGAGGTGAAGGGGCCTTGGCTCGTCGACTTCGACTCGGGCGGCGGCTACTACTGCTGGAAATGGCCCGAGGAGTCCCTGGAGTACTTCCACGGCTACCAGGAGGGGTTCGCGGGACGCGTGCGGCTCCAGTAGGGGCCCCGACCGACCCCCGGCCGCGTCAGTGGTCGGAGGTCGTCCGGCGCGAGCGGGACTTCACCACGCGCCCCTCGCGCAGCTCGATCTTCTTTCGCAGCTCGTCGCTGAACGGGATCGGCTTGCGGTCGGTCCAGTCGTACAGCACCTGCACCGTCTTGCCGCTCGCCACCACGCGCGACTCCGCCTCGCTCGTCGTCTTCTCGCCGGTCACGATCCGGTACTCGAACGTGAAGGAGCTCCGCCCGATCTCGGAGATGCGGCAGCCCACCAGGAGCGACTCGCCCATCCGGGCCGGCGTGACGTAGTCGCACTCGGCGTGCGCCACGATGAAGTTGATCTTCTGGAACGCGTGCTCGTCGACGTGCTGGCTCGGCGGGTGGGAGAGGCCGGCGCTCGGGCTCTCCCCCGACAGGAGGGAGAGCCAGTAGCGCGTCCGCGCCTGCTCGAAGAACTGGAAGTAGACCGCGTTGTTCACGTGCCCCATCGCGTCGAGGTCCCGGAACCAGACGTAGAGGGAGATCGCGAAGTTGAAGTCGGGGAGGCGGACGTCCAGCATGGTCTCCGACTCTACCGCAGCTCGACCTAGCTCACCCCGAGCTGTTTCTTGGCGGCGGGCGACATCATGTCCGAGCACCAGGGCGGATCCCACACCACCTGCACCTCGGCGTCGGCCACACCCGAGATCTGGAGAATCTGCCGTCGCGCGTCGCCGGCGATCGACGGACCCATGCCGCAGCCGGGCGCCGTGAGGGTCATCTTGACGCCCACGCGGTGGCCGCCGCGAGCCGGCTGGATCTGGAGGTCGTAGATGAGGCCGAGGTCCACGATGTTGACGGGGATCTCGGGGTCGTAGCAGCCCCGGAGCGCCTCGTAGACGCGCTCCTCGTCGACCTGGCCCCCGCGCGCGACCGCCGGTGCGGCGGCCGGCGGAGCCGGTGCCGGCTTCAGGCCGAGCGCGTCGGCATCCTCGCCGGCGATCCGGAAGAGGCCCCCGGCGGCGGAGACGGTGTAGGAGCCGCCGAGGGTCTGTGTGATGTCGACGTGGGTGCCGGCCGGAAGGAGCACCGAGTCGCCGGCCGGGATCCGGAGGGCCCGGACCTGGCGCGAGAGTGTCAGCTGAAGCTCCGGCCGAGCGTCAGCTGAAGCTCTTGCCGCAGCCGCAGCCCGAGGTGGCGTTCGGGTTCTCCACCGAGAAGCCGGCGCCCCTGAAGTCCTCGATCCAGTCCACGGTCGCGCCGTGGAGCTTGAGCGAGCTGGTCTTGTCGACGACCACCTCGATCCCCTTGACCGACAGCACGTAGTCGCTCGGCTTCTTGTCGTCGAACGTGAAGCCGTACTGGAAGCCGGAGCAGCCTCCCCCCTGGATGAAGACGCGAAGCGGCTTGCCGGCGGCCTCGGGCATCCGGGCCGCGAAGTCCTTCACTTTTCCGACGGCGGCGTCGGTGACGGCCAGGACGAAGTCATCGGTCGTCGGTACGGCGACGACGGCGGCGGCATTGACGCCGTCGGAAACGGGGGAAGACATCGTGAACCTCCCGGGCGGGCGACGCCGCCCCTGTCGCAAATACTGGGTCGCCCCCCTCCGGTTGTCAACGGACCCCCGGACGGGGTCCCGTCCCGGATTGGGACGAGATGCTTCAGAACACTACATATCGTGCCTGGCGGCGCCGCAGGCACAAGATGTTGGGTTTTCCCCTTGACGGGTCTCCGGCGCCACGATAGGCTTTTCCACCCCCTCGAAACCAGATTTCCACATCCCGAAAGGACCGTCGCATGAGCGTTGTCGAGCAAGGAGCGAAGTCGTCCGAGACGCTGGCAGGCGCCTCGGCTCCGTGGACGGGCCTACGCGGTCTGACCTTCCGGCGTCTCTACACCGACGGGGTCACGCCGCCCTTCGAGACGGTCGAGTGGGAGCTCCGCACCGCGGCCATCACGAACGAGAAGGGCGAGGTCTTCTTCGAGCAGCGGGACGTCGAGGTCCCGAAGAGCTGGTCGATGACCGCCACGAACATCGTGGCCCAGAAGTATTTTCACGGGAAGCCCGGGACGCCTCAGCGGGAGCGCTCGGTGCGCCAGCTGATCGGTCGGGTGGTCGACACCATCACCGGCTTCGGCGTGAAGGGCGGCTATTTCCGCACCGGCGCGGACCGGGACGTCTTCCACGACGAGCTGACCGCCATCCTGGTACACCAGGTGGCGAGCTTCAACTCGCCCGTCTGGTTCAACGTGGGCGTCGAGCCGAGGCCACAGGCCTCGGCCTGCTTCATCAACTCGGTCGGCGACTCGATGGCCTCCATCCTCGACCTCGCCAAGACCGAGGGGATGCTCTTCAAGTTCGGCTCGGGCACCGGCTCGAACCTCTCGTCGCTGCGCTCCTCCACCGAGTCGCTCTCCTCGGGCGGCATCGCGTCGGGCCCGGTCTCGTTCATGCGCGGCTTCGACAGCTTCGCGGGCGCGATCAAGTCGGGCGGCAAGACGCGCCGCGCCGCCAAGATGGTGATCCTCAACGTCGACCACCCGGACATCGAGGAGTTCATCGTCGCCAAGGAGAAGGAAGAGCGGAAGGCCTGGGACCTGATCGAGGCGGGCTGGGACGGCTCCTTCAACGGCGAGGTCTACGGCAACATCGCGTTCCAGAACGCCAACCACTCGGTGCGGGTGACGGACACGTTCATGCGCGCGGTCGAGACCGGCGGCACCCACACGACCACCGCCGTCCTGACCGGCCAGCCGATGAAGACGTACGACGCCCGCCAGCTCTTCCTCGAGATGTCGCAGGCGGCCTGGGTCTGCGGCGATCCGGGCATGCAGTACGACACCACCATCAACAAGTGGAACCCCTGCAAGGCGACCCACCGGATCAACGCGTCGAACCCGTGCTCGGAGTACATGTTCATCGACGACTCCGCCTGCAACCTGGCCTCGCTGAACCTGATGAAGTTCGCGCGCGAGGACGGCGGGTTCGACGTCGACCGGTTCCGCCACGCGGTGGACGTGGTCTTCTCCGCGCAGGAGATGCTGGTCTCGGAGGCCTCCTACCCGACTCCGGCGATCGAGCGGAACTCCCATGACTACCGTCCCATCGGGCTCGGCTACGCGAACCTGGGCGCGCTCCTCATGTACAACGGCCTCCCGTACGACGGCGAGGACGGCCGTCACTACGCGGCCGCGGTCACCAGCCTGATGCACGCCCAGGCGTACCTCACCTCCTCGCGGATCGCCTCGGAGATCGGGACGTTCGCGGGCTACGCGCCGAACCGTGACTCGTTCCTCGACGTGATCGGGATGCACCGGGACGCGGCGTACGCGATCGCGCCCTCCGGCGTCCCGCGCGACCTCTTCGAGGCGCAGCGCGGGATCTGGGACCTGACGCTCGAGTCGGGCCGCCAGCACGGCTACCGGAACGCGCAGGCCACGGTGCTCGCCCCCACCGGCACCATCGGCTTCATGATGGATTGCGACACGACGGGCGTGGAGCCCGACCTCGCGCTCGTGAAGTACAAGAAGCTGGTGGGCGGCGGGACGATCAAGATCGTCAACCAGACCGTCCCGCACGCGCTGACCCGCCTCGGCTACAGCCAGGAGCAGGCCAACGCGATCGTCCGCTACATCGACGAGAAGGGGACCATCGAGGGCGCGCCCGAGCTCGATCCGCGGCACCTGCCCGTCTTCGACTGCGCGTTCAAGGCGCTCGACGGCACCCGCACGATCGGCCCGATGGGGCACGTCCGGATGATGGCGGCGGTCCAGCCGTTCCTCTCCGGCGCCATCTCCAAGACCGTCAACCTTCCGGGCGAGGCCACGGTGGAGGACATCGCCGACGTCTACATGCAGGGCTGGAAGCTCGGCCTGAAGGCGATCGCGATCTACCGCGACGGCTGCAAGAAGACCCAGCCGCTGAACACCGCGGCCTCCAGGAACGACGACGCCGTGAAGGGGACCCGGACCGCCCGCGGCTCCAGCCTCCCGCCCGCCGCGCCTCAGCCGTCTGCGGCCGCGGCGGCCGCCGCCAC
>CAYLNK010000282.1:3603-9047 GCA_964384675.1 uncultured Holophagales bacterium | reverse complement strand
CGGAGCCTCGTCGACGGGAGCCGGGGCCGGAGCCGCGGCAGCCGGGGCCGGAGCCTCGGCGGCCTCGCCGATCGTCGCCACCACCGTGTTGATCGCGACCGTCTTGCCTTCCTCGACCACGATCGAGAGGAGGACGCCCGACGCGGGGGCCGGGATCTCGGCGTCCACCTTGTCGGTGGAGATCTCGAAGAGCGGCTCGTCGCGCTTGATGGTGTCGCCCACCTTCTTCAGCCAGCGGGTGAGCGTCCCCTCGGCGATCGACTCGCCCATCTGCGGCATGATGACGTTCGTCGGCATCTCTCTGTCTCCGTCAGTAGTCGGCTAGCTTGCGGGCCGCGGCGAGGACCGTGGCGGTGTTCGGAAGGAACGCCTTCTCGAGCGGCGGGGCGTACGGCACCGGGGTATCGGGGGCCGTGACGCGCAGGATCGGACCGTCCAGGTACTCGAACGCCTTCTCGGAGATCGTGGCGGCGATCTCGGCGCCGATCCCGGCCGTGCGTGTGTCCTCGTGGAGGACGAGGCACTTCGACGTTCTGGCGACCGATTCGAGGACCGCCTCCTCGTCGAGCGGCAGGAGCGTGCGCAGGTCGAGCACCTCGACCTCGATCCCCTCGGCGGCCAGCTGCTCGGCGGCCTCGAGCGCGGTCCAGAGCATGGCCCCGTAGGTGACGATCGTGAGGTCCCGTCCCGCCCGCCGCAGCGCGGCTTTCCCGATGGGGACGACGTAGTCCTCGGCCGGGATCCTGTCCTTCACGCGGCGATACAGGAACTTGTGCTCGAGGTAGATCACCGGGTCGTCGTCGCGGATCGCGGCCTTCAGCAGCCCCTTGGCGTCGTAGGCCGTCGCCGGCACCACGACCTTGAGCCCAGGGGTCTTCACGAAGTACATCTCCGGGCTCTGGGAGTGGAACGGGCCGCCGTGCACGCCGCCGCCCGACGGGCCGCGGATCACCAGGGGCACGCCCACGCCGGTCCTGTACCGGTTCTTGGCCGCGAAGTTCGTGATCAGGTCGAAGGCGCGCGAGATGAAGTCGATGAACTGCATCTCGGCGACCGGGCGAAGCCCGCGCATCGCCGCGCCGATGGCGCCGCCGACGATCGCCTCCTCGGCGAGCGGCGTGTCGATGACCCGCGCCTCGCCGAACCGGCCGATCAGGCCGTCGGTCACCTTGAACGCGCCGCCGTACGCCCCGACGTCCTCACCCAGGACGAAGACGCGCTCGTCGCGCGCCATCTCCTCGAAGAGGGCCTGGCGGATCGCCTCCACGTAGAGGACGTCGTGGCCCGTCTCGATCTCGGCGGGCGGGGCGAGGGTGAGCGTCGACCCGTTGTGAACGCGCGGATCGGCCATCAGAGGGCTCCCGTGAAGACGCCGGCGCGCCCGCGCGCCACGATCGAGTCGTCGGCGTAGACGCCGTGAAAGGCGAGCTGAGGGTCGGGCTGCGGGGAGGTCTCGGCGAACGCCACGTCGGCGTCCAGCATCTGCTGGAGCGATGCGTGGATCCCGAGCCTCTCGGAGACGCCGAGGACGCCGGCGGCTTCCAGGTCGCGCTCGAAGCGGGCGATCGGGTCGCGCTGCCTCCATTCCTCGAGCTCGGCCTTGTCGACGTACGCCTGGGCGTCGTGCTCGGCGTGTCCCTTCATCCGGTACGTCTTGCACTCGACGAGCGTGGGTCCGAGGCCGGCGCGGGCGCGCTGGACCGCCTTTCGCGTCACCTCGTAGACGGCGACCACGTCGTTCCCGTCCACGATCTCGCCGGGGATGCCGTACCCGATCGCCTTGTCCGCGAGCGTCGCGGCGGCGCATTGCTTTCCGTAAGGTGTGGAATACGCCCAGCCGTTGAACTCCACGACGAGGACGAGCGGCAGCTTCTGCACGGCCGCGAAGTTGAGCCCCTCGTGGAATGCGCCCACCGAGGTGCCGCCGTCGCCGATGTACGTCATGCCGACGGTGGACGTCCCCTTGATCCGATCCGCGAGGAGCATCCCCGTCACCACCGGGATGAGCGTCCCGAGCATCGAGATCGGCGCGTAGATCCCCTTCTCGGGGACCGAGAAGTGGAGGTTGGCGTCCTTTCCGCGCGAGGGTGAGGTGGCGCGCGCCATGTACTGCGTCAGGACGTCCCGGGCCGACACGCCGCGCACGAGCGTCGAGCCGAGGTTCCGGATCAGCGGCGCGAGGATGTCGCCCGGCTCGAGCGCGAACGCGGTGCCGACCGCGGTCCCCTCCTGCCCGAGGGACCGGTACAACCCGCCGACGACCTTGCCCTGGCGATACAGGTTGACCAGCCGCTCCTCGACGAGGCGGTTCAGGAGCATGAACCCGTAGAGCTCCTTCAGCTGCGTCTCGGAGAGGGTGGTCATCATCATCGCGTCGTCCTCGAAAGGAGCCGGATTATCGGTGGGGGTCCCGGGAGCGTCAAACCAGGGGGACCTACTCCAGCCCGCTGAAGGTCCGCCGGTAGCGCGCCAGGATCTCCAGGACGCGGGACGGATTCCGGCGGAGGACCTCGAGGCAGTCGCGGTCGACGTCGTCGGCGGCGAGGCGGGAGATCGCCCCGAGCGCCTCCTCGAGCCGCAGCCGGCTCGGCCCGGTGAGCGCGTCGAGGGACTGGGCCACGGCGACGATGCGAGCCGCCAGGGAGGGCTCCTCCCGGTGGACGGGCACGCCGTGGACGGCCTCGTGGTGGAACTCCGCGATCCGGCGGAGGACCCCGGTGCCGCGGTATGCATCCTGGAAGAGCCGCTCGAGGGTCGCCGAGATCAAGCCATAGGCTCGCCGCGACTTGACCGTCGCCTCGGCCACGATCGGGCGTGTCGACTCCGGTCCGCCGAGGGGCGCGAGGATGACGTGGGCCTCGAGCTCGGCGAGGGGGATCCGGTACCGGCCGGTGGCGGTCAGCTCCTCGGCCAGGAGCGCGGAGAGGTGCGCCACACGTTCGAGATGTCCTCCCGCCTCGGGGTCCCGGAACCGGACCATCTCGTGGGCCACGCGGAGCGCCGAGACGAGGAGCCGCATCGTGACGAGCTCGGCCGTCACGAGGCTCGAGAGGAGGTGCGCGAACGGGTCGATTCCGTCGAGCACGTCTTCCCGGAAGGCCGCGCGCTCCGTGGAGTTGAAGAAGAGGAAGCCCCAGAACGCTCCATCGAGAGACATCGGCAGCGTGTAGCTGGAGGTGATGCCGGCGTCGAGGAGCGCCCGTGTGTGCGGCGTCGAGGCGGGCGCGTACGCCCCGAGGTCGTCGACGACGCGCGAGCGCCGCGTCGCCATCAGCGCCGCGAGCGACGAGGACGCGTCCAGGGGCGCGCTGTACCCACCGAGGAGCGCGCCCGCCGGGCTCGCCGAGAACGCGCGCAGGCGCCTCGTCTCGGGCTCGAACGACACCACGGAGATGCGTCCCACGAAGGGCCAGCGGCGCCGCACCGCACCGTGGACCACGGCCAGCTTGCCGTCGAGAGGGAGGTCCCCGTCGAGGGAGGCGAGCTCGTCCACGTGGTCGCCCACGGTCCTAGTCTAGATCCGTTGGGCCTCGAGGGCGTCGGCCCCGGTCCTTCCGAGCAGACCCACCACCTGGTGGAGGCGCGAGAAGCGCGGATCGCGGGTCTGGCCCCTCGCGTAGCGGGCGTAGATCTGCTGGGCGATGACGGCGATCTTCAGGAGCCCGAACGCGTAGTGGAAGAGGATCCCGGAGACGTCCCGCCCGGTGAGCTCGCCGTACCTCTCGGCCAGCTGGCGACGGGTGGGGCTGCCGGGCATGGCCGTGGGGCCCACGCGCATCGCCTGCCAGGCGGGGTCGTCGCCCGCCTCCACCCAGTACCCGAGCGTCGTGCCCAGGTCCATCAGCGGGTCGCCCAGGGTCGCCATCTCCCAGTCGAGGACCGCGACGATGCGGGTCGGATCCCCGGCGTCGAGGACGAGGTTGTCGTACTTGTAGTCGTTGTGGATCAGCGCCGCGCCGCTCTCCGCCGGCCGGTTCGCCGCCAGCCACGCGGCCACGGCCTCCAGCTCCGGCCAGTCGTCGGTGCGCGCGTCGCGGTACCGCTGGGTCCAGCCGGTGACCTGCCGCTCCACGTAGCCGGCCGGCTTGCCGAAGTCGGCGAGCCCCGCCTTCCCGACGTCGATGGCGTGGAGCTCCGCCAGGCCGCGCACGAGCGATTCGGCCAGGCGCGCCGGATCGAGCACGAGCCCGGGCGGGGGCTCCTTCCGGAGGATCAGGCCCTTGCGCCGCTCCATCACGTAGAACGGCGCGCCGAGCACGGCCGGGTCCTCGCAGAAGGCGAGGGGGCGCGGGGCGAGCGGGTAGATCGTGGAGAGACGCGAGAGGACGCGCACCTCGCGGCCCATGTCGTGGCCCGTCTTGACGTGCGCTCCGGCCGGCGGGCGTCGCAGCACCAGCTCGAGGTCGCCGAGGCGGAGGAGGTACGTCAGGTTCGAATAGCCGCCCGGGAACTGCTCGACGGCGAGCGGCCCCGAGGAGCCGGGCAGCGCCGCGCGCAGCCACGCGGCGAGCGCCTCGAGGGGGAGCTCCTCACCGGGCCGGACCGGACGCGTGGAGTCGAGGAGAGCGTCGCTCATCGGTCGGATTCTCGCGCTTGACATCGCCGCGTGCCTCCGCCTACTGTCGGCGCCGCGATGCCGATCTCCCTTCTCGCCACCCGAAAGCGGACCAAGTCGAAGACCTCGACGTGCCGAGGCGGGCGAGAAGCGGCGATTTCGCGACGGGCCGGATAGCAGGCCCGGAAACGAGACGAGACGAATCGAGCCCGCCGGAAACGGCGGGCTTTTTCGTTCGAGGAAAGGGGCGACGATGACCAGGACGGGGAAGACGGACGTGGCGGTCCTCGGGGCGACGGGGGCCGTGGGGCAGCGGATGGTGGCGATGCTCGCCGGCCACCCGACGCTGCGGCTCGCGGAGGTGGCGGCCTCGGAGCGCTCGGCGGGGAAGACGTACCGCGAGGCCACCCGCTGGATCCTCGCGGGCGACATCCCGGAGGAGGCCCGGGAGCTGACCGTGGTCGCCGTCGACGGGGAGCTCTCCTCGCCGATCGTGCTGTCGGCGCTCGACGCGAGCGTGGCGGACACCATCGAGCCGATGCAGGCGGGGCGCGGGAAGCTCGTCATCTCGAACACCAAGAGCTTCCGGATGCGGCCCGACGTTCCGCTCCTGATCCCCGAGGTGAACGCGGACCACCTGGCGCTCCTCGACGGCCAGACGTGGCGCGTCCCCGGCGGCGGGCTCGTGACCAACCCCAACTGCTCGACCGTGGGCCTCGCGATGGCGCTCGCGCCGCTCCACCGCGCGTTCGGGATCGAGGCGTGCACGGTCGTCACGCTGCAGGCCCTGTCCGGCGCGGGCTATCCCGGCGTCCCGTCGCTGGACGGCCTGGCGAACGTCATCCCGTTCATCGAGGGCGAGGAGGAGAAGATCGAGCGCGAGCCGAGG
>CAYLNK010000282.1:0-3593 GCA_964384675.1 uncultured Holophagales bacterium | reverse complement strand
GATCACCGCGCTCGGGCAGCCGTACTCGCCCATCGACGCGCCCTGCCTCGTGGTGGCCGAGGACGGCTGGCACCCGGGCGTCATCGGCAGCGTGGCCGGGCGCCTGCGCGAACGCTACCGCAAGCCCGTGGTGGTGATCGGGGTCGACCGCGCGGGCACCATCCTGCTCGTGAACGGCGCCGTCGAGGAGCCGTCGTTCCCGCTCTCGGTCTCGGTGAACCGGGTGCCGGTGCGCGACGGGCACACCGAGTCCGTCTTCCTGAGATTCGCCGCGAAGGCGTCGCTCGACGACGTGCGCGCCGCGCTCGAGGGCTTCACCGGGGAGCCCCAGCGGCTCGGCCTGCCGACCGCCCCGGCGCGCCCCATCGCCGTCCGCGGCGAGCGCGACCGGCCCCAGCCGATGAGGGACGTGGACGCCGGGCACGGCATGGTGGTGACCGTCGGGCGGGTCCGGCCCGATCCGTTCTTCGACGTCCGCTTCTCGCTCCTCGTCCACAACACCATCCGGGGCGCGGCCGGCGCGGCGCTGCTGAACGCCGAGCTGTGCCTGGCGACGGGGCGGGTGCCGGTTCGCGAAGGCGCTCCGGCATGAGCGAAGCCGCGCGCCCGAGATGAGAGTCCTCAAGTTCGGCGGCACGTCGGTCGGCGACGCCGCCCGGATCGACCGTGTGGCCGAGCTGGTCGCCGCGCGCCGCCACGAGACGCCGCTGGTCGTGGTCTCGGCGATGGGCGGCGTCACCGACCTCCTGCTGGCCCTCTCCGAGGCCGCGCGCCGCAAGGACCGCACCGAGGCCGAGACCGCTCTGCGGGCTCTCGGCGAGCGGCATCGCGCGGCCGTCGACGGACTCGGACTGGACCCGGACGACGCCGCGGCGTGCCGCGACGAGGTGGCCCGGGAGCTGGTGCGCCTCTCGGACCTCTCCACCGGGGTCTCGCTCCTGGGCGAGCTGTCCGCGCGCACGACGGACGCCATCGCGGCGGCGGGCGAGCTCCTGTCGTCGCGCCTCGCCGAGGCCGCGCTCCTCTCGCGTGGCGTGGACGTCGTGCGGATCGACCCGCGCTCGATCGTGAAGACCGACGGCGCGTACGGCGCCGCGCTCCCCGACGAGACCGCGATCGCCGAGGCGGCCCGGCTGCTGCTGGTCCCGGGAGTGGCGGCGGGCCGGACGATCGTCACCGGCGGCTTCGTCGGCGCGGCGCCGGACGGCTCGATCACCACGCTGGGGCGCGGCGGCTCCGACTACTCGGCGGCGCTCCTCGGCGCGGGCCTCCACGACGCCGGCATCCCGGTCGAGGCGATCGAGATCTGGACCGACGTCGACGGGATCCTGACCGCCGATCCCCGGGTCGTGACGGGAGCGCGCCTCGTCCCCGAGGTGGGCTACGCAGAGGCGGCGGAGCTGGCGTTCTTCGGCGCCAAGGTCCTCCACCCGGCGACGATCAAGCCCGCCGTGGCGCGCGGGATCCCGGTGGTGGTGAGGAACACCTTCCGGCCCGATGGGACGGGAACGGTCGTGAGGGCCGAGGCGCCGGGCCTCGGCGTGCGGGCGCTCGCGATGCGGGGCGGTGTGACGGCGCTCTTCGTCGGCAGCCCGCGGATGCTTCTCGCCCACGGCTTCGCGGCGCGCGTCTTCTCGGTCTTCGAGAAGCACGCGGTGCCGGTCGACGTCATCTCGACGAGCGAGGTCTCGATCTCGATCACCGTCGACGGGAAGGCGCCGGTCGACGCCCTGGTGCGGGACCTCTCCGAGCTGGCCGAGGTGTCGGTGCTCGGGAGCCTCGCCGTCGTCTCCGTCGTGGGACGCGGGCTGCGCACGACGCCGGGCATCGCGGCACGGGTCTTCGGCGCGCTCCGCGACGTCAACGTCGTCCTGATCTCGCAGGGAGCGTCCGACACGAACCTGACGATGGTGGTCGACGCGGTCGACGCCAGGCGCGCGCTGTGCCAGCTGCACGAGGAGTTCTTCGGAGGGACGGGCGCATGAAGGCGTTGATCGTCGGGCCCGGGAAGATGGGCCGCGCCGTGGAGGCCGCGCTGATCTCGCGCGGCCATGCCGTGGCGCGGAAGGTGGGGCCGCGGGACCGCATCGCCGCGATCGAGCCGGCGACCCTGGACGTCGCCTTCGAGTTCACGACGCCGGAGGCGGCCACCGGCCTCGTGCGCGAGCTGCTCCTCGCCGGCATCCCGACCGTCTCCGGCACGACCGGCTGGGACGTCGTCGGCGCGCGGGACCTGGCCCGCGAGAGGCGGGTGCCGTT
The DNA here is from genome assembly GCA_964384675.1 of uncultured Holophagales bacterium. Taxonomy (GTDB): domain Bacteria; phylum Acidobacteriota; class Thermoanaerobaculia; order UBA5066; family UBA5066; genus CAYLNK01. The sequence goes on along the minus strand of CAYLNK010000282.1, from coordinate 1,334 downwards.
CCTCCACGCGCCGAACTTCTCGATCGGCGTCGCGGTGCTGCGGCGCGCGGTCGCCCAGGCGGCGAGAGACCTGGCGCGCTTCACCGACTTCCAGCCCGGCATCGTGGACCGGCATCACGCGGCCAAGAAGGACGCCCCGTCCGGCACGGCGCGGGCGCTCGCGGCGGAGATCACGGCGGTGTGGGGCCCGGACGCCGGCGAGGTGCCGATCGTCTCGCTCCGCCACGGCGGACAGCCGGGCGAGCACGTCGTCGTCTTCGAAGGTCCCGAGGAGTCGATCGAGCTGGTCCACCGAGCCCGCTCCCGCGCCATCTTCGCGGGCGGGGCCGTGCAGGCGGCGGAGTGGCTGCTCCGGTCCGGTCTCACCGGCCCCGTCACGCTGGACGACTTCTTCGAGAGGAGAACGATATGACCGCGAGCGAGCCCGCCACCCGGCTGTCCGGAGTCTTCACCGCCCTGGTCACGCCGTTCACGGAGGGCGGTGACCTGGACGAGGCGGCGCTGCGCGTCCTGGTGAAGCGGCAGATCGCCGGCGGCGTGACGGGGCTCGTCCCGTGCGGAACGACGGGCGAGGCGGTGACGCTCGAGCCGGACGAGCACGAGCGGGTCGTGGCGGTCGCGGTGGAGGAGGCGCGCGCCTCTTCGCGTCGCGTGCTCGTCATCGCGGGGTGCGGGTCGAACGACACGAAGAAGTCGCAGAGGCTCGCGGCCCGATGCCGGTCCGTCGGCGCGGACGGCCTCCTCGTCGTCACGCCGTACTACAACAAGCCGACGCCGCGCGGCCTGATCGAGCACTTCGAGGCGGTCGCCGACGCGGGCGAGCTGCCCGTCGTGATCTACAACGTGCCGGGACGGACGGGCGTCAACATGCTGCCCGACACCGTCCTCGCCCTGGCCGAGGACCCGCGCTTCGCGGCCGTGAAGGAGGCCTCGGGCAACCTCGACCAGGCGTGCGAGATCCTGAGGTCGCGGCCCGAGCGCTTCGCGGTCCTCTCGGGCGAGGACTCCCTCGCGCTCCCGATGGTGGCGTGCGGCGCCGACGGTGTGATCGCCGTCGTCTCGAACGAGGCGCCCGCCCTCTACGTCGAGCTGATCACCGCGGGGCTGAACGGGGATCGCGCCCGGGCCGCGGCGCTCCAGGCCCGCCTCTTCCCGCTGATGCGCGCGAACTTCCGGGAGTCGAACCCGATCCCGGTGAAGTGGGCGCTCGCCCGGCTCGGCCTGTGCGGCGGAACGCTTCGCCTTCCGCTGGTGCCGCTCTCGCCGGTCCATCACGCGGCCGTCGAGGACGCCCTCCGCGTCGCCGGTCTCCTGGAGGCGGCGTGACGCGCGAC
>CAYLNK010000281.1:0-9052 GCA_964384675.1 uncultured Holophagales bacterium | reverse complement strand
GGGCGAGCGGCGCCGGTCGGCCTGCCTGCCCCTGCGCAGCATCTCGGCGGCGACGGAGCGCGGCGTGCCCGGTGGCAGCGACGCCAGGAAGACGTCGACGCCCCGCCGGCCGAGCCGGAGCGCACGGGCCACGCGCTCGTCCGGCGTCCCCTTGAAGAACTTCGCCACCTCGGCGTCGAGATCCCGGCGGAACTTCATCGACACGATTATCCCGCTTGCCGGAATGGGCCGCCACGGGCACCATGCGGACCCCCGATGGCGACCAAGGCCCCGCCCCGTCCCCCCTTCAAGCTGAACGACAAGCTCGTCCACAAATTCAACCCGGATCTCGGCCCGGGACGAGTGGTGGAGCTGGTCGGGCGGCGCCTCGTCGTGCACTTCCCGAAGACGGACACGAAGCTGACGCTGGCGGCCGATGACTCGGCCCTTCGCCCGCTCCTCTACGTGCCCGGCCAGAAGGTGCGCGTCGAGGCGAGCGGCGTCGAGACCGTGGTGGAGGAGCGCCTCGAAGACCGCTATCGGCTCGCCGACGGGACGGTGGCATCGGGCTCGGAGCTGTGGCCCCTCTCCTTGCCGGACGACCCGCTGCAGCGGCTGGCGGCGCTCGAGAACGACCGGGCCTCGGCGTTCCGGAATCGCCTGTCGGGCCTGCTCCTGGCACGCGTGCGGCAGGCTCGCGGTCTCGGGTCGTTCCTGGGCGGCCGCATCCGCATCTACCCGCACCAGCTGCACGTGGCCGAACGCGCGACGGCGTCGGACCCGGTGCGGTGGCTCCTCGCCGACGAGGTCGGCCTCGGCAAGACGATCGAGGCGTGCCTCATCCTGTCGCGGCTCCTACGAACCGAGCGGGCCGACCGGACGCTCGTCGTCGCGCCGGCGACGCTCACCGTGCAGTGGCTCGGCGAGCTGTACCGGAAGTTCCACCAGAACTTCGTCCTCCTCGACAAGAAGCGGCGGGACGACGTCGTCACCGACCACGGTCCCGGATTCAACCCGTTCGAGGCGCACCGGCGCTCGGTGATCGCGCTCGAGGACCTGGAGGCCGATCCCCGTCTCGTGAAGCAGGCCGAGAAGGCCGGCCTCGACCTCCTGGTCGTGGACGAGGCGCACCGGCTCGAGCGGCTCGCCGGCGACCCCGGGAACGCGGCGTACCGGGCCATCGCCCCGCTCGCGCGAGCGACGCGGCATCTCCTCCTCCTCTCGGCGACGCCGCTCGAGGCCGACACCAACGGCTTCTTCACGCTGCTCGAGCTCGCGCGTCCGGACGCCTACCGATCCGAGACGGAGTTCGTGGCCTCGCTCGAGCGGGACGTGCCGCTGCCTCCCTGCACGAGCGCCACGCGGCGCGTCGACATCGGCGGCCTGCCGCCGCGCGTCCCGCAGCCCGTCGACCTCGACCGCCCCCTTCCGGCCGCGGGCCTCGCCGACGGCGACGACCCGAGGGTGGAGTGGCTCGTCGAGCACGCCACGGCCCTCTCGCGGGGCGGCCCCGACGAGGGGAAGACGCTCGTCTTCTGCCACGACCGCGACACGCTGAACGCGCTGAAGGCGCGCCTCGAGACCGCGACGCGCCGTCGCGTCGCGGTCTTCCACGAGGAGCTGTCCGTGGACCGGCGGGACCTCGAGGTCGCCGAGTTCCGGCGGCCCGAGGGGCCGGCGCTCCTGATCTCGACGGAATGCGGAGGCGAAGGCCGGAACTTCGAGTTCTGCCGGCGCCTCGTCCTCTTCGACCTGCCCCCGGACCCCGCGCAGGTGGAGCAGCGGATCGGCCGGCTGGACCGGATCAACCGCACCCTGCCCGTGGAGATCGTCTACTTCCGTCCGGCCTCCGGCTTCGGGGCGGAGCTCGTCGCCCTGTACGAGGCGATCGGCCTCTTCCGCGAGCCGCTCGGGGGGCTGGAACGGTCGCTCTCCCACGTGGAGCAGGCGATCCACAAGGCGATGAAGAAGGCCCGGACGGGAGCTTCGCTCCCCGTGGCCGAGATCGCGGCCGAGGTGCGCGAAGCGGTCGGGGCGCGGCAGAAAGCCGTCTATCACCACCTTCACGCCGACGGGTTCCGCGCGGAGAAGACGGAGGGCATCCTGTCCCGCATCCCGGAGAGCCTGGACGCCGACACCGAGGCCTTCACGCTCGGCGCGTGCGACCTCTTCGGCTTCGAGCGGCGCGCGCGGACAGGGCGGCGCTCCTGGTACGTGGAGTTCGGCTCGGACGCCATCGTCGAGCACCTGCCGGGAGTGACGGGCGGCACCCGGTGGCTCGGCACCTTCGACCGCGAGGAGGCCGTGGACCGCGAGGAGCTGGAGTTCTTCGCGTCCGGACACCCTCTCGTAGAGGGCGTCTTCCAGGAGATGGAGGACGGTCCGCGCGGGCGGGTCGCCCTGGTCAAGCTGGAAAAGGCCGGAGTCGCCGGGGACGGGCTCCTCTTTCTGCGCACCTCGCCCGACGGCTTCGAGACGACGGCGATCGACCTGCGCGGGCGCCCCCGTCCGGAGTGGGGGGAGCTGCTGCTGAAGGAGCGGGCGAGCCTGAAGGGGCTCTCCCCGGAGGACTGGCTCGCGCCGCTCAGGCCCTACGGCGTGACGCCGCGGAACTGGCCGGTCCTGTGCGAGCGGCTTTCGGCCCGGGCTCCGTCCGAGGCCCGCTTGATCGCCATCGCCGCCTTCCGCCTGCTCCGGTAGCGGGAACCGGGGCGGCGCCTGTCGGGTCATAGACTCCCGACATGAGCACCACACGATCGACCCGGGGGCTCGGAACCGCGCTCGCCACCGCCACGCTCCTCCTCGCGATGCCGGTCCACGGCGCGGCGACGCCGAAGCGCACCCCCCGGGGCCCGGCCGTGACCGCGCAGAAGGGAGCCACCGTGACGAGCGGGGAATCGGGCTGGAAGGAGGTCGACCGCCTCCTCTCGGAGCAGAAGATGGAGGAGGCGTCGCGCAAGGTCGCGTCCCTCCGCGACGACGCCCGCCGCCGGGGCGACGACGCCGAGCTGACGAAGGCCCTCGTGAAGGAGGTCCAGATCCGGATCGCCCTCGACGGCTACGAGACCGCCGTGCGGTTCCTGAAGGACCAGGCGTGGCCGGCCTCGCCCCTCTCGCGCGCGACGCTGAACCTCGTCTATGCCCACGCGCTCCTCACCTACGAGCAGGCGTACGCCTGGGAGATCGGCAAGCGCGAGAGGGTGGAGACGAAGGGGGTCGTCGACCTGAAGGCGTGGACGAAGGGCCAGATCCACGACGAGGCGCTGAAGGCGTTCCACGAGGTGTGGGCCGGCCGGGCCGAGCTGGGAGACCTCCCGGTCACCCGGCTGAAGGGGACGCTCGAGCCCGGGAGCTACCCGCCCGGAGTCCGCGGGACCCTTCGCGACGCCGTGACGTACCTGTTCACCGAGTTCCTGGCCGACTCGAACGGCTGGACGCCCGAGCAGTCGAACGGGCTCTACCAGGTCCCGATCGGGCCGCTCCTCTCGGACGCCCGGAAGCGCGACGCCGCGGTCGGCGACCCCGCGGTGCATCCGGTCGTGCGGATCGACGCCCTCCTGCGCGACCTCGAGGCGTGGCACGCGGCGGCGGGGCGCCGCGAGGCTGCCCTCGAGGCCAGGCTCGAGCTGTACCGGCGCCTCCACACGGCGTACACGGAGGTCTCCGACCGGGAGGCCGTGCGGACCGCGCTCGAACGCCGGCTCGGATCGGACCAGGAGCTGCCGTGGTGGTCCACGGGGGCGGCGCTCCAGGCCACGTTGCTGCGGTCGGTGGACGCTCCCGACGCGCTGGTGAGGGCGCGGGCCGCCGCCCAGCGCGGGCTCGCGGCGCACCCGTCGAGCGTCGGCGGGCAGCAGTGCCTCGCGATCGTGAAGTCGATCGAGGCGCCCGACTACCAGATGACGGCGATGCAGGCCGACGGCGCCGGCCGGCGCTCGCTGGAGCTGAACCACCGCAACCTGCCGGAGCTCTTCTTCCGGGCCTTCCCGTTCGACCTGGAGAAGCGGATCTCGAGCGCGCGCGACTACAACCTGATGCCGAACGGCCAGGAGCTGGAGACGCTCGCGCGGTCGCAGCCGATCGCCGAGTGGCGAACCGCGCTGCCGGCCACGCCCGACTACCGATCGCATCGCACCTTCGTGGTGCCGCCCCTGAAGAAGGCCGGCGCGTACGTGGTCGTGGCGTCCGCGCGCCGCGACTTCCGGACCGACGACAACCGGGTCGTCGCCGCGCACCTCGTCGTCTCGGACCTCGTCCTCGTGACGCGGCCCGACGGGAGCGGGAACGTCGAGGTCCGGACACTCTCGGGAGAGACCGGGCGTCCCGTCGCGGGCGTGGAGGTGGCGCTCTTCAAGTACGACTGGCAGCAGGGACACCACCGCGTCGAGACGCAGACGTCCGGCCCGTCCGGCTCGGTCCGCTTCGGTCCCCGCGCGACCGGGGCGAGCTGGGAGGCGCACTTCCTCTTCGGGAAGAAGGGGGCGGACCTCGCCCTCGACGCCAGCTACCTGACGCTCCAGCGGCCGGCGGAGCCGTCCGAGCGGACAGCTTCGCTCGTCTACACCGACAGGTCGATCTACCGCCCCCTGCAGCGCATCGCCTGGAAGGTCGTCGCGTTCTCGGGCGTCGACGCGTCGTACCGGACGAAGCCGGAGGCGGCGGCGACCGTCTGGCTCGTCGACCCGAACAACCAGCGCGTGGAATCCCAGCCCGTCAAGACGAACGCGTTCGGCACCGCGGCCGGGGAGTTCACGATCCCGACGGGCCGACCTCTGGGACGGTGGCGCGTCGAGTGCTCGTTGACGGGCTCGTCGTCGATCCGCGTCGAGGAGTACAAGCGACCGACGTTCGAGGCCACCTTCAAGGAGCCGGCGAGCCCGCTCCGCCTGAACGCGAAGGCCACACTGAAGGGTGAGGCCCGTTACTACTTCGGTCTCCCCGTCGCCAGCGGAACCGTCGCCTGGAAGGTGACCCGATCCGCGGTCTACCCGTGGTGGTGGTGGTGGTGGCGTGGCGACGGCGGGACGGATCGCGGCCAGGTGATCGCCAGCGGACGTTCCGGCCTGGCGGAGGACGGCACGTTCGAGCTGGCCTTCCTGGCGGAGGCCGATGCCCGCCTCGCCGGCTCGAAGAAGGACGTGACGTACCGGTACGAGGTGACCGCCGACGTGACGGACGAGGGGGGCGAGACCCGCTCCGCCACACGCTCCGTGAGGCTCGGGTTCGTCGCCGTCGAGGCCCGCGTCGAGTCGGACACCGGGTTCCTCCCGGAGGGGAAGTCGTCGGTGCGGATCGTGCGGACCGACCTCGACGGCACGCCCCGGGCCGGCAAGGGGACGTGGCGGCTTCTGAGGCTGCGACAGCCCGAGACGACCGTCGCGCCAGCCGATCAGCCGATCGACGCACCGGAGGTTCCCGGCGCGGTCACCACGCCGGGCGACCGGCTCCGCCCTCGCTGGGGCGGGCTGGAGCCCCTCGAGCGGACGCTCCGGGCGTGGGCCGACGGCGACGAGGTGGCGCGCGGCGGCGCGGCCCACGACGCGAAGGGGATCGCCCCCGTCGCCTTCGAGCGCCTCGCGCCGGGCGCCTACCGGCTCCGGTACGAGACCGTCGACGACTTCGGCCAGACGTACGCCACACAGAAGGAGCTGATCGTCGCCGGCAAGGAGACGCCCCTCGCCGTGCCGGCCGCGCTCGTCGCGGAGTCGACGTCGGTTCCATTCGGGAAGACGGCCCGGCTCCTCGTGGCGTCCGGCCTGAAGGACCAAGTCCTCTTCCTGGACGTCTTCCGCGGCGGAAAGCTCGACGAGCGGCGGGTACTCACGTCGGGAAAGAGCGGAATCGTCGAGATCCCGGTCTCCCGGGAGATCGAACGCGGAGGCTTCGGCGTCTCGCTGCTCCTCCTGCGGGATCACCAGCTCATGGAGATCGCCCAGCACGTCTTCGTCCCGTGGGACGACAGGGAGCTGAAGGTCGAGCTCGCCACGTTCCGCGACCGCATCCGCCCCGGTGCGAAGGAGACGTGGCGCGTTACCGTCAAGACCCCGTCCGGCTCTCCGGCGGAGGCGGGCGCCGCCGAGGTCCTCGCCTACATGTACGACCGGAGCCTCGACCTCTTCGGACCGCATGTGCCGTCGAGCCCGCTGTCGCTCTATCCACGCCGCGCCACGACGCTGTCGGCGCACGCCAGCCTCGGTCAGGCCGGCGGGATGTGGCTCTTCGGCGCGCGATTCGCGGACCTGCCGGGCGCGCCGTCGGTCGCGCCCGACCGGATGGTGGTGTTCGACGGCTACGGAATCGGGGGACCCGGCCGGAGACGCGGCGGGATGAAGGACGGAGCCGTGATGCGGATGGCCGCGCCGGCGCCGCCGATGCCGGCGGGCAAGCCGGCCTCCCTGGCCACCGCGGAAGCGCCCGTGATGGAGCAGAAGGCGGACGCGGTCGTCGCGGACGGCAAGCTGAAGCAGGAGGGCGACGCCTCCGGAGCCGTCGACGCCCTGAAGCGGGCGGACGGCGGCGCGCCCGACGCCCCGGTGCCCCTCCGGAGCGACTTCTCGGAGACCGCCTTCTGGCGCCCGCAGCTCCTCACCACGGCGGACGGCTCCGCCGCGATCGAGTTCACGGTCCCCGATTCGGTGACGTCGTGGAACGTCTGGGTCCACGCGGTGACGCGGGACCTGAAGGCCGGCTCGCTGAAGAAGGAGACCCGCAGCGTCAAGGAGCTGATGGTCCGCCCTTACGTCCCGCGGTTCTTCCGGGAAGGGGATCAGGCGATCGTCAGGGTCGTCGTCAACAACGCATCGGAGCGCGACCTCACCGGGACGCTGAAGCTCGACCTGATCGACCCCGAGACGGACGCCAGCGTCGCGGGGGAGTTCGGCGTGAAGGCGAAGCTCGATCAGCCCTTCACCGTGAAGGCCGGCGGGGGAACGAGCCTCTCGTTCCCGATGACCGTCCCGAAGAAGGTGCGCACGGTCGCGTTCCGCGTGACCGCCGTCTCCGGCGACGTCAGCGACGGCGAGCTGCGCCCGCTCCCCGTCCTGCCGAGCCGGGTCCATCTCGCGCAGTCCCGGTTCGTCACGCTGCGGAACCAGGACCGCAAGAGCCTCGACTTCCCGGACCTCCGCGCCGACGACGATCCGACCCGGATCAACGAGCAGCTCGTCGTCACGGTCGACGCCCAGCTCTTCTACACGGTCCTCCAGGCCCTGCCGTACCTGGTCAACTACCCGTACGAGTGCACCGAGCAGACCCTCAACCGCTTCGTCTCGACCGGCATCGTCTCGAGCCTCTACGCGCGGTACCCGGCCATCGGAAAAATGGCCCAGCAGATGTCGACGCGTGACACACCGCTCGAGAGCTTCGACGCGGCGGACCCGAATCGGAAGATGTCGCTCGAGGAGTCGCCGTGGCTCGAGACCGGAAGGGGTGGTACCGACGCCGGATACGGCCTGACGAACGTCCTCGACCCCCGCATCGCGAAGGCCGACCGGGAGTCGTCCCTCGCCAAGCTGCGCAAGGCGCAGACGGCGAACGGGGCGTTCCCGTGGTGGCCGGGCGGGCCGCCGTCGCCGTACATGACGCTCTACATCGCGCACGGCCTCGCCAAGGCGGTGGAGTTCAAGGTCGACGTGCCGCGGGACATGGTCCAGCGCGCCTGGGCGTACCTGGCCGGCTACTTCCGCGACGACCTCCAGCGGATGATGCGCGAGGACGCCGGCTGGGAGTTCCTGACCTTCCTCAACTACGTGGCGTCGTGCTACCCGGACGCCGGCTGGACGGGCGGCGCGCTCTCCGAGGACGAGCGCCGCCAGATCCTGGCGTTCTCCTTCAAGCACTGGAAGCAGCACACGCCGTTCCTGAAAGGGTACCTCTCCCTGACCCTCCAGCGGATGGGCCGCCCGTCCGACGCGCGTCTGGTGTGGGACAGCGTGATGGACTCCGCGAAGACCAACGAGGAGCAGGGTACGTTCTGGGCGCAGGAGGACCGCTCCTGGCTCTGGTACCGGGACACGATCGAGACCCACGCCTTCGCCCTTCGAACGGTCACCGAGCTCACACCGAAGGACGCGCGACGGGACGGACTCGTCCAGTGGCTCCTCCTCAACAAGAAGCTCAACCAGTGGAAGTCGACCCGCGCCACCGCCGAGGTCATCTACTCGCTGATCCACTATCTGGACGCCGAGGGAGCGCTCGGGATCCCCGAGGACGCGACGGTGACGGTCGGGTCCCGCAAGGTGTCGTTCACGTTCGACCCCGAGCGGTACACCGGGAAGAAGAACCAGATCGTGGTGCCGGGTGACAAGCTCGACCCGAAGGCCGACTCCACGGTGGTGGTCGAGAAGGAGAGCAAGGGGTTCGCGTTCGCCTCCGCCACGTGGCACTTCTCCACGGACCGCGCGGTCGAGGCGGAGAGCGGCGACTTCTTCCAGGTCTCCCGCCGCTACTTCAAGCGGGAGACGCAGGGGAAGGAGGTCGTCCTCAAGCCGCTCGCGGACGGCACGCCGCTGGCCGTCGGGGACCAGATCGAGGTACAGCTGTCGCTCCGCTCGAAGCACGAGGCGGAGTACGTCCACCTGCGCGACCCGCGTGCGGCCGGCCTGGAGCCGGAAAACGCGGTTTCGCGATTCCGCTGGGACCTCGGGATCGTCTGGTACGAGGAGACGCGCGACAGCGGCTCGAACTTCTTCTTCGAGCGCCTGCCGGTAGGGGAGTACACGTTCAAGTACCGGCTTCGCGCGAACATGGCCGGCACCTTCCGGGTCGGCCCGGCGACGGTCCAGTCGATGTACGCCCCGGAGTTCAACGCGTACTCGGCGGGAGCCGTGCTGACGGTCGCCGAGGTGGCGGAGGGGGAGGCGATTCGATAGCCTCACGGCATGGCTGATCAGTGGTATTACGCGATCGGGGACGCCACCGAGGGCCCCGTCGACCGTGACGCGCTCGCGAGCCTCGCGAGCCAGGGGAAGCTCAAGAAGTCGACCCTGGTCTGGCGGGACGGCCTGAAGGACTGGGTCGAGGCGGGTACGCTCGACGGACTCTTTCCGAAGGCCGCGCCCCCGCCTCCACCCGC
>CAYLNK010000280.1:0-9129 GCA_964384675.1 uncultured Holophagales bacterium | reverse complement strand
CGAGCCGGCTCGCCGCGGGCGAGATCCTGGTCGCCGTGCGCGTGCCGCCGACGCCGCCCGGGCACCGCGGAGCGTACGGGAAGCTGCGTGAGCGCGGCTCGATCGACTTCCCGCTCCTGGGCGTCGCCGCCCGGCTCGACCTCGACCACGACGGCCGGGTCGAGAGGGGCGACCTCGTCCTGACGGCCCTCGCCGCGCGCCCGAAGCGGGTGGCGCGGGTCGAGGCCCTCGTCGGCACGACGCCGGGCCAGCCCGGGTTCGACGACGCCGTCCGCGAGGTCGCTCTGGCCGCCCACCGGCAATGCCCGACGCTCGCGAACGTCCCGGGCGATCCGGCCTGGCGCCGCGAGATGGTCCCCGTGTACGTGACCCGAACCCTGCACGCCGCCGGCGCCGGCGGAGGCCCCGTCCACCACGTCTGAGCCGGAGGCGAGCGATGCGAGACAGCGGCAACCCCCAGCGGAGCGACCTCATCTACGACTGGAACGTCGCCGGCACGGGTTACCCGCACCGAGCGACACCGGTGGAGCTGGACGACGAGACGCTGCGCGACGGGCTCCAGTCCCCGTCCGCGAGGGACCCCTCCATCGGCGAGAAGGTCGACCTCCTCCACCGGATGGCCGCGCTCGGCATCCGGAGCGCCGACCTCGGGCTCCCCGGCTCCGGTGCGCGGGCCTGCGCCGACATCGTCGCGCTCTGCCGCGAGATCCAGAGCGCGAAGCTCCCGATCCGACCCAACTGCGCCGTCCGGACGGTGGTGGCCGACATCGAGGCTCTGGTCCGGATCGCCGACACCGTGGGGATGCCGATCGAGGTGTCGGCTTTCATGGGCAGCTCGGCCATCCGCCAGTACGCGGAAGGCTGGTCGATCGACCAGATGCTGAAGCTCACCGAGGAGGCGGTCACCTACGCCGTCGCCCACGGGCTGCCCGTCATGTACGTCACCGAGGACACGACGCGCGCGACGCCGGACACGATCCGCCGCCTCTACCGGACGGCCATCGGCGCCGGCGCGACGCGGATCTGCGTGGCGGACACCGTGGGGCACATCACCCCGCGCGGCGTCCGGAACCTGATCCCGTACATCCGCCAGCTCGTGCAGGAGCTGGGGGAGGACGTCAAGATCGACTGGCACGGCCACAACGACCGGGGGCTCGCGGTGATCAACACGATCACCGCGATGACGTCGGGAGTGGACCGCGTCCACGCCACGGCGCTGGGCGTCGGCGAGCGCGTCGGCAACTGCGCGATGGACCAGCTCCTGGTGAACCTCCGCCTGATGGGCTACATCGACAACGACCTCACGCCCCTGCGCGGCTACGTGGACGCCGCCGCTCGCGCCACCGGCTTCCCGGTCCCGAGCAACTACCCCGTCTTCGGGGAGGACGCGTTCCGCACCGCGACGGGCGTCCACGCCGCGGCGATCATCAAGGCGAAGAGGAAGGGCGACGACTGGCTGGTCGACCGCGTCTACTCGGGCGTCCCGGCGGCGATGGTGGGGACGAACCAGCGGATCGAGATCGGGTTCATGTCGGGCGTCTCGAACGTCGTCCACTGGCTCCACGAGCACGGGCTGACCGCGGAGGAGCCGGTCGTGGACGAGATCTTCCGGGCTGCCAAGGAGAGCGACCACGTCCTCAGGGACGAGGAGGTGCGTCAGATCGTGGACCTGGTCGCGTGCGAGCACGGCCCGGCAGCCGGCCGGTGACGGTTCGCTTTTCCCTTGCTTCTTTTCCGAAACTCCTTTCTCATAGTCACATCGGCCCGTGGCTTACCGTGGTCCCATTCCCGGAAACCTCGTTCGGCGCCAGGATTTCAACGGACAGAGGAGGTTCCTTCCCATTCCCAACCCGCGGGGCCCCATTCGGGAAACGGCCCCACCGATGCCTCCCGACGTCCCGGAGCCGGTAAAGGTTTCCCAGACCACGAGGCGGAGCGCCTGAGCCGGATGGCTCGGACGCTGGCTGCCTGAATCCAAGATCAGGTCTCCGGAACGGAGTATTTCCGGGGGCCACGGAGTCACGATGTACACGGACAAGACCATCGCCTGTATCGATTGCGGCGCGCCCTTCATCTTCTCGGCGAACGAGCAGGAGTTCTACGCTCAGAAGGGCTTCTCCAACGAGCCCAAGCGCTGCAAGATCTGCCGCGACAAGCGGAAGAGCGGCGGCTTCGGGGACGGCGGCGCCCGGACCCTCTACAACGTCACCTGCGACGCGTGCGGCAAGGCGACCCAGGTCCCCTTCAACCCCACGAACGGCAAGCCCGTCTATTGCCGCGACTGCTACCGCGACCGGCGGGCTAGCGCCCGCTAGCGCGGGCTTCGGGAAACCCGTCATGCGGGTTTCCCTACCTTCCCCTCGGCCGCTGCGCGGCCTGCGGACCGCCCGAGGGGGGGCCTTCGTCGATCCCATCCCTCGGCCGCTGCGCGGCCTGCGGTCCCCGTCGAGAGACGTTGCCGTGGGCCACGCGGTTCCGCGGCCTGATTCCTCGCGGGTGACGCTGGGGTCGGGCGTGTAACACACTGGCCTTCGAGCGGCCGCCGGGACTCCGTTCCGGCGGCCGTCTTTTCTTCTACGGGCGGGTTTTCCGGGCTGGTCCCGTCCTTGAATATCGGAACCTCATGACTGCCACCACCGTCGCCCGACCCCTCACCGTCGTCGACTCGGCCCTCGAGCTGATCGGCAACACACCGATGGTCCGCCTCTCCCGCTACGCGCCCGACGGCGCCGAGGTGTGGGGGAAGTGCGAGTTCCTGAATCCGGGCGGGTCCGTGAAGGACCGGCTCGGGGTCGGGATGATCCGCGACGCCGAGCGCGAGGGGAAGCTGAAGCCCGGCGGCACCCTCATCGAGCCGACCGCCGGCAACACCGGCGTGGGCCTCGCCCTCGTGGGTGTCGCGCGCGGCTATCGCGTGATCCTCTGCGTCCCCGAGAAGTACTCGATCGAGAAGCAGAAGGTGATGGGGGCGCTCGGCGGCACCGTCGTCACCACCCCCAACGACGACGGGATGCAGGGGGCGATCCGGAAGGCGTTCGAGCTCGCCGCACAGATCCCGGGCGCGTACGTTCCGCAGCAGTTCGCGAACCCCTCGAACCCGCGGGCGCACTACGAGACGACCGCTCCCGAGATCTGGGAGCAGACCGAGGGCCGGCTGGATGCCATCGCCATCGGCTGCGGCTCGTCCGGTACGTTCGTCGGCGTCGCCCGCTACCTGCGCGAGAAGCTCCCGGGCCTGCTGTGCGTCGCCGTCGAGCCGCAGGGTTCGATCCTGGGCGGCGGGCCGTGCGGCTCGCACAAGGTGGAGGGGATCGGGATGTCGTTCCTCCCGGAGGTCCTCGACCGCTCCCTCATCGACGAGGTCGTCATGATCCCCGACGACGAGGCGTTCGCCTCGGTCAAGGAGATCGCGCGCCTCGAGGGGCTCCTGGTGGGCGGCTCGTCCGGCGCGAACGCCGCGGCGGCCCGGCGCATCGCCCGCCGTCTCGGCCCGGGCAAGCGCGTCGTCACGATCCTGCCGGACTCCGCGGAACGCTACATGAGCAAGGGGATCTTCGATTGAGCGGTTTCTCGACCCTCTGCATCCACGCCGGCCAGGAGCCGGAGCCGACCACGGGCGCGGTGACCGTCCCGATCTTCCAGACGTCGACGTACGTGCAGGAGAGCTTCGGCCGCCCGCGTGACGGGTACGAGTACGCGCGCACCAAGAATCCCACGCGCCTCGCGCTCGAGCAGCTTCTCGCCTCTCTGGAGGGGGGCGCCGCCGGGCACGCGTTCGCATCGGGAATGGCCGCCACGACGACGCTGATGATGACGTTCCTGTCGGCCGGCGACCACGTGCTGGTCAGCCGGAACACGTACGGCGGGACGTACCGCTTCTTCTCGAAGGTGCTCGCGAATTTCGGTGTCACGTTCGACTACGTCGACACCACGAGCCTCGACGTCGTGCGGCAGGCGCTCACGCCGGCCACGCGGATGCTGTTCATCGAGACGCCGACGAACCCGACGATGGAGATCTCCGACCTCGCCGCCCTGTCGGCGCTGGCTCGGGAGACCGAGGCCGGACGGGGGATCCGGCTGCGGGTCTTGGTCGACAACACGTTCGCGACCCCGTTCTTCCAGCGGCCCCTCGCGTTCGGCTGCGACGTCGTCGTCCACTCGACCACGAAGTACCTCAACGGCCACTCCGACTCGGTGGGCGGCGCCGTGATCTGCGCCGACGCGGGCGACGGGGCGAAGATCGGCTTCGCCCAGAACGCCATGGGCGGGATCCTGTCGCCGTTCGACTCGTTCCTGGTCACCCGCGGCATCAAGACGCTGCCGGTGCGGATGCGCGCCCACGACGCCAACGGACGCACCGTCGCGGCGTGGCTGGAGAAGCACCCGAAGGTGGAGAGCGTCATCTATCCCGGCCTGTCGTCGCACCCCGGACACGCGCTGGCGGCGCGCCAGATGACGGGCTTTGGCGGGATGATCTCGTTCGACCTCGGCTCGGTCGACGCCGCGAAGCGGCTTCTCGACCGCGTGACGATCTGCGCGCTCGCCGAGTCGCTCGGCGGCGTCGAGAGCCTCATCTCGCACCCGGCCTCGATGACCCACGCGAGCGTGGAGCCGGAGGAGCGGCTGCGGCGCGGCATCACGCCGGGGCTCGTGAGAGTGTCGGTGGGGATCGAGGACGTCGAGGACATCCTGGCGGACCTGGAGCACGCCCTGGTGGGTGTGTAGGGCCGCGCCCTAGGGCGCCTCGACCTCTTCCTCCTCCTCGACGACCTCCCCCGTGGACGACTCCGCCACCCACGCGGCGAACGCCGGGTCGGCGAAGTTGGCGGGGAAGCCGAGGATCTCGGGCAGCTCGTAAGCGTTGAGCTCCTTCATCGCCGAGCGGACGGCCTCGAACTGGCCCTCGACCGTCTTGGCGATCAGCATGAACTCGCCGTCGTCGCTCACCTTCCCCTTCCAGCGGAAGACCGAGCGAACGTTCCTCACGATGTTCACGCAGGCCGCCAGGCGGTTCTGGACGAGGTGGTGCGCGATGTCGAGGGCCTGCTCTTCGGTCCCGACGGTGGTGACGACGACGAGGACGGAGGGAGGGCTCTTCCGGACGGTCATCGGCGGCCAAGGTAGAGGACCGGTCGGGAGAGGTCAAGGAGGAGGCCCCCTTGCGCGGGGTGCTACAGTGGAATCCGGATCGGGGGCGTACCGGTTTCGACGGGACATCCAGCGATCGAGGAGCACGCCGAGCAGGCCGTTCGACTCGTAAAAACGACGGCAAACACAGCTGCCAACAACAGCGAACTCGCACTCGCGGCCTAAATAGAGCCGTGACGGGGGGCGGGGAGCCAGCCTGGAGCGCTCCGCCTCTCGACGCCAAAGCCAGGCTGGGGCTCACCCCGCTGTCCGAAGGGTGAGCCCGAGAGCCTCGAGGGCTCGCTGCCGCGCCCGGCTGCCCGGACTCGAAGGCGCGGCGGCTAAAAAACAAGTCCGGGCTGAGCGTGGAGAATCTCGACGTTCGGACATCTCGGACGGGGGTTCGACTCCCCCCGCCTCCACCATTTCCTAGCAGGGGGATGAAGAACCGGGAGGGGTCGTGCGCCAGGGGCTTGCGCGGCGAGGTCAAGGCGCGAGGCCCGACCCCCGGAGTAGGCTCTCCGCTGAGGGCCTCGCAACGCCGAGATCGCCCGCAACCCGCTGGCGCCCTTGCCGACGCCTTGAATACGGCCCCTCGGCGCTCGGAACGCGTCCCCTCCGGGCTTTTCGTCACCCTGCCAGCGCTCGAGCCCGCCTCGGGTGACCGGTGGCGGGTTCGATCTCCAGGGGGTTGGGTCTCGCGTTCGTTCCGCGCCTGAAGGTGCGCCGACCGGCTGGCATCTCCTGGCCTCGAGGCTTCTCCACACGAACCGTCGATCCGCGCGACCCGCCCCAATCCCGGCTTCAGGCGCGAGAGGTCGTGGCCGGGCCATCGGCCGGCCGGATCGGCCCTGCTTAGCGCCAAGTAGAATGCGTCGATGGATGTTGGAGCCATGGCCCGGGCGATGGGGCGGCGCGGAGGACGCGTCCGGGCAAGCCGCCTGTCCCCCGAGCGGCGCCGTCACATCGCATCGCTCGGCGGACAGGCTCGTCAGCGCTCGATTCTCGCGGAACGGCGCCTCGTCGAGAACCTCCTCTACGCCGCGGCGGTCGTGGAGCTGCGGGGGGAGGCGCGAAAGGTCCTGCGTATGAAGACCTTTGCCGGACGGCTGCCGGGCCTCTACGAGCGCCGAAGCTGACATGAACGAGCCGATCGGGCATCTCGACGCCGTCGGTAGCGTGGTCGAGGCGCTGGCCGAGCTCGGCCTCGAGCCCGTCCTCGTCGGCGGCATGGCCCTCGTGGTGCTCGGGTCGCGACGTGTCACGAGAGACTTCGACATCCTGATCGCCCGTCCCGGCGAGGCGCTCGGCCGCCTGGTCGACGTCCTCTACGACCGGGGCTTCGAGCTCGCTTCGCGGGTCAGCGCCGAGGGCGAAGTGACGGCAACGATCGGCAATCGGCGGGTAGCCGCCGCCCGGCTCCGGCTGGACGCGCCCGCGAGCGCGTACCTCCTCGCCCCGGCAACGGGGCTGCGCGTGGACCTGCTGTTCGACTTCCCTCTACCCGCCTCAGCGCTCGCCCGGCGAGCGACCACCGTCAAGGTCCGATCGAGGACCTGGAGTGTCGCCTCGGAAGCGGATCTCCTGCGCCTGAAGAAGCTCGCGCAGGCGAGCCGCTCCTCGCCGGGCGACGCGGAGGACATCGCCTTTCTCGAGGCGCGTCGAGCGAAGAAAAGCCGGATGTGACGGCGCCAAGCCGGGCTCGAGGACGATCTCGGGCACGGTTGGGCCCCGTTGCGACCGCCTCCACCATTTCCGCTTCCCTCATAATCCGCGGGTGAGTCGACGTCCCCTGGTGGCGGGAGCTCTTCTGCTCGCCGCGCTCCTCGCGCGCGGGGTGGCGGCGGACCCGCAGGTCACGGCCAGCTTCGTGCCGCCCGAGGGCTCCTCGCTCGTCATCCGGTCCCAGGAGGCAGGGGGACGGACCCTCCTCTGTGTGAACGACGTCGTCGCCGCCCTGGGCGGAGAGACCGTGTTCGACCCGCAGACGCGCTCGTTCGAGATGAAGCTCCGGCAGCACTCCGCGGTCTTCGGCACCGAGACCTCGATCGTGGTCGTCGACACCCGTCTCGTGACGCTGAGCGTGCCCGTCGTGGTGGACGGCGCCACGGCGTTCGCCGAGCTCGAGTTCTTCCAGAAGGTCGTCGGCCCGGTCGTGGGCGCCTCCTTCGCCTGGGAGAAGGGGGGGCGTGTCCTCTCCGCCTGGCGCGCGGACGTGACGGAGGTCTCCGTGGAGGCCTCGATCGCAGATCTCGAATCGACCACGAAGGTCGTCTTCCGCTTCTCGCAGCCGCCTTCGTACAAGGTGGAGAAGGGCGAGGATCAGGTCGTCCTCCGGATGTCGGGCGTGCGACTCCTCTCCAGCGTCTCCGAGCGGATCGTCGACGACCCCCGCGTCGCGCGACTCGTGATCCGGCCCACCGAGCTCGCGGTGGTCCTGAAGGACAAGCGGCTCTCGACGAACGTCTACGCGCTGGGCGCCCCGCCCCGCCTCGTGGTGGACGTCACGGCGCCGCCTCTCGCGGCCCCGCCGCTCGCGCCACCGCCCACGTCGGCGCCGGGAGCGCCCCCCCTCCCGGGTCTGCAGGCAACGCCGGCGCCCGCCGCGGTGACCCGGACGGTGATGCTCGACCCGGGACACGGCGGCACCGAGCTCGGCGCGACCGGACCCGAGGGCCTCCTCGAGAAGGACGCGACGCTGGCGCTCGTCAAGACGATCCGGGAGGCGTTGACCCGGAAGGGATATCGCGTGCTGACGACGCGCGACACGGACGCTTCGGTGGGCCTCGACGACCGGGCCGCGGCGGCCAACGCGGCCAAGGCCGACGTCTTCCTCTCGATCCACTGCAACGCGTCCCGCGCCGCGGCCGCGCACGGGACAGAGGTGTACTACCTCTCGCTCGACGCCTCGGATCGCGCCGCCGCCGCCGTGGCCGAGCTGGAGAACAAGGCCGAGCCGACGGCGACCCCGTCCGCGGAGCAGAACGCCGCGCTGCGCGATCTCGACCTGATCCTCTGGGACCTGGCGCAGAACCAGCACCTCGCCGCCTCGGCTCGGCTGGCGGAGATCGTCCAGGGGGACTTCAACCGGCTCCTCTCGATCACCACACGTGGCGTGAAGCAGGCGCCGTTCCGCGTGCTGATCGGTGTGAACGCGCCCGCCGTCCTGGTCGAGGTCGCCTTCATCACCAACCCCGAGGAGGAGAAGAAGCTCGCCTCGGAGGAGTTCCGCAAGCAGGTCGCCGAGACGCTCGGCGGGAGCCTCGAGACGTACTTCAGGACCGCCGACACCTCGGCGCCGGTGCCCTTCGCGCCGTCTCCGTCCACGGCGCGGCGCTGACGCGCAGCCGCCCATGCCGCGCCGTTTCGCCCTCGCGCTCCTCTGCCTGCTCGTGCTGCTCCTGTCGGCGCTGCTCCTCGGGCGGCACTACCTTCCGCGCCTCCGGCCCGCGCCGAAGCGGACGCCCGCACCGACGGCGAGGCCGACGCCGGTCATTCCCCCCACACCGATCCCGCCCCGCCGCGTGGCGCTCTACTTCGAAGGGGCCGAGGACGAGCGGTTCCACCCGGAGGCGCGCGACCTTCCCGCCGCGCTCGACGAGGTGACCTTTCTGAAGTCGATCGCCGCGGCGGTGCTCGAGGGACCGCGCCGGCCCGAGCTGCTCCGGCCGTTCCCCGAGGGGTGGGCGGTGCGCGGTGCCTTCCGGATGAAGGACGGACTCGTCTTCCTCGATCTCGCGCCCCCGGCCCCGGCCGACGGCTCGCCCCCGCCGCGCTGGGAGACGGGCACGCACGAGGAGGAGGGGGCCGTCGCCTCCCTCCTGCTCTCGGTCACGAAGAACGCGCCGGACGTCGCCCGGGTCGTGCTCCTCGTGGGCGGCGAGCCCGTCGAGACGCTCGCGGGCCACCTCGACCTGACGCACCCGCTCCACGCCGACCCGGCACGGGCGGTCGACGAGGCGCCCCTCGAGCCCCCGCCGCCGACGCCGGCGCTCACGGCCA
>CAYLNK010000279.1:0-9178 GCA_964384675.1 uncultured Holophagales bacterium | reverse complement strand
CGCGGCGCGGACCTCCGCGGCCGCGGCGGCGTGCGCCCGCAGCAGGTGCTCGAGCGCGAGGCCCGCGGAGCGGCGATCGCAGAGGCCGGGCGGGATCTGCCCGTCGAGGAAGCCGCCGAGCCACGACACGAGCGGCTCGTTCAGCACCGTGAAGACCCTCACGGCCGGGCCGAGCGCCGCCACGACGCGGGCGGCGAAGCGGCGGAACGCCTCCACCGACGCCGGCGACGTCCACGGCGTCTCGCGGTGGAACCACGCCGGGTGCGTGTAGTGGAAGAGCGTGACCACGGGCTCGACGCCGAGCGCTTCCGCCGCGTCGACCACGGCCCGGTAGCGCGCGAGCGCCGCCTCGTCGAACGTGCCACGGACCGGCTCCACCCGGCTCCACGAGATGGAGAAGCGAAACGCGTTGGCGCCGGCCGCGGCCGCGAGCGCCAGGTCCTCCTCGTACCGGCTCCAGGAGCCGGCCGCCGCGCCGCAGGCGCCCCCCTTCGTCCGTCCGGCCGCCTCCCACTCGGTCCAGTCGCACGGGTCGCCGCCCTCCACCTGGTAGTGGGAGACGGCCACGCCCCAGAGCCTGGGACGGTCGGGCAGCGGGAGCCGCGGGGGATCGGTCATCGGGGTGCCGGCCTCAGAAGCGGAGAGACACGGTGAGCTCCAGGCGGTCGGCCGTGTCGGCGAGACGCTGGAAGCTCGCGGCGTCTGGGGGCACCACGCGGTCGGCGGTCGCCCGGGAGGCGCGCACCGCGACGGACGCGCCGGCCCTCGGGAACCAGCGCGCGGCGACGCCCAGCTCCGTCTCCTTGCCGGTCAGGGATGGGCGTGTCGTGGTGAGGCCGCTCGACTCGTCGTCGGACTCGTAGGCCGCGAAGACGCCCAGGCCCAGGTCCCGTCCGGCGTACCACGTCGCCTCGGCGTACAGGCGCCGCTCGATCCGGTGCGACGCGTCGAGCGCCCCCTGCCCCGCTTGCTCGAGGTCCGCGTCGATCTCCGCATAGGTGGCGGCGGCGCCGACGTCGAGCCGCCGGGACAGGAGGAGGACGCGCCCCGAGAGGGCGACCGCGCGCGACCGCGAGTCGACGAGGAGCTCGGCCTCGCGAACGCCGCCGCCTCCCGTGAACGCGGTCCGGTCGGTGCGCGCCGTGTCGCCGGACGCGTAGGTCGCGTCGAGCGCCACGGTGGCGTCGAGCGGGAGGCGGGCGACGAGCCCGAGCGAGCCCGAGGTGGACGAGGAACGGAGCGCCAGGGAGCCGAGGCTTCCGAGGCCGGAGGGCGTCTCGGTGGTGAACGTCGTGTCGTTGCCGCGCACGCTCCCCGTTCCGAACGCAGCACGGACGGCTCCCCAGGGCACGAGGTAGATCTCCGCGCCGGCGACGCCTCCGGACGACGTCCGATCGCCGGTGAGCCGCGCGTCGAGGGTCACGCCGCCGCCGCGCGAGGTCCCCGCCGAGTCCCGCGAGGTCCCGGTCAGGTCCAGGTTCGCCGTGACGGAGGAGGCCCGCGCCACGTACGGCAGGAGCGCGCGCGGCGTGGCGCCGTCGTCCGCCACCGGCGACAGGTACCGCGTCGCGGCGACGCCCAGGGTGCGGGCCGTGGAGTCCGCCCGATACGTGAACGCGGACGACGGCACGCCGGCCGAGGCCACGAGCGGCTGCTCCGTCTTCCCGCCCTCGTAGCCGAACGACAGGGCGAGCTCGGTGGAGAACGGCGATTGCGCCCGCGCCGTCGCGGAGGCGGCGAGGAGCGCGAGGAGCGCGAAGGCGATCCGGCGGAGGCCCATCGCCTCCACGTTAGCAGGCTCGCGCGCGGGTCAGCGGTCCAGGACCTTCCGCACCTGCGCGGCGAGGACGCCGGCGGTGAGGGGCTTCCGGAGGAGCGGGACGCCTGGCTCGAGCACGCCGTGACGCTCGTACGCCTCCCGCGCATAGCCCGACATGTAGATCACCTTCACCCCGGGCCGGCGCGGCCGCATCGCGGCGGCCAGCTCGTCGCCCCGCAGCCCCGGCATCACCCAGTCGGTGAGGAGGACGTGGATGGGACCTTCGTGGCGCGCCTCCAGGCGCAGCGCCTCCTGGCCGTTCTCGGCCACGAGGACCGTGTAGCCGAGCTGGGAGAGGACGCGGCTCGCGAACAGCTTCACCGACGGCTCGTCCTCCACGAGGAGCACCGTCTCACCCGCTCCGGCGCGGATCCGCAACGGCGGCGGCGTGGGCCGCGGGTCGACGAGGCCGTCCGCCTCCGGAAGGAAGATCTCGAACACCGAGCCCTCCCGCGGGGCGCTCGTCACGTGGATGTACCCGCCGGACTGCTTGACGATCCCGTAGACCGTGGCGAGGCCGAGTCCCGTCCCCTTGCCCCGCTCCTTGGTCGTGTAGAACGGCTCGAAGATGTGCTTCAGGGTCTCCGCGTCGATGCCGGTCCCGGTGTCCGCCACGGAGATCACCGAGTAGCGGCCGGGCGGAACCGTGGTCGCGAGGTTCGCGGAAGGCTCCTCGAGCTCCGCGCGCGAGGTCTCGATCGTGAGGCGGCCACCTTGCGGCATCGCGTCCCGGGCATTCAGGGCGAGGTTCACGAGGACCTGCTCCAGCTGACCCGCGTCGCCGCGGACGACGCCGACGTCCGGGTCGAGATGGAGGACCAGCTCGACGTCTTCCCCGATGAGCCGGCGGAGCATCTTGTCGACCTCCCGGACGACGACGTTCGGGTCGAGGCTCCGCATCTCGACGAGCTGCTGCCGGCTGAACGCGAGGAGCTGCCGGGTGAGGTCCGCGGCCCGCTCTCCCGCCCGCCGGATCTCCTCCAGGTCCGCGCGGATCGGGCTGTCCGCGGGAAGCCCGGCGAGCACGAGGTCGCTGAACCCGATGACGGTGGTGAGCAGGTTGTTGAAGTCGTGCGCCACGCCCCCGGCGAGGCGGCCGACGGCCTCCATCTTTTGGGCCTGGCGCAGCTGCCCCTCCAGCAGCTTGCGCTCGGTGACGTCCTGGCAGACGCCGAAGAGGTGCGTCCCTCCCCCTTCCCGCACGGCCTCGCCCCAGGTCTCGAGCGCGCGCACGGAGCCGTCGGGTCGGACGATCCGCAGATCGAACCGCACCGGCTGGCCCGTGCGCAGGAGCTCGTCGGTGGCGGCCTTCACCCGCTCGCGATCCTCGGGATGCACCGGCTCGAAGCAACGCTCGTGGTCCATCGGCGTGCCGGGGTCGACACCGTAGATCCGGTACAGCTCGTCCGACCAGACGACGCGGTCCGCGGCGACGTCCCACTCCCAGCTCCCGACCTGAGCGATCCGGAGCGCATGGGCGACGGACCGCTGACCGAGCCGCGACACTCCGCCCAACGGGGGCTCGCTGGAACTCGGGTCCTCCGCCATCGGGATCGACACCTCCGCCACGGCGCGCTCGCGTGGAACGGCACCATCTTCCGGCCGCGTCGATCGCCCGGTCAAGGCCGCACTAGACTTCACCCATGTCCGCGACGTCGCCGCTCTCCCTCCCCGACTTCGTCGACGCGGCGCGCGGGACCGTCCCCGCCGACCTCGTCCTCCGCAACGCGCGCGTCGTCAACGTCCTGACCGGCGAGATCCACCCGGAGACGATCGGCATCCGGGGGGACAGGATCCTCGGCTTCGGCGACTACCGTGCGGCCCACCCCGAGGACGAGATCGACCTCGGGGGCGCGTACGTCGCGCCGGCCCTCTGGGACGCCCACCTCCACATCGAGTCGACGATGACGACCCCGCGCGAGCTGGCCCGGCTGGCCGTCGCGCACGGCACCGCCGCGGTCGTGACCGACCCGCACGAGATCGCCAACGTGCGGGGCGCCGCCGGGATACATGACTTCCACGCCGATGCGAGCGGGCTGCCGCTCGACGTCTTCCTCATGCTGCCGTCCTGCGTCCCCTCCACGCACCTGGAGACGGCGGGCGCCGTGATGGGCGCGGAGGACCTCGCGCCGCTCTACGAGCTTCACGGCGTCCTGGGCCTCGCCGAGATGATGAACGTGCCGGGCTTCCTCTTCGGCGATCCCGGCGTGCGCGCCAAGGTGGAGGACGCGCGGCGGCGGCGGGTCCCGATCGACGGCCACTCGCCCCGCCTCTCGGGGCTCGACCTGAACGCCTACGTCGGTGCCGGCATTCGCTCCGACCACGAGTGCCTCTCGCGGGCCGAGGCGCACGAGAAGGTGCGGCGCGGCATGTCGATCTGGATCCGCGAGGGGACCGCCGCCAAGAACCTGGACGAGCTGCTGCCGCTCGTGACCCGCGAGAGCTCGGAGCGCTTCGCCTTCGCGACCGACGACCGGCACCCGTGGGACCTCCTGGCGCACGGACACCTCGACCACCACGTGCGCCGGGCGATCGCCGCCGGGCTGGACCCCGTGCTCGCCCTGCGGCTCGCCTCCTGGTCGTGCGCCCGGCACTACGGCTTCACCGACCGCGGGGCGCTCGCGCCCGGCTTCCGCGCCGACCTCCTGACGTTCGAGCGGCTGGAGGACTTCCATCCCGACCTCGTCGTGCTCGGCGGCGTCCGCGTGGCGAAGGGGGGACGTCTTCTCGAGGAGATCCCCGCGGGGCGGATGCCGGAGGGGCCCGCCTTCCGCGTGGACGACTTCAGGCGCGAACGGCTCCGCGTGGCGGCGGGGCACGGGGCGACGCTGCGGTTGATCGACGTGATCCCCGGATCGCTCCTGACCGGGAGCGGCAGC
Source organism: uncultured Holophagales bacterium (assembly GCA_964384675.1). GTDB lineage: Bacteria > Acidobacteriota > Thermoanaerobaculia > UBA5066 > UBA5066 > CAYLNK01. Next base: position 4,480 of record CAYLNK010000279.1, on the reverse strand, counting down.
GCGCCCGCGGCGATCGTGGACGGCGTCGCCGTGGCCGACCCGTCGCGCGACCTCGCCAAGCTCGCCGTGGTGGAGCGGCATCGCGGGACCGGCAACGTCGGCGTCGCCTTCGCCCGGGGCTTCGGCCTGAAGCGCGGCTCGATCGCGTCGTCGGTGGCGCACGACTCCCACAACGTCGTGGTGCTCGGCGTCGACGACGTCTCGATGACGACCGCGATACGCCGGGTGGCCGAGATCGGCGGCGGCATCGTGATCGCCGAGGGCGAGAGGGTCCTGGCCGAGGTCGCCCTCCCGGTCGCCGGCCTGATGTCCAACCGTCCGATCGCCGAGGTCGACGCCGCCGAGCGCCGCGCCAACGAGGCCGCGCGCTCGCTGGGCGGCACGATGGATCACCCGTTCATGACGCTGGCGTTCCTGGCGCTTCCCGTGATCCCCGAGCTCAAGCTCACCGACCGCGGCCTCGTCGACGTGAAGGCCTTCGACTTCGTCTCGCCGATCGCGTGACCGGGGCTTGGGGTCAGGTACCAATTTCCTACTATGGCTAGCCATAGTAGGAAATTGGTACCTGACCCCACTTCTGTCCTGGCCGTCCTGGCCGGCGTGGTTGGGTTGCTGGTGGTCTTCCGGCAGACGCTGGCGACCGGGCTCCGGCACACCCCGGGCACGCTCGGCGACGTCCGGCTGGTCCACTACCTGCTCGAGCACGAGGCGCGATGCCTCGCGGGGAAGGCGCGTCTCGCCACGCTCTTCGACGCTCCGTTCTTCTACCCCGAGAGGAACGTCGTGGCGTACTCGCACGTGCTCCTCCCGGCGATGCCGCCGTACGGGCTGCTCCGCGCCGTGGGGGTGCCGCCCGACCTCGCGTACACCGCCTGGCTCGCGTGCGTCTTCGCCGGCACCTACCTGCTCTTCTACGCGTTCGCACGCCGCGCGCTCGGGCTGCCCTCGCTCGCAGCCGCCGCGGGCGGGTACCTCGCGGCGTTCGGCAGCCCGCGCGGCTGCCAGATGATCCACCCGCAGGTCCTCCTCTATCCGATGGTCCTGCTCGTCATCTGGGCGCTCCACGCCGCGCTGCGCGGTCCCTCCCGACGGCCCTTCGCCCTGGCGCCCCTGGCCCTGGCGGCGGTCTTCTGGACGGATTTCTATCCGGGGTTCTTCCTGCTCTTCGGCCTGCTGCTCGCCCTCCTCGTGGCCACGGCCTCGCGCGACCTCCGCGGTCCGCTCGTCCGCGCTCTCGCGGAAGGACGCTCCTGGATCGCCGCGGGAGGCCTCGCCGGCGCGCTCTTCGTCGCGCCGCTCGCCCTCCACGAGCTGCGGGCCGCCCGGCTGGTGGGCTATCGCCCGTTCGACGCCGGTCTGGTGGCGACTTCCGCCTCCTGGCTGTTCCAGGGGAACGGGAGCCTGCTCTACGGGTGGCTCGCCGGCCTCGCGCCGTTCCGATCCCTCCCGTTTCCGTGGGAGCACGGGATCGGGATCGGGCCGGTCACGGCCGCGCTGGTGCTCGCGGGGCTCCTGCTCTCCCGTCACGACCCGTTCGTGAGGCTCGTCCTCCCGGTGACCGCGATGCTCGTCCTCGTCACCACGTCGACTCCGCTCTGGGGCGCCCCGTGGCGGCTCGTCCACGCCTGGGTGCCGGGCGCCGGGGCTCTCCGGGCGGTGGTCCGGGTCGGCGTGATCCTGCTGGTGGTCTGGGGCGTCGGGCTGGCGCGGGCGGTCGCGCGGGCCGAATCCTTCGCCGCCTCGTCGCGACGGCCGGAGCTCGCGCGCGGTCTCCTCGCGGTCGTGCTCCTCGTCGTGGGGCTCGAGCAGGTGCAGGAGACGCCGCACTTCGACCGGGTCGCGCAGCGCCGGAGGATCGACGAGCTCGCGGCCGCGATCCCGGCGAGCTGTCCGGCGTTCCTCTTCACGCCGGGCCCGGACTTCCGGCCCGACGACCCGTACTTTCGGCTCCAGCTCGACGCGATGTGGGCCTCGCTCGCGTCCGGGGTGCCGACCGTGAACGGCTACTCGGGGATGCTCCCGCGCGGCTGGCCGTTCGACGACCCCAGGGCGTTCTCGGCCCCCGAAGCCCTGGACGCGCCGCTCCGGGCCTGGTTCGAGGCCGCGGGGCGGCCCCCGGTGCCCGTCTGCCGCATCACCACGCGCGGCCGGCGGGAGGTGGTCGGCGTTCCGGCGCCGGGGCCGGCGCCGCGCCGCCCCTGATGCCCGTCAGGGACACGGGTAGCCGAAGGTCGCGTCGAAGGCGCAGCCGTCCGTGCGGCGAGCCTTCACCGGCGCGCCTCCGCGCCTCGTGAAGCGGTCCGGCCAGACGAGCCGCAGGAAGTCGTCTCCGTAGGCGTCCAGCTCCACGGTGACGCCCATCAGCGGAGCGAGGACGCGGAGCTTCGTGGCGAGCGGCTCGGAGACCGTGGCGGCGGCGCGACGGCGCTCCTCGACCCCGGCCTCGCCGTGAAGGCGCGCGAGCGACGTGGCGAAGGTGCCGCCGGCCCCCTCGAAGAGGAGGCAGGCGTCTGGCGGCTTCACCGCCGAGCAGGCCGGCACCGCCTGGTAGCCCGACAGGACGAGCCGGCGCGTCCACGTCTCGCCCGTCTCCACGTCCTTCACGCTCTCGCGCGAGTCGAGGAACGCGGGGTCCTGGGCGGAGAGGAGCTCCAGACGGTGAGAGCCGGCCTTCAGCAGGAGCCGGGTCCGGTCCCCCTCCGCACCGCGCGAGAAGAGGACCGAATACTCGAACCCGGCCTGGTCCTGGACGAAGTGCCAGCGCCCCGGCGTGGCCTTCGGCGCGTCCGCGCCGGAGAGGAGGAGCGCCGCCAGAGCGAGCCCGGCTCCGGCTACCCCAGCCCCAGCCAGACCTTCTCCGACACGAACGTCTCCACCAGCCAGACGTCGAGCAGCCCCGTCCGGGCCTCGTCCTCGAGGATGGCCAGCGCCTTCTCGCGCGGCACGGCCTTCTTGTAAGGACGGTCGGCCGCGGTGAGGGCGTCGTAGATGTCGCAGACCGTCAGGATCCGCGACGGCAGGGGGATCGACTCCGCGCCCAGACGTCGCGGGTAGCCGCCGCCGTTCAGCTTCTCGTGGTGGGCGTAGGCGATCTCCGGGATCCGGGCCAGGTCGGGCGTCCACGGGATCGAGGAGAGGAAGCGCCAGGTGTGAGATACATGGCTCTCGATCAGGGTCCGCTCCTCGCCCGAGAGGCTGCCTTTCGGGATCGAGAGGAGCGCCAGCTCGTCGTCCAGGAGGAGCGGCGAGACGACACCGCGCCGGTCCCGCCAGCTGCGCGTGCGGAGCTGACGCAGCCGGCCCCCCGTCTCCTTGGGGAGCACGGTCGGCTCGTTGGCCCGGCGCACCTCGTCGAACTCCTCCTCGAGCTGCCGCGCCCGTTCGGCCCGCGCGTCCTCCAGGGAGCGCAGGTCGTCGGGCGTGGGGGCGGCACCGGCGTCCACCAGCCGGTGGAGGAGGTCGCGCGTGTCGGCGGCGTCCGCGGCCTCCAGGAAGTAGTCGAAGCGGTCGCGGATCCTGGCGAGGCTCCACGGCTCGAGCTTGGCCCGCTTGAGAAGCACCGTCTCGGGGACCGAGATCTTGCCGAAGTCGTGGAGGAGCGCCGCCGTCGAGATCTCCCGCAGGTCCTCCCGCGTGAAGGTGACGCTCCCGTACGGACCCTCCGAGGCGCGATCCACGATCCGGGCGAGCGCCGTGGTGAGGTCGGCCACGCGGTTCGAGTGGCCGGCGGTCGTCGGATCGCGCTGCTCGACCGCGACGATGGCGGCCCGCGCGAAGTCCTCGAACAGCTTCCGGATCGAGGCCGTCAGCTGGTTCGCCTTCAGGCAGACGGCCGCCTGCGTCGCGAGCGACAGGAGAAGCGGGACCAGGTCCGCCGGGTACGGCTCGTACGTGCCGGGCGCGTCCCCGCGCCGGTTCATCAGCTGGAGCACGCCCACCAGCGCCCCCTGGTGGTCCTTCATCGGGACGACGAGGAGCGCGCGGGTCCGGAAGCCGTGAGCCACGTCGAACGAGTCGTTGTGCCGGTACGGGGCGCCCTCGGGGATGGCGTACGCGTCGTCCAGGACGAGCGGGTCGCCGTGCGACGCCACGAAGCCGGCGAGGCTGGTGTCATCGACCGGCATCGTCCGCTCCTGGAAGGCGAATCGGACGGCGTCGTTCTGCGCGAGCTTGAAGCGAAGGCGACGGCCCTCCGGCTCGTCCTCGACCAGGTACAGGCTGCCCGCCTCCGAGCGGGTGAAGCGGCGGGATTCGGTCAGGATCTTCTCGAGGAGCTTCTCCAGGTCGCGCTCGGCCGAAAGCGCGATGCCGATCCGGTTGAGGGCGGCGATCCGCTCCTCCTTCTCGGCGACGGCGACGGTCAGCTCGCGCGCCCGCATTCGTCCGGCCACGATCTCGAGCCCGGCCGCGAGCGCCGAGGCCAGGAGCGGCTCGGAGGCGTCGGTCGGGAGCGCGATCCACGGCACGCCGCCGCCGGCCG
>CAYLNK010000278.1:0-9211 GCA_964384675.1 uncultured Holophagales bacterium | reverse complement strand
GTTCCGGCGCCGGCGCACCACGCGGGTCACGAGCGCGCCCCCCGCGGTCGACAGCAGCGCCCCACGGCGATGCCGGTCGAGGTTCGCGGCCGAGCGGCTCCCCGCCGCGAGCGAAACGGCGACGCGACCCTCGACGGGTGCGCTCACCTCGTCCCCGGACAGGAACGCGTGATGGGGGAAGCCATCGGGCGCGAGGGTCGTCAGGACGACCACGTCGCCCCGCCGCAGGCGTCTCTCGGGCACGGGCCGAGGTTAGCAGGCTCCCACCTCCTAGAATGGCGGGATGGTGCGCAACGCCGTCGCCGCTGCTCTCCTCTCCCTCCTCGCCACACCGCCGCTCCTCGCTGAAGGGGAGAAGCGCGACGCCGCGGCCGTCGAGGCCGCGCGCAAGGAGATGGCGGCCCACGGCGGCGCGCGCTGGGAAGCAGCCCGGTACTTCCGCTTCGACTTCGTCGTCGAGTTCCCGGGCCGCAAGGCGTCGTTCTCCCATTACTGGGACCGCTACACCGGGCGCTACCGGGTCGACGTGCCGGGCGAGAAGGGCTACACCGCGTACTTCGACGTCAACGCGCCGAAGGACCTCGGCAAGGCGGTGATCCTGAAGAACGGCGCGCGCCTGACCGGGGACGAGGCCGCCAAGGTCCTGGCGAGCGCGTACGGGCGCTTCATCAACGACAGCTACTGGCTCCTCGCGCCGCTGAAGGTGCTCGACCCCGGTGTCAACCTCGCCGACGAGGGGGAGGCCGAATTCGGGGGCCAGAAGGCGCACGTCATCCGGCTCAGCTTCGGCGAGGTCGGGCTGACGCCGGGCGACGTCTACAAGCACTTCCTCGACCCCGCCACGGGCCGGATGCTCGGCTGGGAGTACCAGCTCCAGGGGTCCGAGCCGCCCCCGACGCGCTGGACCTGGACGGACCTCTCGGAGGTGGGCGGGCTCCTCCTCTCCACGCGCAAGGTGCATCCCGACGGCACGAAGACGATCCGCTTCGACAACCTGGCCGTCTCCGGCACCGTGGACGAGGCGGCGCTGAAGCCGCCGCCGGCGATCGCGGGCCCGGCGGCTCCGTAGTGCGGGCGCCCCTGCTGGCGCTGCTGATGGCGCTCGCGCCGGCCCCGGGACCGGTGCGCGAGAGCGTGCCGGCTCCCGGCCTGCCCGGCCCGGTGCCGGTCGTCGTCACGCTCCCTCCCTCGTACGCCCTCGAGCCCGGCCGCCGCTTCCCGGTCCTCTACTTCCTCCACGACGCGCAGGGGAGCGAGGAGGTGCTGGTGAAGAACGGCGTCGACACCGCGCTCCTCCAGGCGATGCGCGACGGGACCCTCCCCGAGATGCTCGTGGTCGCGCCGCGCGGCAAGGGAACGTGGTGGGTCGACGCGTACGACGGCTCGCGCCCGATGGCGACGTTCCTGGCCGACGGCCTGGTGCCGTGGGTCGACGCGCGATACCGCACGATCCCGGAGCGCCGCGCCCGGGCGGCGGTCGGGATCTCGATGGGCGGCTACGGCGCGCTCCGGCTGGGCCTGACCCGGCCCGGGCTCTTCGCCGTCGTCGGGGGCCTCTCGCCGGCGATCCAGCAGCTCACCTGGCGCACGATGCAGGAGCTGCCGTTCTTCCTGCGGCCAGGGCTGAAGGGCGTGTTCGGGAGCGACGAGCTGGAGAACGGCTTCCACCAGAACGACCTGTACGAGATCCTGCTCGACCGCCCCGAGCTCCGCCACACCGCGCCGGAGGTCCTGGTGCGGTGCGGCACCGAGGACAAGTACCGCCTCTCCGAGGTGGCCGGGTTCTTCGACAGGTACCTGGGGGTGATGGGCGTCTCCCGCGAGCTGGTGCTCGAGCCCGGGGTCCACGACTGGCCGTACTGGAAGCGCTCGCTCCCCGCGCTCGCGGCCGACGTCGGCCGGCGGCTGCAGGTCCGATGAAGCGCCGCCTCGTCCTCTTCGACATCGACGGCACGCTCCTGTCGTCGGGTCCCCTCGCGCGGCAGGTGTTCGCCGAGGCGCTCCTCGCGACGTACGGCACCTCCGGCGACGTCGGCGGCTTCCGCTTCGAGGGGAAGCTCGACCCGATCATCGTGACCGAGCTGATGCGCGAGGCGGGCGTCGAGGTTTCGCGCATCGAGGCGCTCCTGCCGGACGCGCTGAACCGCTACCTGGACGGGCTCGAGGGGGCGCTCGCCCGGCAGCGCCCGTCGCTCAAGCCGCGCGCCGACGAGCTGGTCGCCCGGGTGGCCCGCGAGCCCACGGCGGTCGCGGCCCTGCTGACCGGGAACGTCGAGCGGGGCGCGCGGATCAAGCTGGTGGCGGCCGGCCTGTGGCACCACTTCGCGTTCGGGGCCTTCGGGAACGAGGCGCCGAGCCGCAACGACCTGGGGCCGGTGGCGCTCCTGAAGGCGCGGGCCGCGGGCCACGAGTTCACGGGCGGACAGTGCGTGATCGTCGGCGACGCGCCGCAGGACGTGGCGTGCGGCAAGGCGCTCGGGGCGAAGGTGGTGGCGGTGGCGACGGGGCGGACGCCGGCCGACGTGCTCGCCGCGCTCGGGGCCGACGTGGTACTCCCCGACTTCTCCGACCTCGCGGCGGCCGAGGCGGCCATCCTGTCGACGTAAGATCGCCGCCATGGAAGTCAAGGGAGCGGGCGGAACACCGGGCGGCTTCGGGACGTTCTTCGGCGGCCTCGCGATGGTGGCGGTCGGAGGCTACCTGCTGCTCCAGCAGGTGACGGTCACGTCCGGGTTCTGGTCGTGGTTCGGCGGGCACACGTTCGGCCTCACGCTGGTACCGCTCCTCGTCGGGATCGGCTTCCTCTTCTTCGACGGGAAGAGCTTCGTCGGCTGGACGTTGACCGTCATCGGTGGCCTGCTGATCGTGGCCGGCATCATCGCCAACCTCCAGATCATCTTCGCCCCGACGAGCCTCTACAACACGCTGATCATGCTGGGCCTCCTGGCCGGCGGCCTGGGTCTGATCGCACGGTCCCTGCGGAGCGCGGGACCGGCCTGAGCACCCGCTCCTAGCCCCTCAGAGCCAGCCGGATCATCACGGCGAGGAAGACGTTCGCGGCGAGGAGGAAGAGCGTGGCGAAGAGGCTCTTCCTGAGGAGCCTCCGCCTGAGCGCGGCGAGGTCTCCGGGCCCGAACTCGCCGATCACCTCGCCGTTCCCGGGGACGAGCGCCCCCTTCGCCTCCGAGAACGGTCCGATCATCGTGACGGTCTGGCCGACGTCGACCGTCCGCTCCTCGAGGCGGGCCTCGGGGCGCAGCGTCCCGTCGCCGCCGATGCGCCAGTCCTTCCGGATCGAGCCATCGTCGTCCGTGAGGAGCCCCCGGACGGCCGAAAGCGCCTGGCCGAGGCCGAGCGTCTCGAAGCGGGCCGTCGCGACCAGCCGCGCCGCCCGCTCCCGGGCCTCGTCGCGGCCCGGCGTACGCGGCTCGAACGCGTCGAGCATCGCCCACCCGAGGACCCGGACCGTGCCACGCTCGGTACGGATCTCGCACGGCGTCAGCCCGACACCGGTGTAGTCGCGCGCGCCGCCTTCATGTCCCCTCTGCTGGTCGACCGTGGTCGCCGTCCCGATCTCGTACTGGTAGGCGACGCAGGGGCGCGCCTCGAACGGCGAGGTCAACGGCTCGGCCACCGGGTAGATCGCTCCCGAGACAGCCTCCCGCCGTCCGTCCCGGAACGGCGCGCCCCTCTCCCCGCGCCTCGCGGCGGCGAGATCGCCCCAGGGCGAGACGAGGCCCCACAGGTTCAGGAGGAAGAGCGCCCCGAAGAGCCCCGTGAACGCCGAAAGGAGGAGCATGGGGGTGCGGTCGACCGGACGCGCCGGGAGGACGAGATAGGTCGCCGCGGAACAGGCCAGCCAGAGCAGGACGACCGCCGCGCAGCTCTTCTTCATGGGCGGAATTCTGCCCGTTCCGGAAATCGGGTACCGTTCCCGGCGTGAGGATTCACGCGGCCCTTCCCTTCCTCGTCTCCGGACTTGCGGTTGCCCAGCCGGCGCCCCAGATCCCCGGCCCTCCGATCGACCTGCGCTCCCCGACGCCCCACCGGATCACGATGACGGTCGACACCGCCCCGGCGCGCGACTTCCTGACCCTGATCACGGGCGGCAAGGAGCCGGGCGCCGCCCTGCGTCGCTTCAAGGCGTCTTCTGTGGTGTCCGCCGCGCTCCTCCACAACGGCCTCGTCCCGGAGGACACGTTCGGGCGCCTGGCCTCGGCCGCGGCCGGCACCCCCGATCCGCTCCTGGCGTCGTACGCGGCGCGAGCCGCCGAGCTCCGGGCCGTGCTCGACGTCTTCGAGCAGGAGGGTTCGCCCGCCAGCCTGGTGGCGGCGCGCCGGATCGCCGCGCTCCTGCCGCCCCAGCCGGCGCTGGTCACGCCGATCACCCTCGTCCCCTCGATCGGGCTCGGCGGCTTCGCCGACGTCGAGGTCGTGCGGGACGGAGACGCCCTGATCCTCGTCGCCGACCTGCCTCGTCTCCTCGGCGACCAGGCCACCGCCATCCCCCGGGAGGTCCTCCTGAAGGCGGTCCGGAGCGGTGCCTCGGAGGCGTGGCGCACCCTGTTCGACACCCATTTCCGGAAGCCGCCCGCCTGGCCCGCGGACAAGGGCCCCGACGTCGACGCGCTCCTGGCCCGGGTCGTAGAGGAAGGTCCGGCGATGATGTTCCTGGTCCCCGACGACTTCTTCCCCATCGCGGCCCTGTTCGACGAGCCGATCGGGCGCGGGTATTCGCATCTCGACCAGGCGATCCAGCGCCTCGCCGACCCGAAGCGCAAGGAGGCCGAGAAGCGCGAGGTCCTGGCGATCGCGACCCGGGGCGAGCTGTGGAGCCGCTACGCCGCCGCCGCCGGCGTGGGGATCACCGACGTCCTCCTCCGGCACGCGGGACGGGAGGAGTACGTCAAGGCGCTGGGAGCGGGTCCCCGCGCGGTGCTGTCGCTCTACCAGGTGGTCGCCAAGTCGAAGAAGGTGCCCGAGCTGGGCAAATCGGTCCGGAAAGCGCTCGAGGCGGGGATGAAAGCCCCATGACGGGGGACGGACCGGAAACCCGCCGGCTCTCCCGACCGTATCGAGGGACCTTGCAGGAGGTTCCATGTCCCGTTCCCGTGCCGCCGGCGCCCTCGTCGCCGCGCTCGCCGTCCTCTCCGCCGTTCCCGTGACCGCCGCCCCCAAGGGGAAGGCCGCCGCGGACCCGGCGTTCTACTCGGGCAAGCTCGACCCGGCCAGCTTCACGAAGCAGGGTCAGGAGCGCCTCGCGCAGGTCCAGAAGGCGGTCGACGCGCTGGCCTCGGCCAAGGGGACGCGAAGCGTGGAGACGACGCTCGCCGCGTTCGACGACCTGTCGTGGCGGCTGGACGGCGTCGCCGGCGAGGCCAACCTGATCCAGAACGGGCATCCGGACGCCGCCATGCGGGACGCGGCCGAGAAGCTCTCGCAGGAGGTCCAGGCCCTCGCCTCCCGGCTCTCCCTGAACCGCGCCGTCTACGACGCCCTGGCCGCCATCGACGCGACCGGCGCCGACGCCGAGACCCGCCACTACCTGACGAAGACGCTCCGCGACTTCCGCCTCTCCGGCGTCGCCGCGGACGAGGCGACCCGCAAGAAGGTGCAGGCCCTCAACGAGGAGCTCGTGCCGATCAGCCAGGAGTTCTCGCGGAACATCCGGTCGGACGTACGCAAGGTGGTCGCCAAGAGCGCGGCCGAGCTGGCGGGCCTTCCGGCCGACTACGTCTCCCGGCACAAGCCGGAGGCCGACGGGTCGATCGTCCTGACGATCGACTACCCCGATTCGATCCCCGTCTTCACGTACGCCGAGAACGAGGACCTCCGCAAGCGGATGTTCGTCGAGTACAACAACCGCGCGTACCCGGCCAACGAGGCCGTGCTGGCGAAGCTGGTCGCCAAGCGGCACGAGCTCGCGACCCTGCTCGGCTTCGCCTCGTACGCCGACCTCGTCACCGCCGACAAGATGGTGGGAAGCGGGAAGAACGCCGCCGACTTCATCGAGAAGGTGGCCGCGGCCTCGCGTGACGCGGCGGCCAAGGACTACGAGCGGCTCCTCGCCCGGAAGCGGAAGGAGGTCCCCGGCGCCGAGCGGATCGAGCCGTGGGAGCGGACGTACTGGTCCGAGAAGCTGAAGAAGGCCGAATACGCGTTCGACTCCCAGTCGGTCCGCCCGTACTTCGCGTTCGAGAAGGTGAAGCAGGGCGTCCTGGATACGGCCGCGACGCTCTTCGGTGTGACGTTCAAGCGCGTCCCCGGCGCCCCGGTGTGGGACCCGTCCGTGGAGTGCTGGGAGATGTGGGACGGCGGGGCGCTCGCGGGCCGCTTCTACCTCGACCTCCACCCGCGGCCGAACAAGTTCAATCACGCGGCGGCCTTCCCGATCCGCACCGGGGTGAAGGGGAAGGCGCTCCCCGAGGCGGCCCTCCTCTGCAACTTCCCGGGCGGCCAGAAGGGCGATCCGGGCCTGATGGAGCACGGCGACGTCGTCACGTTCCTCCACGAGTTCGGCCACCTCGTGCACGGCCTCTTCGCGGGCCGCATGCGCTGGGCGGGCACGAGCGGCATCTCGACCGAGAGGGACTTCGTCGAGGCGCCGTCGCAGCTCCTCGAGGAGTGGGCGTGGGACCCGGCCACGCTCGCGACGTTCGCCAAGCACCACGAGACCGGCGCCCCGATCCCGGCGGAGCTCGTCGCGCGGATGCGCCGCGCCAGCGAGTTCGGCAAGGCGGTCCAGGTGCGGCGCCAGATGGTCTACGCCAAGCTCTCGCTCTCCATCTACGACCGCCCGCCGGCGCAGGTGTCGCTCGAGCCGCTCACCGAGGAGATCTCGGCCCGCTACGACGTCTTCCCGTACGCGAAGGGGACCCATTTCTACACGTCGTTCGGGCACCTCGACGGCTACTCGGCGACGTACTACACCTACATGTGGTCGCTGGTGATCGCCAAGGACCTCTTCAGCGCGTTCGACAGGAAAGCGCTCCTCTCGCCGACCGTCTCGAAGCGATACCGCGACCTGGTCCTCGCGCCCGGCGGGAGCAAGCCGGCCGCGGAGCTGGTGACGTCGTTCCTGGGGCGGCCGTTCCGGTTCGACGCCTGGCAGGCGTGGCTGAACGAGGGAGACTGAGCCTCACCCGAGCCGGTTCCTCGTGAGCCCGGACACAGGGTCCGGCCTCACGCACGTACCTCCGCTCACCAGCTCCGGTTCTTCGGGTCCGAGAACCAGCGCTCCCAGTCCTTGACGCCCCCGCCCGCCGGGGGCTTGGTCTCGGTCTCGCGCGCCGCGCCCTGGGCGGCGCGCCTGACCGCGTCCCGGCGGAAGAGGTCGAGGCCCGACGTCCGCCCTCCCGCGGCCGAGACCGCCGACGCCAGCGCGCGGTCGTCGGTGACGACCGTCAGGCCGCGGGGATCGCGCGCCTCCCGGACGCGGCGGAGGATCTCGTCGTCGGCCGTGCGCGGCGCCGCGTAGACCACGGTCACGTCGCCGAGCGCCTGGACCTTCGGGCGCCCCGCCTCGGGCGGCCCGTCGAAGACGACCGTCACACGCTTCCGCTTCTCCCGCGCCAGGCGCGCCAGCTCGGCCACCAGCTCGTCCCGCAAGCCGCCGTGGCGGCCCAGCAGGTTGTTGCCGTCGACCAGCTCGGCCACGGTCTCCCCGGCGTCAGCGGGTCGGGAGGAGCGGCGACACCGAAAGGGGCGGCAGCTTGGGCGGGTTCTCGCTCCACTCCTTGAGGCGCGTGTAGGCGTACAGCCCGTCGTTGTGGCCGTCCCCCCAGTGGAGCTGCACGGCGTAGCCGCCGACGGGCGACGTCGCGACGAGCCGGAACGACTCCGTGGTGAGAGGCCGCGCCGGCGGCTTCATCAGCCGCCCGAACAGGTCGCGCTCCCCGGCGCACGAGGCGCACGGGCAGAGCCGGCGCAGGTCCGAGAGCTTGAAGTAGCTCTCGGTGCCGTCGTTCCAGGCGATCGCCAGCTCGTCGCCGATCGGCTGGAGCAGCGTGGGGATCAGTCCGGCCATGTCGCTCCCGTCGGTCGCCTTCGCGGTCGATCCGCGCCGCCACACATCACGCCCCGGATCGTACCCTCTCGTGTCTGGTCAGGTCGCGTCGAACCAGAGGTGCCGGTCGAGCGCGACCCTGATCTCGGCGAGCCGCTCGGCCGACAGCGTTCCGAGGCATCGCTGAAGCCGTTGGCGTGAAACGGAGCGGATCTGCTCGCACAGGGCCTTGCTCGCCCGTGGCAATCCGCCCTCTCCCGCCGCCAGGAGGACCTGAAACGGGTAGATCCTGTCGACCTTCGTCGACAGCGGGACCACGGTGACCGTCGGGCTCGATTGGTTGGCGAGGTCGTTCTGAACCACCACGGCGGGGCGGCTCTTTCCGATCTCCGAGCCGACGACCGGATCGAGGTGCACCAGCCAGACCTCACCTCGCTTCACTCCCAGCCCTCGGCTTCGGTCACGTCCCAGGCCGCTTCGAGAGACGGCGAGGCGGCCTCGGCGGCGTAGCCCTCGCCCATGGAGCGGGTCAGCTCCTCCCTCTCGAGGCGCCCCAGGCGCTCCGCGAGCGCCAGCCGGGTGAACTCGGAGAGCGACATGCCCGCCGATCGTCGCCGAACCTGCTCGGCAAGGTCGTCCGGTATGCTGATCGTGGTGCGCACGAAGTCACCTCTTGGTGCGGATAATACTTCACCAACCGGCGCACCAGTCGATGATCGCCCGGAGCCAGCGCTCGCCCATCGCCGGATTGACCGCGCGGGGCATCATCCCGCGGTGCCCGACTCTCCGGCGGCCGCCCCGCGACTCTGGCGCGAGACCGCCGCCGTGGGGCTGGGCTCGCTCGCCCTGTCGCTCGCCGTCCTCCGCGTCCGCCCCGACTGGACGCGCGGCGTGATCGGCGGGCAGGACGCGTGGCAGAACCTCTGGAACCTCCGGCACGTCGATCGCGCGCTGCGGGAGGGGCTCCCGCTGCTTCACACAGACCTCCTCTGGGCCCCGGAGGGGGCGAGCCTGCGCGCGCACACACTTTCCCTCACGAACACGCTGCCGGGCGCGCTCCTGGGGCGGGTCGCCGGCTTCTTCACCGCGTACAACGCCCTCGTCGTCCTGTCGTTCGTCCTCTGCGCGACGGCCCTCTACCGCCTCGCTCGCCGGCTCGGGGCCAGGCCCGCGGCCGCGGCGCTCGGCGCGGCGGTCTTCGCGTTC
>CAYLNK010000277.1:0-9244 GCA_964384675.1 uncultured Holophagales bacterium | reverse complement strand
CGAGCGGGCCGCTCGCGATCTGCCACGTCCTTCCGCGCACGGCCGGCGCCCACCCGCTCTTCCCCCAGCTCAACCCGCAGGCGCCGGTCGGGCTTCCCGACGACCTCCTGGAGAACGCTTCGCAGGCCGTCGAGATGCGGGTCGCCGAGCTGACCGGCCGGCAGCCGGGCGAGTACGAGCTGTTCCTCGAGGAGGGGGCCGCGCACGCGGTGATCGTCTCGCGCGCCGAAGAGTGGGGCGCCGACCTCGTCGTGGTCGGCAGCCACGGGACGACGGCCCTTCACCGGATGCTGATCGGGAACGTGGCGGACCGGGTGATCCGCCTCGCCCACGGCGCCGTGCTGGTCACGAGGCCTCCGGTAACGGACGGCCCCGTGCTGGTGGCGACCGACTTCTCCGACCCCGCGCTCCCTGCGGTGGCCGCGGGGGTCGAGGAGGCGCGCCGGACGGGCGCTCCGCTCGTCCTCCTGCACAGCCTCGAGGTCGAGCCGGGCGCCGTCACGGCGCTCGGTGAATCGGTGGGAGCGGGATCGGCCGGCGTGCCGGCGAGCGTCCGCGAGGGGATGCACGGGGCCGTCCGGACCATGCTGGAGGAGTCGCTCGCCCGCTTCCAGGCGGAGGGGTCGACGATGGTCGAGGACGGCCCCGCGGCGCACGCCATCGTGCGCGCCGCCGAGGGCCTGAGGGCGCGCCTCGTCGTGGTCGGCACCTCGGGGCACACCGGCCTGAAGAGACTCGCGCTCGGCAGCGTGGCCGAGGCGGTCTCGCACCTGGCGCCGTGCTCGGTGCTCGCGGTACGGCTGAAGGGCTAGTCCGGAACGTACGTCTCGATGAACAGCGGCGTTTCCGAGCCTCCTGGCCGACCTGCCGGCCCTGGTCGCGACCTGCTCGTCGGCCTGGCGCTCGTGTCGATGTCGCTGCTGATCCTGGAGATCACCACGACCCGCATCCTCTCGGTCGCGATGGCCTATCACTTCGCGGTGCTCTCCATCTCCCTGGCGATGATGGGGCTCGCGATCGGGGGGGTGGTCGTCCACGCCGCATCGTCGCTCGTGTCGCGCCGGGGCGCCTCCGCCCTGGCCTCCCACGCCACCCTCCTGTTCGCCGTCGCGACGTTCGTCGCGCTCTTCGTCCTGCTCGGGCTCCCTCTCCAGCCCCTTCCCAACTTCGCGGGGCTGATGAACCTGACGCTCCTCTTCGTTCCTCAGGCCGTGCCCTACGTCCTGGCCGGTATCGCGACGGCGCTTCTCCTCTCGGCCTACCCCGGGTCGGCGAACCGGGTCTATGCGGCCGATCTCCTGGGAGCGTCGGCGGGCTGCCTGGCGGTGACGGTCTGCCTCCCCCGCGTGGGCGGCCCCGCCACGATCCTCCTCGGGGGGGCGCTGGCCGCGGTCGGAAGCGCGTTCCTGGCCAGCGCCGCTCGCGTCGAGGGCGGTTCGCCTCCACGTCGAGCCTGGGCGTGGGCTCTGGTCCTCGGAGCGGTGGCGGCCGTCGGCTGCCTGACGTCCCTTTTCGAGATCCGGTTCGTGAAGGGGGAGCCCGAGCCGAGGCCCGACCGGATCGTCTGGACGGCCCATTCGAGGCTGAGCTTCAGCCGTGAGCAGGAGAGCCCCATGCCGTTCGGCTGGGGCCTCGGGTCCGCCTTCGTACCCCGCGACGCGCCGTACCGATTCCGCCGGATCCGGATCGACGGGCTGGCCGAGACGCCGATCCTGAGATGGGCTGCCGGCGACCCCGGCGTCGAGCACGTCCTCTGGGACGTGACCAGCCTCCCGTACCACCTCAAGCCCGGTGGCCGGGCGATGGTCATCGGCTCGGGCGGAGGCCGCGACATCCTCACCGCCAAGCTGAGCGGAGCGTGGAGCGTCGACGCCGTCGAGATCAACGAAGGCATCGTCCGGGAGATGCTCGGCACCTTCGCCGGCTACAGCGGCGGGGTCTACTCGTTGCCGGGTGTGACGGCGACGGCGCTCGACGGCCGCTCCGCCATTCAGCGGGCGAAGGACGCCAGCTACGAAGTCATCCAGATGTCCGCGGTCGACACCTGGGCGGCTGGCAGCAGCGGCGTTCTCGCCCTCATGGAGAACGGCCTCTACACGGTCGAGGCGTTC
This sequence comes from uncultured Holophagales bacterium, assembly GCA_964384675.1. GTDB lineage: Bacteria > Acidobacteriota > Thermoanaerobaculia > UBA5066 > UBA5066 > CAYLNK01. The sequence continues at coordinate 7,133 of CAYLNK010000277.1, read as the reverse complement.
GCCGCGGCCCTTCGCAAGCTCCGCCCGGACGGCTACCTGGCCGTGTCCCGGTTCAAGTACGCCGAGGACGCCCACGGCGAGATCGTCCGGATGACCGCGCTCGGCGTCGAGGCCCTGCGCCGGACGGGCCCGGCCGGGGCCGACATCGGCTCCCGGATCCTCCTCGTCGCCAACGTCACCCGCGGCAAGTTCTACGTGGTGACGATGCTCGTCCGTCCGACACCGTTCTCTCCGGAAGAGATCGAGCGTGCGCGGGAGACGGCCAGAAGGCGGGGCTTCTCGGTCGAGTGGCCCCGGGAGGGCTCCGGACCGGCGTCCGGCCCCGCGGTCCAGCTGCTGCAGGCCCGGACGGCCGCGGAACGCGAGGAGTTCTTCGAGGCCTATCCGATCGACGTCCGGCCCACGTGGGACGACCGGCCGTATTTCTTCCATCAGACCCGGCTGTCCTCGCTCCGGAACCTGACGGGTGAGCTCGATCCGGGCTCCGCCCTCCGGCTCGTCCCCATGCTGACGATCTTCCGGCTCGCCGTGTTCCTCCTCGTGATCAGCCTCGCCGTCGTCGCATGGCCGGCGGCTTCGCCGAGCCCGGAGGCAGCTCGGCCGCTTCCGTGGGCCCGCCTCCTCTTCTTCGGCGCGATCGGCTTCGGCTTCATGCTCTACGAGATCCCGCTCGTCCAGAAGCTGACGCTCGGGCTGGGCCACCCCACCCATGCCCTCTCGGTCGTCCTGTTCGGCCTCCTCGTCGGCACGGGGGTCGGGAGCTTCCTGAGCGGTCTCGTCCCGACGCGTCTTCTGCGTGCGGCCCAGGTCGCCGGGGCCGTTCTCGCGAGCGGGGTCGGCGTGTCGCTCGCGGCCGTGGGCGGATCCCTGCTGGAGCTCCTCTTCGGCCTGGGGCCCGTCCCGCGGTTCGCCCTGGCGGCCGCCGTCGTGCTGTCCACCGGACTGATCCTGGGTACGGCCCTTCCCCTGGGCATCCGGCGCCTGTCGGCCGAGCGCGAGGAGTGGAGCATTCCCTGGTGCTGGGCGACCAACGGGGCGGCCAGCGTGCTGGCCTCGGTCGGGGCCCTCATCGTGGGAATCGAGGCGGGGATGCGTGCGACGTTCCTGCTCGGGGCCGGCGCCTATCTCGTCGCGGCGGCCGCCGCGGCCGTCACCGCTTTCGCCTCCCCGGCCCCGGATTCGTAGCCGCAGGCCTCCGGTCAGTACCCCCGGCGTTTCTCGTACATCGCGCGCCCCGCGGCGAGCGCGCTCCCGGGAAGGACCACCGGATCGCCGATCCGGAGCGCGTCGACGTAGACACGGGCCGCCGACTCCATCGTCGCCGCGACCTGGAACGCGCGGGAGAGGTCCCTCCCGACGCAGACGTTCCCGTGGTTCGCGAGCATCACGCCCGCCCGGTCGCCGAGCGCGCGGACGACGTTCGCTCCCAGCTCGGCGGTGCCGGTGAACGCGTAGTCGGCCACCTCGATGGTCCCGCCGAAGTAGACGATCATCTCGTCGATCACGGGCGGGAGGGGACGGCGGAGGATCGCCAGGGTCGAGACCGAGCGGGCGTGAGTGTGGAGGATGGCGCCCACGTCGGGTCGGGCGCGATAGACCGCCAGGTGCATCGGGAGCTCGGTCGAGGGCAGGAGCCCGTGCCCCTCCGGAAGCCCGGTCGCGAGGTCGACGACGGAGATCTGCTCCAGCGTCATCACGTCGTACGGGATCGACGCCGGGGTGATGGCGAGGAGCCCGGAGCCGTCCACGCGCCGGCTCACGTTTCCGGCCGACGCCACGACGAGGCCCGTCTCCCAGATCTTGCGAGCGTAGAGGAGGACGTCCGCGCGAGCCTGCTCCAGCCGCGCCCCGGCCTCCACCGCCGTCGTCGTCGGTCCGTCCACGCCCAGGATCGTACGCGACGCCGTGGTCAGAAGGAGCGGGAACGCGCGAAGTCGATGAACCCGCGCTCCACGTCGGTCTCGAGGAGCGTCACCCGCACGCGGTCGCCCACGTCGAGGCCGTCGAAGCCACGCACGACCCGCCCTTCCACGGGCGGGTGGAGGAGCCGGACCCAGGTCCCCTTCTCGCTCGCTCCCGAGACCACGGCGTCGAACGACTCGCCGGCGCGCGTCGAGAGGAGGAGCGCCGCGGCGGACTTTCGGAGACGGCGCTCGACCTTGTTGGCGTCGTCCTCCTTCCTGGTGCAATGCAGGGCGAGGTCGTCGAGGTCGGAGGCGGAGTAGGGGCACGCCTCGTTCGCGAGGGCGGCCTTCAGGAGCCGCTGGGTGATCAGGTCGGGGTACCGGCGGTTGGGGGCTGTGGAGTGCGTGTAGTCCTTCACGGCGAGGCCGAAGTGGCCCGGCCCTTCCTCTCCGTCTCTCTCGACGACGTACTCGCCGGGGCCCATCAGCTTGACGACGACGAGCGAGAGATCGGGGAAGCGGAGAGGGTCGGCGGCCTTGCGGCTCGCCAGGAACTGCGACAGCGCCCGGCTGTCCGGCGACGGCGGGAGCTTCTCGCCGTGCTGCGCCGCGACCTCGACGATGCGATCCCACCGCGCCGGCTCCCGCACGACGCGCCGGATCGACGGCAAGCGCCTCTCCTCGAGGAAGCGCGCGGTGACGCCGTTGGCGGCCACCATCAGGTTCTCGATCAGCTCCTTGGCCCGGTTCGGCTTGTCTGCTTTCAGGTCGACGAGCGTGCCGTCGTCGAAGACGGGGCGCGCCTCGATCGACTGGAGCGTCAAGGCGCCCTGCTCCTTCCGGACCTCCTTCAGCCGGCGGGCCGCCTCGTCCTGCATCCGGACCTGCTCCTCGACGGACGGGACGCGCGCGATCCGCTCGGGCCGCGGGCCCGCGCCGTCGAGCCACGCCGCGACGGCGTCGTAGGTGAGCCGGGCACGGTTCTTCACCCGGGCGCGGAAGACGTCGGACGCGGTGAGGGAGCCGTCCTTCGCCACCACCATCTCGACCACCACGGAGGCCCGCTCGGCGTCCTCGTTCAGCGACGTGAGGTCGAACGAGAGGCGCTCGGGGAGCATCGGGAACGTCCCGCCGGCCGTGTAGATCGAGGTCGTGTTGGTCCGGGCGTGGCGGTCGGCCGCGGAGCCGAGCGGCACCAGGGCGTCGACGTCGGCGATGCCGACGAGGAGGCGCACCGAGCCGTCCGCGAGCCGTTCGGAGGCGGAGATCTGGTCGAGGTCGCGCGAGTCGTCGTTGTCGACCGAGAACCAGGGAAGACCGGTGAGGTCCCGCAGCGGGCCGCCCCCGGCCGGCACCCGTGGGAGCGCGTTCACCTCGGCGAGCACCGCGGGCTCGAAGTCGGGCGCGAAGCCCCTCTCGAGCATCGCCCGCTGGGCGAGGGCGTGGAGGTCCGAGCGGTGGCTGGCACGGCGGTCGTTCATGGGAGGAGTATCGCGGACGCCGGTGCCGCGCGTTACGATCGACTCGCGTTGGCGTGCCGTCGATGTCCCCGGTAGGCGATCTCGTCGCCCGTCTCGCGATGGGCCAGGAGGCCTTTCGCGTCGGCGCGGTGTTCACGGTCCTCGCCCTGACGCTCCTCGTCTTCGTCCGCCGGGAGCGGCGGCGGATCTTCCGGTTCGGCGTCTGGTACGCGTCGTCGCTCCTGCTCCGGGCTCTGGCGGTGGGGGCTGGAGGCCTCGCCATGCCGGCCACCGCGCGGACCCTCGACTTCCTGGCCCTCGCGCTCCAGGGCTTCGCGTTCGTGGGGCTCGCCTTCGTCGTCTTCTTCGACGTGCTCCTCCCGAAGGTGCGGATGGCGCCGCCCCGCATCCTGCGGGACCTCAGCTTCGGACTGGTCTGCCTGGCGCTGCTCTTCTACTTCTTCTCGATCTACCAGGTCGACGTGACCGGGATCGTCGCGACGTCCGCCGTGGTGACCGCGATCATCGGCTTCTCGCTCCAGGACACGCTCGGCAACGTCATGGGGGGGATCGCCCTGCAGCTGGACGGCGCGATCCGCGAAGGCGACTGGGTCCTCTTCGAGAAGGTCGCCGGGCAGGTCCGGGAGATCCGCTGGCGCCACACGTCGATCGAGACGCGCAACGGCGACACCCTGATCATCCCGAACAGCCTGATCATGAAAGGGCAGGTGCTCGTGCGCGGGCGGCGGGCGGAGGACCCCGAGATCCGAGAGCGGCGCTGGGTGTACTTCCACGTCGACTACCGGTTCCTGCCGACGCAGGTCGTCGACGTCGTCCTCGAGGCGCTGACCCGCGAGCCGATCCCCCACGTCGCCACGACGCCCGCCCCGGGCGTGATCCTCTGGGAGTACAAGGAGAGCTACGCCACGTACGCGGTCCGCTACTGGCTCACCTCGATCGCCGAGGACGACCCCACCGACGCGATGGTGAGGACGCGGGTCTACTTCGCGCTCCGGCGCTGGGACATCCCGCTCTCGATCCCGGCGCAGAGCGTCTTCGTGACGCCGGAGGGGCCCGAGCGCGAGGACCACGTGAAGGCCCGGGGCCGGGCGGCGCGAATGAAGGCGCTGGAGGCGGTCTCCCTCTTCGACGCGTTGACCGCGGAGGAGCGGGAGCGCCTGGCCGAGCGCCTCTCCTACGCACCGTTCGCTCCGGGCGAGGCGATGGTGGTGCAGGGGAGCGCGGTCCACCACCTCTACATCCTGGCCAGGGGGACCGCCGCCGTGCGGCTCGCCGTCGAAGGGGCGGCTCCCCGCATGGTGGCGACGCTGGAGGCCCCCGGCTTCTTCGGCGAGATGGGAATGCTCACCGGCGAGCCGCGCCGCGCCACGGTGATCGCGACGTCGCAGGTGGAGTGCTGGCGGCTCGAGAAGGAGAAGTTCCAGGAGATCCTGGCGGCCCGGCCCGAGATGGCGGACGGCATCTCGCACGTCCTGGCGACGCGTGCCGTGAACCTCGAAGCGGCGCGGGAGGGGCTCTCCGAGGAATCCCGGCACCGCCGCGTCTCCGACGCCCATAGCTCGATCCTGGGGCGGATCCGGGAGTTCTTCGCCCTGACGTGAGCGCCGGTCTCGCCCGGTCTTGTAGCATGGGGCGGTGGAGCGGGACGGCGAGCGGGACCTGCGAGGCGTCGTTCGGTCCCCCGCCCTGCTCGAGAGCGCCACGTCCGAGTCGCAGCTCGTCGGGATCCACCGGCGCCTGAGGAGCGAGCTGCCGGGAGTGGGCCGCGTCGCCGCCGCGCTCTACGACCGGAGGAGCGGCGATCTGCGGACGCTGCTCGAGAGCGCCGACGGCGTCAGCCCGGGAGGCGACCTGGCCCGTTTCGTCGAGGTGCCGGCGCTCGGGGACCTGCCCGTCGACGTGCCCGAATGGACCGTCGACGACTGGGTCCTCTCCCCCGGACGGCGGTACGGGCGGAGCCTCCTGGAGCTGGGCTACCGCTCCAGCTGTGTCATCCCGTTCTTCGGGACGCCGTCGGTGGCCGGCTTCCTCTTCTTCGACTCCCGTGCGCCCGCCTACTTCGGGCGGGGCGTCGTCGAGAAGCTGAGGCTCCACGTCCAGCTGATCTCGCTGGTGGTGCTGCGGGGCGCGAACGCCGCCGGGACGCTGCGCTCGGCGATGCGGGTCGTGTCCAAGCTGAGCCGCGAGCGGGACCCGGAGACCGCCAGCCACCTGGAGCGCGTCTCCCGCTACGCCCGCCTGATCGCCCGGCGGATGGCCGGGACGTCCGGTCCCGACGACGAGTTCGTCGAGCACCTGTTCCTCTTCGCGCGGGTCCACGACATCGGAAAGCTCGTCATCCCCGACCGGATCCTCTTCAAGCACGGCTCGTTGACGCCCGACGAGATCGAGGTGATGCGCACGCACGTGACCCGCGGCGCGGCGATCGTGGACGGGGCCCTCGACGAGGCGGAGGCCGCGCTCTTCCCGCACGCGGCGCTCCTCCGCAACATCGTCCTCTACCACCACGAGGCGATCGACGGGAGCGGCTACCCGGAAGGGCGCTCGGGCGGCGAGGTCCCGCTCGAGGCGCGGATCGTCTCGGTCGCCGACGTCTTCGACGCGCTCACCAGCGAACGGCCGTACAAGGCGCCCTGGAGCCTGGAGGAGGCGTTCGACTTCATCCGGGCCGGGGCCGGGAGCCGTTTCGACACCGCGTGCGTGGCGGCGTTCCTCTCGGAGGAGCCGCAGGTCCGGGCGATCCACGCGCGCTTCCCCGACGTCGACGCCTGACGTCCTCTACGCGAGCCGCCGGAGGACCACCAAGGTGACGTCGTCCTCCTGGGGGCGTCCCGAGGCCCAGGCGTCGCCCGCGGCCAGGAGACCGTCCGCGATCTCGGACGGGCTCGCGCCGGCGTGGGCCTGGAAGACCTCGCCGACCCGGTCGTAGCCGAGCATCTCGTCGTCGCCGTTCAGCATCTCGGGGAGCCCGTCGCTCATCAGGAGCACGGTGTCGCCGAGCCTCAGCTCGAGGCGCTCCTCGACGTACGGGAAGCCGGCGAGCGCGCCGAGAGGCATCCCTCCGAGCGAGACGGTCTCGAGGGCCCCGCCGCCGGCCCGGTGCACCAGCACCGGCGGCATCCCGGCCGCGGCGACCCGCATGGCGCCGCCCTCGACGCGCACGAGGGTGAGCGCCATGGTGAGCAGCCGGAGGCGCATCCGGCGGATGGCCGCCGCGGAACGCGCGAGGGCCGAGGGGAGCTCGGGCTCGCGGGCGAGGGCGCCGAAGAGCCCCTTCGTCGCCGTGACCAGCGTCCCGGCACGAAGGCCGTGTCCCGTGGCGTCGCCGATCGCGATCGTGACGCTGCCGTTCTCGGCCACGTCGAAGTCGTAGTAGTCGCCGCCCACCTCGGTCGCGGTCGTCATCCGCGCCGCCACCGCCAGGTTGGAGAGCCGCGGCAGCTCCTTCGGGAGCATCGAGGTCTGGAGGCGGCGCGCCTCCTCCAGCTCCTCGGTCTTGCGCGCGACCTCCGCGGCGAGGAGGCTGCGGGCGACCTCCTCGCGCCGGGCGCGCCGCTCGCTCTCCAGCTTCTCGGCGGAGAGCCGCTCGATCTCGGCGAGGCGGCGCCGCAGCTCGTGGTTCGTGGCGGCGACGCGCCGGGAGAGGTGGAGCGAGGTGAAGACCAGCATCGCCACGAGCGATCCGAACGGGACGAAGGAGGTCGTCAGGCGGCTCCTCGGCGCCACGCCGAGGAAGGCGAGGAGGCCG
>CAYLNK010000276.1:0-9251 GCA_964384675.1 uncultured Holophagales bacterium | reverse complement strand
GCCCGGCGGGGCCGGCCCGCTGGAGAGGCCCGGCCCGTCGTCGTGGACGGCCAGCTCCAGCCAGCCGCCGTCCCGCCGCGCCTCGATCTCGATCCGCCCCGCGCCGGGGCGCGCCGAGATCCCGTGCTTGATCGCGTTCTCGACGACGGGCTGCAGGAGCAGGTTCGGGACCGAGGCGGGGAGCGCGCCCGGATCGATCCGGTAGTCGACCCTGAGGCGGTCGCCGAAGCGCGTCGACTCGATCTCGAGGTACTTCCGCAGGAACCCCAGCTCCTCCTCCAGCGGAACGAGAGCACCGTCGTTGCGCAGGCTCTGGCGGACGAGGTCGCCGAGGCGGACCATCGTGCGCGTGGCGGTGTCCGGGTCCCGGTAGATGAGCGGCAGGACGGTGTTCAGCGTGTTGAAGAGGAAGTGCGGATGCAGCTGCATCCGGAGGGCCTTCAGACGCGCCTCGGAGAGCTGCGTCGAAAGGCGGGCCTCGGCGAGCTCCTTGGCGCGCGCCTTCCCGTGGAAATCGAAGGCGAACGCGGTCGCGACGATCCCCGTGTAGACGAGGAGGAACAGGTGGAAGAAGCCGGCGGCCGACAGCACCGTCGACTCCAGCCACTCGAACGGCGTCATCGCCATCGAGGCCCCCGGCAGCACGAGGAAGAACACGACGACGTTGGCGAGGAGAGCGGCCGGAGGGATGAGGATGGCGCCGGTGACGTGCGCCACGGCGGTCGCCGCCCCACCCGCGCCTCCGGTCAGGGGGAAGCGGCGGTAGAGGCGCAGCACGAGTGGCGTGAAGAGGAGCCAGATCCAGGTCCTGAGAACGTTCGGCCAGACGAAGACCCAGAGTCGCGGCGCGGGCGCCGCGCCCGCGTCCGCCAGGACCCGCAGGTACCTCTCGCTCGCGTAGAAGAGACCGAGGAGCGTGAAGACCGCGAGGAGCCCGCCCGCGGTCGCCACCTTCCCTCGCGTGGCCGGGGACATCGCCCCAGTATGGCGGCAACCGGTCCGGCCGGACGACGCCGGGAAGGACGGAGACCGGAGGGCGGCGGACGGATCCCGGGAATTCAGGGACGGATCTGGTCGAGCTCGGTGGGGTCTTCCGGCAGCGTCGCGAGGACACCGCGGAACTCGTCGAGGAGCCGCCCGTCCCACCACCCCTTGGCGACCTCGTCGGTCATGATCCGGAGAGACTCCTCGCGCGAGAGCGCGGCCCGGTAGACCCGCGCCGTCGAAAGGGCGTCGAAGACGTCGGCGATCGTCGTCACCCGGGCGGTCAGGGGAATCGCCTCACCGGCGATCCCGTCCGGGTAGCCCGAGCCGTCGAGGCGTTCGTGGTGGTGGTAGACGACGTCCATGGCGTAGGAGAGAGTCCGCATCCGCGAGATCAGGCGCCGCCCCTCGACCGGATGACGCTTGATCTCGGCGTACTCCTCCGCCGTGAGGCGCCCCGGCTTGAGGAGGACCGAGTCCCTCACCGCGATCTTGCCGAGGTCGTGGAACAGCCCGCCCCGGCGCACGGCGGCCAGCGCCGGCCCCTTCAGGCCGATCCGGTCGCCGAGGAGCCCGGCATAGAGGGAGACGCGCGCGCTGTGCCGGGCCGTGTACGGGTCCCGGGCGTCGATCGAGTCCGCGAGCAGGACGATGACGTCCTCGGCGTCCTCCAGCGCGTCCGTGAAGCGCTTCATCTGGACGAGCGAGCGCACACGCGCGATCAGCTCCTCGGCGGCGAACGGCTTGGCGATGAAGTCGGTGACGCCCTCGTGGATGGCGCGGAGCTTCTCCTCCCGGGTGGCGGCCCCGGTCAGCATCACGACCGGGAGGAGCCGCGTGGCGGCCTGCGAGCGCAGCGCCAGGAGGACCTCGTGGCCGCTGCGGGCCCCCATGTTGACGTCGAGCAGCACCAGGTCGGGAAGCGGACCGCGGAGCCGGGCCTCCGCCTCGTCCACGGTGGCGGCCTCCTCGACCACGTAGCCTTGAGGCCGCAGGAGGCTCGCGAGGAGGCGCCGGACGGACGGCTCGTCGTCCACGACGAGGACCGTTGCGCCCGACTCACCCGAGGGAACCGGCTCTTCGATCAGCGACACGTCGCCCCCGTCCGTCCTCTAGTATCTGTGATCGCGATGCATTGTAATGGCTCGGGCGAGGACGAGGACGCGGTGTGAAGGTCCCCACATGATCTCGGAGCATCTGATCGGAGCCGTCTTCTCGGCGCTGCCCCGCTATCAGTTCCTCAACATCCTCGGCCGTGGGGGGATGGGCGTCGTCTATCGCGCCCTCGACCTCGAGCTCGACGAGCCTGTCGCGCTCAAGGTCCTCTGGGACTCGATCGCCGAGGACCACGACGAGATGCTGGCTCGCTTCAAGACCGAGGTCAGCCTCAACCGCCGGATCAAGCACCCCAACGTCTGCCGGATCCACGACTTCGGCGTCGCCGCCCAGTTCGTCTACCTGACCATGGAGCTGGTCCCGGGGGTCGACCTCGCCAAGCTCGTCCGCGACGAGGGGCCGCTGCCGCTCCGGCGCTCGCTGAAGATCCTGCGCCAGATCGCCGAGGGAGTCGCCGGAGCGCACGCGGTGGGCGTCCTCCACCGGGACCTCAAGCCGCACAACGTGATGGTGAAGTCGGACGACGGCGTGACGATCCTCGACTTCGGCCTGGCGCGCGACAAGCGCGGCCGGGGCATCACGCTCCTGGGGAACGCCATCGGGACGCCGCACTACATGTCCCCGGAGCAGGCGATGGGCCGGACGCTGGACGAGCGCAGCGACCTCTACTCCGTCGGCGTGATCGGGTTCGAGCTGCTGACGGGCGGCCTGATGTACGACGGGCTCTCCGCCATGGCCATCGCGCGTCAGCACGTGGAGGATCCGGTGCCGGTCGAACGGCTCTTCGAGCACCACGTGCCGCGCGAGGTGTCGGCGGTCCTGCTCCGCTGTCTGAAGAAGGGCCCCGAGCAGCGCTTCGGGTCCGCCGACGAGCTCGCCACCCAGCTCTCCCGGCTCGAGACTCACTTCGTCGGCGGCACGGTCCCGGACGAGCTCGGTGTCGTGATGACGCCGCCGCCCGCAGACGTGGCCACAGCGGTGCGCCGGCCCCTGGTGGAGGACGCCGTACCGCTCGACCTCCAGATCGAGGTCCCGCCCGCCAGGGGCGCCGCGACCGGACACGGAACGACCGCGCCGTCCCCTCCCGCGGCAACGGCCGAGGCCGCGCCCGCGACGGGCCCGGGAATCTCCGAGGCCGCCTTCGAGATCGTGACCGCGGCCGCCGCGGCCCGCCCGGTCATCCTCGTCGTCGACGACGATCCACAGGTCCGCCGCGTCGTCTCCCTCCACCTGATCGAGGGGGGGTTCGAGCCGCTCCAGGCGGCGACGGCCATGGAGGCGCTGGAGCTCCTGACCCGCCAGCCCGCGGATGCGGTCCTGATGGATGTCCAGATGCCCGGGATGGACGGCTTCGACGCGGTCCGGATCCTCAAGTCGCAGCCTCAGTTCGCGAGGCTCCCGATCTTCCTGATGTCGAGCTTCGCGGAGCGGAATCGCGTCGCGTTCGCGGGCCAGGCGGGCGCCGTGAGCTTCCTGCGCAAGCCACTCAACCTGCCGCAGGTGGTCAAGGAGCTTCGCGAGGCCCTCGAATCGGCCCGGTCGCGTGGCGGCACCGCACCCACGAAGTGACGCTCCAGGGGGACGAGTCACCTGTATCCGCCAGGAGCGGCCGGCCGGGGACTGACCAGGCCAGAGGCGTAAGGCAAGAGGCCTCCCCTACCTAATGGCGTTCGGGTCAGCCGGGAGCTGATCCCAGGCCAGCCGAAGAAAATCAGGGCGCACGACCATATGGCCTGAATTTTTTCGGTGGAGTTCTTGATTTCACGGCTGGGCCGGCGTACCGTGAGGGCATCCAGAGAACGGGAGACGCCATGTCCTCCATCCAGAAGCTCCTGCGCTCGTTCCGTTCGACCCTCGGCCGGGGCCAGGAAGAGGTCGACCTCCAGGACGAGATGGCCCTCTATCGCCGGCGCGCCGAGGTGGCGGTCCGGGAGGAGCGGTACACCGACGCCCTGGTCTTCCTGGCCAAGGTCCTGAGGCTCAACCCGTACGACCTCCAGGCTCGCATGGCGGTGGCGGAGATCTATCACCACGCCCTCGGCGAGGAGCAGAAAGCGATCCTCACGTACGAGAAGGTGATCGCCACCGCCGGCTACGACGAATCGAACTCCTACTGCGTCAAGGCGCGGGAGGGGATCCAGCTGCTGACCGCGGTCTTCGAGTCCGCCGCGCTCCCGCTCCACGACCTTCTCGACGAGGAAACCCTGGAAGAAGTCTCCGGTCCCGCCGAACGCGCGACCGGGTAGCCCCTACCCCCGATCCCGGCCCCCTTCCTTTCGCGGCGCCGTCACTGGCCCTCCTCCGGTGACGGCGCCCCTCCTTTCCCGCCCACGGCGGTAGACTCGTGTCGCGATGGCGCGTCCCGAAGAGGGAGGCCGGAAGACGATCCTCCTCGGCGCGGTCGTCGTCGGGCTGGGGCTCCTGGCGCTGCTCGGCTGGGCCTTGCAGGTACCCTTCCTGGCCGGGCTCGGATCGGACCGGATCCCGATGGCGCCGAGCACCGCGCTCCTGTTCGTCCTGTACGGGACCGCGACCGTCCTTCGGGCCCGACGGCCCCCTGGCCTCGCGGCGCGGCGCTTCGGACTTGCGGTCGGCTTCGTCGGGGTGGTGGTCGCGCTGCCGCTCTTCGTCCTCTCCTCCCGTGGCATCCACCCGGCGGTGGAGCGGCTGGGCTTCGTGGCGCCGGCCTCTTCGAGCTCCGTCCCGCTCGGGCACATGTCCCCCGTGACGGCGCTCTGTTTCCTCTCGGCCAGCCTCTCGCTCCTCCTGTCCCTTCCGGCTGGGTCTCCCCGTCCCTGGCGCTCGAGAACGGCCTGGTGGAGCGCCGCGCTCCTGCTCTCGGCGGCCGGAGCCTTGCTGCTGGCGTATCTGTTCGGAAGCCCGCTCTTCTACGGCGGCACCTTCATTCCCCCTGCCGCCACCACGAGCCTCGCGTTCGCCGCTCTCGCGACGGGCCTGCTCGGCCTGGCCCGCCCCCCGGGCGCGAAGCCGGCATCTCTCCGGGCAGCCCCCCATCCGCTGCTCCTGGTCTTCGTCCTCCTCGGTGCGGGAATCGTCATCGTCGGCGGGCTCTACCTCCGCGGTCAGGCCCGGCACTATCGAGCCCAGGTGGAGGGCCAGCTTTCGGCCCTGGCCGACCTGAAGACCGCCGCGCTCGCGCAGTGGAGGTCGGAGCGGATCGGGGACGCCTCGACCTTCCAGAGCAACAGGGCCTTCTCGGCCCTGGTGGAGCGCATGGTCGCCGATCCCGGGGACCCGGACCCGAGAGAGCAGGTCCGGGGCTGGTTGACGCGGACGCGCACCAGCTACGGGTACGACCGGGTCTCCCTTCTGGACACGGAAGGAAGGGAGCGGCTGGCCGATCCCGCGGATGGAACACCCTGCTCGTCCGGCGGCGCGGAGCGCATGTACGAGGTCCTGCGATCGGGGGGGGTGACCGTCCACGACTTCCATCGGAACGACCTCGACGGGAAGATCTACCTGACGGTCCTCGCCCCGATCTTCGAAACGCGGGAAGGCGGCCGGGCGCTGGGCACGGTCGCCCTCCGGATCGATCCGACGACGTACGTCTTTCCGCTCCTCGACCGCTGGCCCGCGCAGGCCCGGACGGCCGAGACCCTGCTCGTCCGGCGCGACGAAGGCGACGCGCTCGTCCTGAACCCCGGGAGACTCCGGAAGCGAGCCGCGCTCACGACACGCATCCCCCTCGCGAGCCGGGAGGTCGCCGCGGTGAAGGCCGTGCTGGGCCAGCAGGGGACCTTCGAGTCCAGGGACTACCGTGGCGTCGCGGTCGTGGCCGCGCTTCGAGCGGTGCCGGGATCCCCGTGGTTCCTCGTCGCGCGCCTCGACGCCGCCGAGGTGAACGCCCCGCTCCTCGAACGGCTCGGGGTGATGGTCCTCCTCGTGGGCACCATGCTCGCCGCGGCCGCGGCGGGCGTGGCGGTGGTCGTTCGGGGGCAACGCCTGCGGGAGGTCGGCCAGCGGCTCGAGGTGGAGCGGGAACGCGCCTGGCTGCACGACGTCGTGGCCCGGAGCCTGAACGAGGTCTACGTCTTCGACCCCGCGACGCTGCGCTTCCGGTTCGCCAACCGGGGCGCCTGCCGCAACATCGGCTACACAGAGGACGAGCTGTCGCGGCTCACGCCGCTCGATCTCAAGCCGGAGATGACGGCCGAGGCCTTCGAGGCGATCCTCCGGACGCTCCGCGCCGCCGGACGGCCGGTACACGTCTTCGAGACGATCCACCGTCGCAAGGACGGCTCGCGGTATCCCGTCGAGGTCCACCTCCAGCTCGTGGACGCGGGCGGCGGTGCCGTCTTCCTCGCGGTGGTCAACGACGTCACCGAGCGGCGGCGCTCCGAGGCCCGCATACGCCGACTCAACCGCGTCTACGCGGTCCTGAGCGACATCAACGAGGCGATCGTCCGGATCCGCGACCCGCAGGCGCTCTTCGGCGCGGCCTGCCGGATCGCCGTGGAGGCGGGCGGCTTCCGGATGGCGTGGCTCGGGCTGCTGGACGCGGAGGCGAGCCGGCTCCGGCCCGTGGCTCACGCCGGCGCCGAGGACGGCTTCCTCGCGACGCTGCCGCAGCTCCTGTCCGGAGAGACCCTCGAGTCGCGACGCGTGGTCTGCAACGACATCGAGCACGATCCGGGCGCCGCCGACCGTCGCGTCGACGCCCTCGCGCGCGGATACCGCGCCTCGGCGGTGTTTCCTCTCGTCGTGGCCGGCGAGGCCCTCGGGGTCTTCACTCTCTACGCCGGCGAGCCGGGGTTCTTCGACGACGAGGAGCTGCGCCTGCTCGACGAGATGGCGGCCGATCTCTCCTTCGCGATGGAGATGCGCCGCAACGAGGAAGCGCGGCTGCGGCTCGCCACGGCCATCGAGCAGTCGCCGGTCTCGGTGACGATCACCACGGTCGGCGGCCGGATCGAGTACGTGAATCCCGCCTTCACCTGGATCACCGGCTACGCGCCCGGGGAGGCCGACGGCATGCCGGCCGCGCCTTCGCATCGGGAGCGGCTGGAGGCGATCGAGGCCGGCAGGAGCTGGCGTGGAGAGGTGGTGGGCAGCCGGAAGGACGGCACTCCCTACACCCAGGAGCTCACCGTCGCCCCCATCCGTGACGCCGCGGGACGGGTCACTCACATCGTCACGATCGGGCAGGACGTCACCGAGCGGAAACGCGCCGCGGACGCGATCCTGAGGGAGAAGGCCTTCTCCGAGGCCCTTCTCGAGAGTCTCCCCGGCTTCTTCTGCCTCTTCGACCGGACGGGCCGGCCCCTGCGCTGGAACCGCACCCTCGAGAAGGTCTCCGGGTACACCGCCGCCGAGATCGCGGCCAGCCGGCCCGTCGACTTCTTCGGCGTGGAGGACCGGGAGCTGATCGCCGAGAGGATCGGAAGGGTGTTCGAGGCGGGCGCGGCCGACGCCGAGGTGGCCCTCCTCTCGAAGGACGGGAAGCGGACGCCGTACTACTTCGTCGGGGTGGCGATCGACGTCGACGGGGCTCCCTGCTGCATCACGATGGGCTTCGACATCGCCGCCCGGCGGCACGTGGAGGATCAGCTCCGGCAGGCCCAGAAGATCGAGGCGATCGGGCGTCTCGCCGGCGGCGTGGCCCACGACTTCAACAACATCGTCGCGGTCATCGTGGGCTACGGAGAGCTGGCGCAGGCGCAGCTCGGGCCCGGACATCCGGCACGCCCGCGCGTCGACGAGATGATGAAGGCCGCCGAGCGCGCCGCCGGGCTCACCCGCCAGCTCCTGGCCTTCAGCCGCAAGCAGGTCACGGAGCCGCGGGTCCTCGACCTCGGGAGCATCGTCGACGGGACCAGGTCGATGCTGGGCCGGCTGATCGGCGAGGACGTCGAGGTCGTCATCCAGCGCGCGCCCGGGCTGGGCGCGGTCCGAGCCGATCCGGGCCAGGTCGAGCAGGTCGTCATGAACCTCGCGCTCAACGCGCGTGACGCCATGCCGAAGGGCGGGACGCTGACCCTGGAGACCGAGAACGTCGACTTCGACGAGGCGTACGCCGCCGCCCATCCGCCCGCGGTGGCGGGCCGCTTCGTGATGCTCGCCGTCTCCGATACCGGCGTCGGCATGGACGAGGCGACGCAGAGCCGCCTCTTCGAGCCGTTCTTCACCACCAAGGCGCCGGGCGAAGGGACGGGGCTGGGCCTGGCCACCGTCTACGGGATCGTGAAGCAGAGCGCCGGCTTCGTCTGGTGCTACAGCGAGCCGGGCCACGGGACGACGTTCAAGGTCTACCTGCCCCGGGTGGACGAGGCGGTCCGGGCGGACCGGGTCAGCCTCGCCGCGGCGGAGGACCCGCGAGGTGCGGAGACGATCCTCGTCGCGGAGGACACCGAGGAGCTGAGGAACGTGCTCCGGGAGACCCTCACCGAGCGTGGCTACACCGTGCTCCTCGCGGCGAACGGCGAGGAGGCGCTGGAGCTGGCGCGCGCGCACGCGGGTCCGATCCAGCTCCTGCTGACCGACGTGGTGATGCCGAGGGCCGGCGGCGCCGAGCTGGCGGAGCGCCTCGCGGTCCTTCGACCGGGTGTCCGGGTGCTGTTCATGTCGGGCTACACGAACGGGGTCATCTCCCAGCACGGAGTGCTGAAGGAAGGGGTCCACCTCCTCCAGAAGCCCTTCACCGGGCGGGGCCTGGCGCAGGCGGTGCGGGCCGTGCTGGACGCCCCCCGGGAGGCGCCGCCCTCGGCGGGCGGTGCGACGGGCCGGGTCCTGCTCGTGGAGGATGACGTTCAGGTCCGCAAGCTCACCACGCTCACCCTGGAACGCGCGGGCTACCGCACGGACGGCGTCGGAACCGTCGCGGCGGCCATCGAGGCGCTCGCGAGCGGTTGCGACTACGCCGCCATCCTGTGCGACCTGACCCTGCCCGACGGATCGGGAGAGGACGTGCTTCGTCGCCTGCGCCAGACGCGCCCGGAGCTGTGCGGCCGGGTCATCGTCCTCACGGGTGGAGCGGCCAACGGCGTCCGGGAGCGGCTCGCCGCCGCCGGCGTCACGACGGTGCTACAGAAGCCGGTCTCCCGGGACGAGCTGCTCGCGGGCGTGGCGACCGTCGCGGGCCGCTGACGCGGCGGAGCCCGCCGGGATCAGGGCCGCGGCGGAGGGACGGTCCC
>CAYLNK010000275.1:0-9305 GCA_964384675.1 uncultured Holophagales bacterium | reverse complement strand
GGCCGTGGAGGCGGCGCGGCGCCTGCGGCCGCTCGGAACGAGGGTCCGCGCGCTCGAGGAGGCGCTCCGGTCCGCGTCGGCGAAGAACGGGATCGCCGCGAGGCCGCTCTTCCCCTGGCGTCGTGCCCCGCACCCGTAGCGGCAACGGCGAGACGCCTCTTCAAGCGATACTCGGCCGCCGTGTCGTCGAGCCCGCCTCCCGCCCGCCGCTACGTCCTGAAGCGGTCCGCCACGGCCAAGGTGTACCGCGTCGACTACCAGCGGGAGCTGAACGCCGAGCAGCGCGAGGTGGTCTTCGCGCCGGACGGCCCGGCGCTCGTCGTCGCGGGCGCGGGGTCGGGCAAGACGCGGACGATCGTCTACCGCGTCTCACGCCTGATCGAGGACGGCGTCGACCCGGCGGCGCTCCTCCTCCTCACGTTCACCAACCGCTCGGCCCGCGAGATGACCCGCCGGATCGAGTCGCTCATCGGGGCCGACCTCCACCGGATGACGGCAGGCACCTTTCACTCGGTCGGGGCGCGCCTCCTGCGCCCGCACGCCGAGCTGCTCGGCTACCGGGCCAACTTCTCGATCCTCGACTCGGAGGACGCCAAGGACCTCCTGGAGTCGGCCACGTCCGACCTGAACGTCCCCACGCTGGAGCGCCGCTTCCCGAAGGGCGATCTCCTCCGCTCCATCGTCTCGTTCTGCATCAACACCGGGCGGAAGCTCGACGACGTGATCGCCCAGGACTACCCGCATTTCCTGACCCAGCTCGAGACGATCCGCGCCGTCGTGGGCCGCTATCTGGAGCGGAAGGTCCTGGCGAACGGGATGGACTACGACGACCTGCTCCTCAACTGGAAGCGCCTCATGACCGAGCAGACGCACCTGCGCAAGGCGTTCGCGACGCGCTTCCGGCACGTCCTCGTCGACGAGTACCAGGACGTCAACAAGCTGCAGGCGGACCTCGTCGACCTCCTCGTCGCCGACGCCGAGCCGAGGAACGTGATGGTGGTGGGGGACGACGCCCAGTCGATCTACTCGTTCCGCGGGGCGGACTTCGAGTCGCTCCTCACCTTCCCCGACCGCTTTCCCGGAGCGCCCCTCTACAAGCTCGAGACCAACTACCGCTCGACGCCGGAGATCCTCCGTCTGGCCGACGCCTCGATCGCGCTCAACACGCGTCGCTTTCCGAAGACGCTCACGGCCACGCGGGCGAGCGGCGTGCCGGTCGTGATCGCCGGCGCGTCCGACGCGCTCCAGCAGGCGGAGTTCGTGGCGCAGCGGATCCTCGAGCTGCGCGACGAGGGGACGCCGCTCCCCGAGATCGCGATTCTCTACCGCGCGCACCACCAGTCGCTGGAGCTGCAGCTCGAGCTGAACCGGCGCGGCATCCCGTACGAGATCCGCTCCGGCATGCGCTTCTTCGAGCAGCAGCACGTGAAGGACGTCCTGGCGTTCCTGCGCCTCGTGGCGAACCCGAAGGACGAGACGTCTTTCAAGCGGGCGATGAAGCTGCTGCCCAAGGTGGGGGAGCGGACGGCCGCGACGTTCTGGGCGGCCATCGTCGACGCGCCCGATCCCGTCGGCGCGTTCCTCCAGCTGGACCTCCGCAAGGCGCCGGCCGGCGCCCAGGCCGGGCTGAAGCGCTTCACGAAGACGCTGAAGACGCTGCGCCTCGGGTCGTACACCTCGGCCCCGGCCGAGGCGATCCGCTTCGTCGTCGACGAGGGGGGCTACACCGAGGTCGCCAAGACGAAGTTCGAGAATTTCACGGCGCGGCTGGACGACCTGGAGGCGCTCGCGCAGTTCGCGCTCCCGTACGACTCCGTCGAGGGGTTCCTCCAGGAGGTGACGCTCTTCGGCGAGCCCGCGGGCGAGGACACGGTCGCCGGCGCGAACGAAGACGAGCGCGTGGTCCTCTCCTCGGTCCACCAGGCCAAGGGGCTCGAGTGGCGGGCGGTCTTCGTGATCGGCGTCATCGAGGACCGCTTCCCGAACGCCCGCGCGGCTCGCACCGCCGAGGGGCTCGAGGAGGAGCGGCGCCTCTTCTACGTGGCGGTGACGCGCGCCAAGGACGAGCTGACGCTCGTCCACCCGCTCTCCGCGTACGACCGCTACGGGATCCTCTCGGTCACCGAGCCGAGCCGCTTCCTGCGCGAGCTGCCCGACACCCTCTACGAGCGGTGGGTGCTGGAGGCGTCGGCTCCGGCGCTGCCGGGGACCGGGCGTCCGGAGCTGCCGGAGCCGGACGACCCGACGCTGCTCCCGGACGACGACGAGCCGGTGAACTGAGCCCTCGCCCGCTGCCGTTCCTGGAAGGACCGGAAGTTGGCGAGGCTCCATTCCTCCGCGAGCGCCTGAGCGTCCTCGATCGAGCGGTGCTTGTAGACGCCGGGCGGGAACCGTTGCGGGCAGGTCTTCTCGGCGAAGCTCCAGACGCTCGAGATCGCGCGGAAGAGGGCCGGGTCGCCCGGCTCGCGCCAGAGGGTCTCCTCCATCTCCGACACGTCCCGGAACTTCCGGACCGGCATCACTCCTCCTCGAGGCCGAACCGGCGCCTCAGCAAGTCCGCATCGCCCCGGTCCCTCGGTCGCACCGTGTCCCTCTTCATCCGGTAGAGCATTCGCGGCGTGACGACGGGGACCGTGACGTCGTCGAGCTGGACCGGTCGGGCCTCCAGGTCCTCGAATCGATACGCCTCCCCGAGGCGCGTCAGGATGTCGAGGTGGAACGGGCCGTCCGGCGGGACGTACTGGACCGCCGGATAGTCGCCCAGGAGGTCGTCGGCCGTGATCTCGTCGATGTGCGGATCGTCGAAGACCGAGCGGAGAGCCGCCTTGAGCCTATCGACGTTCGAACGGTCCGGGGCGATGAAGATGTCCAGGTCCTCGGTCGCACGGGCGAGCCCCAGCAGGTTGAGGGCCACCGCGCCGAAGACGACGTACTGGACGCCCTCCCGGTTCAGCGCCGCCAGCACCTTCTTCGTCAGCCCGTAGTCCATGCTCTCCCTGCCTGCCCCAAGCATAGGCGCCTCCGCCTTACGGAACGAGCGGCGCGCCCGTTCGTCCCGGGGCCCCCTCATACTCCCCGGGTGGTGCGCCCCGCGATCGTCCTGGCCGTGCTCCTGGCCGTGACGGCGGCCCCTGGCGCGGAGCTGCCGGTGATCCGCACCACCCCGGAGCGCCTCGTGAACGGGAGCGCGTTCCTCGTCCACGTTGCGCCCGCGGCGCGCTGGAAGTCGGTCTCAGGCACGTTCGAGGGGCGGCAGGTCTTCTTCGACCCGGAGCCATCGACGGGCGGCTGGGTCGGCTTCGCGGGGCTCGGCTTCGAGGCGGCGGCGGGACGGCACGAGCTGCTCCTGCACGTCGTGCCGGAGGAAGGGGCGCCGTCCGACGTCCCGATCGGGATCCCGGTGGAGAGGGCCGTGCGGCCGAGGAGCCAGCTCCGCGTGCCGAAGAGGTTCCTGGAGCCGGACGCGAGGACGCGCGCGCGGATCAAGCGGGAGCAGGCGATCAAGGCGGAGCTCCTCACCCGCGTCACGCCGCGCTGGCTCGCCACGGGTCCGTTCTCGGCCCCCGTCCGGAAGGAGACGTCCGAGGGCTACGGCGTCGAGCGGCTCTTCAACGGCCGGCGGCAGAGCGTGCACCAGGGGCTCGACTACCGCGCGCCCGCCGGAACGCCGGTCTCCGCGATCGGAGCGGGGCGCGTCGCTCTCTCTCGCGACTTCTTCTACGAGGGGCGCTGCGTCGCGATCGACCACGGGCACGGGCTGCTGACGCTCTACCTTCACTTCTCGCGGCTCGACGTGACGGAGGGCCAGGAGGTGGCGCGCGGCCAGAGGCTCGGTCTCTCCGGGTCGACGGGGCGGGTCACCGGCCCGCACCTGCACCTCTCCGTGCGCTGGCAGGGCCTCTATCTCGACCCGGCGTCGCTCCTGGCGCTTGCCCTGCCCTGAGCCGCCTGCGTCTCCGTCGCCTTCTGCGTCGCCGCCACCTCGAGGTCGCTCACCTTCCGCCCCGAGGCCGCGGCCACGGCGCGGATCTCGCGCTCCGTCGCGCCACCCCTCTGGTTGCGCCACTCCATCTCGTCCGCGTACGCCTGCTCGAAGACGTGCGCGAACGCCTCGGGCGCCGCCGGGCTGGTCGCTCGCCCGGCCGGCCGCTCGGAGAGCAGCCTCCGGTAGAGAGACTCGGGAGAGGCGCCCGGCGCGCGCACCTTGTCGTGCCCGGGCCGGGTGTCCAGCGCCGGCCCGCCGCTGGTCGTGTAGGTCACGCTCCCGCCGTCCTCGTAGCGAGTCACCAGGTCGAGCCATGCGCCCGGCGTGCCGGGATGGTGGTCGTAGACGACGGCGTAGATCGACTCGGACGGTCTCGCCAGCGCGCGGATCGCCAGCTTCATCTCGTCCACGACCCACGTCCCCGCGTCCTCGAAGCCGAGCCGCACGAGCTGCTTGACGGGGGCCATGACGGCCGGCTCGTTCCTCCACTCCGGCCGGTCGGCACGCGTCAGGTGGATCCGCGGCGGAGGGCCCGCCACTCCGGACGCCGCCTTCGCGAGGAAGCCGGCGAGGAGTCCCGCGATCTGGTTCTTGAAGAGGCTCAGGGCGACGAGGACGACGACGAGGACGACGATCTCGGTCATGTTTCCTCCGGCTCAGGATGGAAGCGGGATCTCACCGAGGGTCTCGAAGTAGTAGCGGAGCTTCAGGCGGGCGACGTCCTTAGGAACGCCGGTCTTGAGGCGCAGGCGTTGCGGGCTGGGCACCTTCTCTCCCTGGTCCTCCTGGAACGCCCCGTCCCGGAACAGGTCGAGCTCGGTGATGGCGACGGCCCCGTCTCCCGGCTCGTCGGACACCGTGCGCGCGTCGACCAGCTCCAGCTCGCCCGGCTCCCACAGCGTGAACGGGCCGGCCGCCGGCTTCGGGTGGACGGTGAGGTCGATCTGGAACCAGCGGTCTGCGGTCGCGACGGTCACGTCGTCGTCGTCGTCCTCGTGGTCGCCGTCCGGACGCTCGGGCTGAGGCGGGCTCGCGGCGACGACCTCGTGCACCTCGACGGTGGCCCCCGCGAGGACCTTTCCCTTGGCACGGAACGGGGCCGACAGGGCCGACGTCATCAGGCGGCCCGCGAACAGCTTCCCGAGGACGGCGATCAGGAGGAGCCCGCCGGCCGTCGCCCACCAGGGGAGCAGCTTCACGGCGACGATGAAGGCGATCAGGAGCACGAGCAGCAGAAGGCGAGCATCGGGGCCGGCCTCCTTCGATTCTCTGGGTTTCGATCAGTATTCGCCCTGCGGGCGCGGCCGCGCTGTGACGCGCGTCACGTCCGTCGCTCGCCTACAATCCGCGCCGCGATGGATAGCCTCAAGGACCGACCCGTCACCAAGCTCCCACCGGAGGTCCGGCTCGCCGGACGCACCCTCTACCTGGCCGAGGACGCTGCGCTGGTGCGCCGTCAGCTCGACGGCGAGGACCTCGCCTGGGACGCGAACGACCCCGCCCAGAAGCTGCGCGACAACATCTCGACCGACGAGATCACGCCCGGCTGGGTCTGCTACCACTTCGACGAGACGCTCGGGCAGTTCGTCTACGTCGGGCTGACGTGCAAGGACGGCACCGAGAGCGTCCAGCCGATCGGCGAGGGGGCCGTGGCGAAGGGCGGCTTCGTCGCCTCCGTCGCCGGGAAGCGGCGGGGCAAGGGCTCCTCGCGGGAGCAGTCGCCCTACGCCGAGCGGGCCGCGGGGATCCGCCTCGTGGTCGCCGAGAACATCGAGCGGATCTACCGGCAGAACTGCGTCAACCTGGGGGTCCTCGCGACGAACGACTTCTCGGTCCTCGACAAGGTGCGGCGCGGTGAGCCGATCCCGCTCTCGGCCTTCACCGAGGGGCAGGACGAGATCACCCGCGAGATCATCGAGTACGGCGGCCTCTTCGAGTACAACGTCGCGCGCCTGAAGGGGCTCACGACGCCGCCTCACATCACGACGGCGCCGCGTCCGATGACGCTGGCCGAGAAGATCCTGGCGGCCCGCATGGTGGCCGACGCCACCACCGGCGCCACCGGGATCCCGGCCGTCGCGCCCGGCGACGCCGGCTTCGTCCGCACCGACCTGCGCTTCTCGCACGAGTACGTCACCCCCATGGCAGCCGCGTTCTGGGAGTCGTTCGTCGGCGAGGACGTGCCGGTCACGGACGCGAAATCGATCCTCTTCTTCCGCGACCACCTCACGTTCCTCGACCAGGTGATGCCGAAGGCGCAGCGCGATCGCGGCCTCCTCCAGATCGCCGAGCGCCTCGCGACCAAGCAGGCGGAGTTCGCGGCGAAGCAGGGGATTCGCCTGCACGGCGAGCTGCCGCGCGGCGAGAAGGCGACCGAGGCGGCGGGCAGCGAGGCGATCTGCCACTCGAAGGTCACGCAGGACTACGCGCTGCCCGGCCAGGTCGTCGTCGGGTCGGACTCGCACACCCCGCACTCCGGCGCGCTCGCCTGCGTGGCGTTCGGGATCGGCACGACGGACGTCTTCAACTCGTGGCTCACGAAGGACGTGAGGGTGAAGGTGCCGCCCACGGTGAAGGCGGAGTTCGTCGGGACGTGCCCGCCCGGCCTCGCCGCCAAGGACTTCATGCTCGCGCTCCTCGCCCACCCGTACGTGAAGAACGGCGAGGCGATCGGCAAGATCCTCGAGTACGCCGGGCCCGCCGTCGAGGCGCTCTCGATCGACGAGCGCGCCACGATGACGAACATGGCGGCCGAGGTCGGCGCGTTCACCGGGATCATCGCGGCCGACGAGCGGACGGCGGAGTTCCTGGCGGAAAACAGGGGCATGACCCTGGACGAGGCTCGCGCGCTCTGCGCCGGCTGGACGTCGGACCCCGACGCCACGTACGAGACCGTGATCCGGATCGACGTCTCGGCGCTCGCCCCGATGGTGGCGCTCCCCGGCGACCCGGGGAATGGCGTCTTCATCCGCGACCTGGCGGAAGACGTCCCCATCGAGATCGCGTACGGCGGCTCCTGCACGGCGGGCAAGCGCGACGACATGGAGATGTACGCGACGGTGCTCGCCGAAGGCCTCGCGCGCGGCGAGCGCGTGGCGCCGGGGGTCACGTTCTGGATCCAGTTCGGGAGCCAGGAGGTGAAGGCGTGGTGCCGGGAGAAGGGCTACCTCGACGTCTTCGAGAAGGCGGGCGCGAAGCTGATCGAGCCGTCGTGCGGCGCCTGCATCGCGGCGGGGCCCGGCGTCTCGACGCGGCGTGAGCAGGTGACGGTGAGCGCCATCAACCGGAACTTCCCGGGCCGGAGCGGGCCGGGCCGGATGTACCTGGCGAGCCCGTACGTGGTCGCCGCGTCGGCGCTCGCGGGCAAGATCGTCGAGTGGCGTCCCGGATCGACACGCTAGGCGATCGTCTGGCGCGGCGGCTCCCGTGGGCCGCCGCGCTCGTGCTGGGACTCGGCACGCTGCCGGTGCTGAGAGCCCTCCGGACGCCCGACCTCAACTGGTGCTATCCCTACCTGTCGGGCGATTCGTACGATTGGATCAACAACGGGATGTTCTGGGCCGGGGAGGCGGTGCTGCCGAGCTTCCGTCCGCCCGGGCTGCCGCTCCTGATCGCTCTCCTGTACCGGCTCGGGGCCCTGTCGTGGCTGCCTGTCGCGAACTTCGCGGCGCTCGGCGCGGTGGCGGCGCTGCTCTACCGGTTTCTGCGCCGCCGGCACGACCCCGCGATCGCCACGTTCTGCGCGGTGGTCTTCTACATGAACGATCTCTCCCAGGACTGGACGCGCTGGATCGGGGCGGAGCTGTACGCGACGCTGGCGATCGTGATCGCCATGCTCCTCTTCGAGCGCGCCGGGGAAGAGCCCCGGCGGTACGTGCCGTTCGGCCTCGCGATCGGGCTCGGCTTCCTCGTTCACTACGTGGCCGCGCCGGCCGCGCTGGGTTTCGCCGCCGCCGTGCTGGCCTTTCGCCGTCCACACCTGCGCCGGCGGGAGCTGTGGATCGGTGCGTTCCTGGCCGCGGCGCCGCCCGCTGCCTGGCTGGCGTTCCGCTGGTGGCACACGCACGTACTTCCCTTCGACCCGGAGACGGGCCACGGCGTCGAGTCGCTGTTCCATTTCACGACGGGAAACCTGGTCTTCTACTTCTTCACCATCCCGGCCGTTCTGGGCCTGTTGCTCCTGCCCCTGTACGGGGGCGGTGCCGCGCGGCTCGCGGCAAGGCCGGGCGTTCTGCGAGATTCCCAGGTCCAGGCGTATCTGCTCCCGCTGGTCTCTTTGACGGGTTTCTGGGTCTTCCTGTACGACTGGGTCGACCGGCGCTTCGTGCTGTACCTCTTTCCGTTCCTCCTCCCGCTCCTCGCGGAGGGGCTCGAGGCGGTTCGCACCTATGGCCGGCGGGGCGCGGCACCGCGTCTCCTCGCGACAGTGCCCGTCCTGGCGGCGTTCTGCTGGAACGGGATTCGGTACCCCCCGTACGGCATCGGCTATCTCGCGGTGACGCCGAAGCTGTTCGTGAGATTCCCGGAGGCAGGCCAGAAGGCTGCCGGTCAGAAGTTCGGCCTCGAAGGGGCGAACATCGTGCGGCTCCACGCCACGTACCTCGGTGCATTCGCACGTGGGCTCTTCGATGTTCGGGTGCGGCAAAGGCCCTGTGACCTCGGGGATCGTGCGGCCTTGCTGTGGCTCCGGGACCGGCTCGACCGCGTCCTCCCTCCCGGCGCTCCGATCGGCTTTCACCAGCCTCCCGGGTATCCGCGCGACTACTGGTCGAACCTGAACCGCACGAGCAACGTGCTCCTTCGCCCCGTCATCGCGTCCTGGAAGGCCAGCTGGGTCTTCGCGCCGATCCCGGTACCGGAGAACCTGCTCGTCATCGAGGCGGGCACGTGGCGCGTGGCGCGGCTGAAGTGAGGTCCGTCCCGCTCGTCCGGAGCTCCCGGAGCATCCCCCCGAGCGGCGCGCCTGGCACCGGGCGGTAGTCCCTCCTCAGGAGGCCGTCGAGGCAGGCGGCGTACGACGGGAACGGGTAGACGCCCCAGATGGACTCCGGAAAGACGAAGACGAAGCGGGGGCGCGCGGCCTCGAGCTGGGCGCACGTATCGGGGATCCGCGGCTGGCGGCGCTCCCACTCGGCCTGCCACGGGTAGTAGAAGATCGAGTCGACGGCGGGCCGGCGGCGCGTCGCCAGGTAGAGCCCGGGCGTGGCCGGGAACGACGCGATCCGCTCGGAGGGCGAGGTATGGGCCCTGATGTGCGCGGCGGCGGCCGCCGCCTCGGGCGGGTAGGGGATCGTGGTCTTCGGGTTCACCCGGAAGGACG
>CAYLNK010000274.1:0-9380 GCA_964384675.1 uncultured Holophagales bacterium | reverse complement strand
GCCGCGGCCGGAGCCGCCTCGCCGCGGGCCGCGTCGAAGACCACGAAGACCTCCAAGACCTCCAAGACCGCCCGGAAGCGCTGACCAGCGGGCGTGACGAAGCGAGCCGACAGCTCTCCTGGAACCGCCGCTCCACACGTTTTTTCGGGCAAGGACCTCGTCGACATCGAATCGCTGAGCCCGGCCGACATCCGTCTGGTGCTCGACACGGCGGAGTCGATGCGCGAGATCAACGCGCGCGCCATCAAGAAGGTCCCGACGCTGCGCGGCAAGCTGGTCGCGAATCTCTTCTTCGAGGCCTCCACGCGCACGCGCTTCTCCTTCGAGATCGCCGAGCGCCGCCTCTCGGCCGACTCCATCGCGTTCTCGCAGGCGGGGTCGTCCGTCTCGAAGGGCGAGACGCTGCTCGATACGGCGCGGAACCTGATGGCGATGGCGCCGGACGCCATCGTGATCCGGCACCACCGCTCGGGGGCGCCGCACCTTCTCGCGAAGGCCCTGCCCTGCGCCATCGTGAACGCCGGCGACGGCACTCACGCGCACCCCACCCAGGCTCTCCTCGACGCGCTCACCATCCGGCGCGCGAAGGGGAGGCTCGAAGGAGTGCGGGTCGCCATCTGCGGCGACGTGATGCACAGCCGCGTCGCCCGCTCGAACGTCTCGCTCCTCGCGAAGATGGGGGCGCACGTCACCCTCGCCGGGCCGCGGACGCTGCTTCCCTCCGAGATCGAGCGGACGGGCGCCCGCGTCGTCACGCGGATCGAGGAGGGGATCGAAGGGGCGGACGTGGTGATGATGCTGCGCGTCCAGAAGGAGCGGGGCGGCGGGCTCGGCTTCCCGTCGGACCGCGAGTACTACGAGCTGTTCGGCCTGACCCCGGAGCGGCGGCGGCTCGCGAAACGGGACGCCATCGTCATGCACCCGGGTCCGATGAACCGGGGCGTGGAGATCGACTCGGCCGTGGCCGACGGGCCCGACTCGGTGATCCTCGACCAGGTGGAGAACGGCGTCGCGGTGCGGATGGCGGTCCTGTACCTGCTGATCGGAGCGAGCGGAGATGAGTGAGGTCCTGATCAGCGGCGGCCGCCTCGTCGACCCGTCGCAGGGGATCGACGGCCTGATGGACGTCCTCCTCTCCGACGGCGTCGTGGCGCGCGTGGGAGAGCGGATCGTCCCTCCACGCGGAGCGGAGGTGATCGCGGCCGAGGGCCTCGTGGTGGCGCCCGGCTTCGTCGACCTGCACGTCCACCTCCGCGAGCCCGGCTTCGAGCACAAGGAGACGATCGCGACCGGGACCGCCGCGGCCGCCGCCGGAGGGTTCACCACCGTCTGCGCCATGGCCAACACGAATCCGGTCATCGACGACGCGCCGGCGGCGGCCTTCGTCGTACGGCGGATCCGGGAGACCGCGCGCGCGCGCGTCTTCCCGATCGGCGCCGTGTCGAAGGGGCTGAAGGGCCAGGAGCTCGCCGAGATCGGTCTCATGAAGGCCGAGGGCGTGGTGGCGGTGTCGGACGACGGAAAGCCCATCGCGCACGGCAACCTGATGCGGCGCGCGCTCGAGTACGCCTCGATGCTCGGTCTCCCGCTGGTGGTCCACGAGGAGGACCCGACGCTCGTGGGCGACGGTGTGATGAACGAGGGCTGGGCCTCGACCCGGCTGGGGCTCGCCGGCTGGCCCAACGTGGGGGAGTCGTCGATGGTGGCACGCGACGTCGAGCTCGCGGCGCTCACGAAGGCACGGCTCCACGTGGCGCACGTCTCGACGCGGGAGAGCCTCCGCCACCTCGTGGCCGCGCGGGCGGCCGGCGTCAACGTCTCGTCCGAGGTCACGCCGCACCACCTGACGCTGACCGACGAGGACGTTGCCCGCTCCGGCTACGACACGCGCTTCAAGATGAACCCGCCGCTCCGGGCCGAGGCCGACCGCCAGGCGCTCGTGAACGCGCTCGCGGACGGCACGATCGACTGCGTCGCCACCGACCACGCGCCTCACCACGCCGACGAGAAGGCGCTCGAGTTCGCGGACGCGCCGTTCGGCGTCACCGGGCTCGAGACGGCGCTGGCCGTGCTGGTCGACGCGCTCGTCGCGCCCGGGATCCTCTCGCTCACGCGTCTCGTCGAGGCTCTCTCCACGTCCCCGGCACGCCTGTTCGGTCTCCCGTACGGGACGCTCCGCGAGGGGTCGCCCGCCGACGTCGTCCTCTTCTCGACGGCGCGCTCGACGGGCGTCACCGCGGACGGGTTCCTTTCCCGCTCCGCGAACTCGCCGTGGGTGGGCCGGACGCTGCGGGGGCGGGTCGAACGGACCGTGGTGAACGGCCGCGAGGTGTTCCGCCGCGGCCCCTCCGGGCGTCCCGAGCTGGTCGAGCCGGCTCGCTCGTAAACTGCCGGATGGGAGTGGAGCCCACCATGAGCTCGTCGTCGTGCGCCTCGCCGCCGGCCCCGAAGCCCAAACGGATCGTCCTGGTGGACGACTCGTCTCCCTACGCGGAGGCGTGGAGGCGAACGCTGGCCGAGCGCTACGGCGAGAAGGTGACGTTCGAGGCGTACCAGGATCCGCTGAAGGCGATCCCGGCCCTCGGCCCCGACGTCGACCTCCTCCTCGTCGACCTCGAGATGCCCGTGCTGGATGGCCGCAAGGTCCTCGCGGTCGCGACCGCGAGGGGCGTGACGGCACGCCGGGTCGTGATCCTCTCCGGGCACGACGCGGACGAGCTGCACCGGCTCTTCCCGGCCACGTCCTGCCTGGCGGTGATCAACAAGACCGAGCCGCAGCAGCAGGACGCCTTCCTGATGATCCTGGACAGCATCGTCCGCAAGTAGCCGTCACACGCGGGCGTTGCCGCGCGAAGGGGCTCATTCCGCCTCCGTCATCCCCATGGCCTCGAGGACCCGCCGGAGGAGGCCCCGTTTCCGGGGATAGAGCGCGGCCAGCATGTCTCCGGCCCGGGCGCCCCAGGCCGCCTCGTCGTGCACGGCACCGTCGGCCTCGAGGTAGTGGAGGTCGCCACCGGGGCGCCATCCCTTCTCGACCAGGGCCTGGCGGAGCTTCCGCGCGCCGGCGACGGTGCGGTCCCCTTCGGCCGTCCCGATGTCGAGCCAGATCCGAAGGGACGGCTTCCGCTCGAGCGCGCGCACCGTGTGGAGGATCACCTCGCGGTCCCACCAGACGGAGGGAGACATCACACCGAGGCGCGAGAAGACGTCCGGGTAGCGCAGACCGAGGTGCAGTGTGAGGAGGCCGCCCAGCGACGATCCCGCGAGGCCGGTCGTCTCGCGCCCGGGGCGGGTGCGGAGGCGCGCGTCGATGTGGGGCTTCAGCTCCTCCACCAGGAAACGCCCGTACAGGTCGGCCTTGCCGCCGGCCTGCGACTTCTCGCTCCGCGTCGGCGTGTACTCGTCGACGCGCGACACTCCGGTGTTGAAGACGCCGACGAGCACGAGCGGCTCGACGGTCCGTTCCGCGATCCTCTCCTCGGCCGCCTCCCCCAGGCGCCACGGCTTGCCCGGGACGTACGAGGTGGCCGGGTCGAACAGGTTCTGACCGTCCTGCAGGTACAGGACCGGGTACCGGCGCTCCGGTGCCTCGTCGTAGCCGGGCGGGAGGCAGACGATCACCTCACGCGCGTTCTCGAGGTGGCGCGACCGGACCGGACCGATGCGGAGGAGCCGCTCGGCCACCCGGGGAGGCGGCGCGAGCGGCTCGGGTGCGGCGCTCAGGCGGGCGGCTACGGGTTGCGGCGGACCGATTCGATGACGACGGGGGTGTTGGGGACGTCCTTCATCCCGGACTTGACGCCCGTGGCGACGGCCTTGATGCCGTTCACGACGTCCATCCCCTCGATCACCTTGCCGAAGGCGCAGTACCCGATCTCCGACGGCATGTCGCCGCGGTAGTCGAGCATGGAGTTGTCCACCACGTTGATGAAGAACTGGGCCGTCGCGCTGTTCGGGTCCGAGGTGCGCGCCATCGCGATCGTGCCGGTCGCGTTCTTGACGCCGGTCTTCGCCTCGTTCTTGATGGGCGCCCGGGTGTCCTTCTTGCTCATCGCCTTGTCGAAGCCGCCCCCCTGGACCATGAACCCGTTGATCACGCGATGGAAGATCGTGCCGTCGTAGAACTTGTCGTCCACGTACTGCAGGAAGTTCTTCACGGTGTCGGGCGCCTTGTCGGGGTAGAGCTCGATCTTGACGGACCCCATCGAGGTCTTCATGACGACGGTCGGATTGGCCACGGCAGCTCCCTTCTCGGGCTTCTGGGCGCTAGCCGTGACGGCGATTGTCAGTGCGGCGAGGATGCCGACGGTGCGGAGAAGCTTCATGCGCGGATATATAGCACGAGCGCGTCCTACAATTGAGAATGCGCCGCACACCCGCACGTTCCGTCCGCGCGCTCGTCCTCGGGCTGGCGATCGCCACGGGAAGCTCGATCGCCGAGGGCCAGGGCCGCACGGTGTTCGAGACGTACGCGGAGGACGAGGGGCTCACGGTGCTGGCGCCCGAGGTCCTTCTCCAGGACCGGGTCGGCTTCATCTGGGTGGGCACGCCCGAGGGACTGTTCCGGTTCGACGGGCTCCGCTTCGCCAGGTTCGCCACGGAGGATGGGCTCCCGTCGAGCCGCGTGACGGCGCTCCACGAGACCGCGGACGGCCGCCTGTACGTCGGCACCCGCGCGGGGCTGGCGAGGCGCGACGGGGATTCCTTCGTCCCGATCGGCAAGACGGCCGGTCTGCCCGAGGCGTCGATCTCGCCCGGCGGAATCGCTTCGGACCGGGGCGGCCAGCTCTTCGTGGGGACCACCCGAGGCCTCTACCTGAGCCTCTCCGCGGAACGGTTCCACGTGGAGGGGCCGGAGCGACCGGTCTCCGCGCTCTCGCTCGACCGTGGCGACGCCCTGTCGTTCGCTCGGGAGGGGCGTCTCTACCTGAGGGACAAAGGGGTGGTGCGGGAGGCGGGGAGCCCGGACGGCCTTCCAGGCCTCGAGCGTATCGACGCGACGCTCTCCGACGCCGCGGGCCGCCTCTGGGTGCGGACCCCCGGGCTCCTTTTCGTGAGGCCGCCAGGGGGGGCCTTCGAGCGCGTCGACGAGCCGCTGCCGAGCGCGGGCGCGGGTTCGCTCGCGCTGGACCTCGACGGCGAGGTGCTGGTGCCCACCACGCGGGGCCTGGCGCGCCGCGAGCCGGGGCTATTCACGCGAGTGACCCACGCCGACGGGCTCCCGAGCGACACCGTGCTCTCCGCGATGGTCGATCGCGAGGGGTCGCTCTGGACCGGGCTGCAGGGATTCGGGCTGGCCCGCCGGGCGGGGCGCGGCGAGGTGACCGTGCTGACACGCGCCGACGGCCTGCCGGGCGATGCGGTCACCGCCATCGCCCGCCAGAGGTCCGGGAACGGTTCCCTCTTCGTCGGAACGCGCGACGGGCTCGCGCGTTTCGTGCCCGGAGAGGCGCCCGTCGTCCTGCGCGCCGCCGACGGCCTCGCCGGGGACACCGTCCTGGCGCTCGCGGCCGCCGCGGACGGGAACGTCTACGCCGGCTCCTGGCCCGGCGGCGTGACGCGCGTCGCGCCGGGACCTCGCCCTCTGCTGTCGGCCGTCCCGTTCGACGGCCTGACACCTGCGGAGACCCAGGTCGTCTCGCTCCTCGTCCGGCGCGGCGGAGAGGTCTGGGCCGGCACGCGAACGGGGGCCTTCCGGCTCGTGGGAGGACGCTTCGAGGCGGTGCCCGTTCCGGGCGCCGACGAGCCGGACACCGTCTACTCCCTGGCCGAGGACTCGACCGAGACGGTCTGGGGGGCGAGCCGCGGCGGTCTTCTGCGGCTCACCGGGATGCCGCACCGGTTCCTGAAGAGAAACGGCCTCAGGTCCGACGCGCTGGCGCTGGTCGCGGCGACCCCGGACGGCGGCCTCGTCGTGTCGTACCGCGAGGGCGGGGTCGAGATGCTGGGCGTCGACGGCGACCGGCTCCTGATCAGCCCGTACGGGGACCCTCCGATCGCGGCCGACCGCCGCGTCGCCTCGCTCGGGTGGGGCGGTGAGGCCTTCTGGATCGGGGGACGGGGCGTGGAGCGTCGCACGGCCGAAGGCTCGCGCCGCTTCGGCCGGGCCGACGGGCTCCCGAGCGAGTCGTTGCAGGCAGACGCCTGTCTGGCCGAGCGGGATGGTGCCTGGTTCGGGACGTCGCGCGGTCTGGTGCGCATCGCCCCCTCGGGACCGGCGCCGCTGCAGAGGCCGCCCGGCATCGGGCTCTCCGGTGCGTTCACCGGCGGGCGGCGCCTCCGTGTGGACCGCCGCGCGGTCCTCTTCACGCACGAGCGGGACCTCCGTGTGGCGCTCGCTCCGCTCTCCTACTCGGAGTCGCGGGACCTGCGGTTCCGCTATCAGCTGATCGGTCTGATGGCCAGTCCGGAAGAGACCTCGTCCCCCGAGCTGCAGTTTCCCGTCCTGCCGCCCGGCGACCTGAGGCTCGAGGTGTCGGCCCTCTCTCCCCGGGGCGGCGCGAGCGCCTCACCGGCCGTCCTGGAGGTCCGGGTCACTCCGGCCTGGTACCAGCGCGCCGAGGTCAAGGTCTTGGGCCTTCTCCTCCTGGGCGGGCTCGCCTGGGCTCTCTTTCGCGTCCGGACGATGGCGCTGGCCACGGAACGTGACGAGCTGAAGACCCAGGTCGGCAACCTCGAGGCGGAGCTCGGCGCCCGCGCCCGAGAGCTCTCGGAGGCGACGCTCGTGGACCCCGTCACCAGGCTGCGCAACCGGCGCTTCCTGCAGGCGACCCTGGAGGCGGAAGCCGAGCGGTCGCGCCGGGCGCACTCGA
The DNA here is from genome assembly GCA_964384675.1 of uncultured Holophagales bacterium. GTDB lineage: Bacteria > Acidobacteriota > Thermoanaerobaculia > UBA5066 > UBA5066 > CAYLNK01. The sequence continues at coordinate 2,568 of CAYLNK010000274.1, read as the reverse complement.
TGCTGGCCACCCCGCTGGAGCGCCGGACGGGCGACCTCGTCTTCTACCGGATCACGCTCGACGGCTCCCGGGAGCTGGCGGAGCGGCGGGGACACGCGGCGGCCGAGCAGCTGCTGCTCGAGGGGGTGCGCCGGGTCAAGACGGTGGTGCGCGGCTCGGATTTCCTGGTCCGGTTCTCCGACGACGAGCTGCTCGTGATCACCCGCGCCAGCGGGCGCGAGCTCGCCACGATCTTCGCGGAACGGCTCCTCGCCACGATCGCGGCGGCACCGTTCGAGCTCCCCGGCGGCACCTTCCGCGGGACCGCGTCGGTGGGGTGGGCGCCCTATCCGTGGTTCGTCGCGGCCACCGAGATCGTGAGCGCGGACGAGGTGCTTCGGATCGGCGGTCTCGCGCTCCAGCGCGCGTCCCGGGAGGGAGGGAACCGCTCGGTGGGCGTCCTGCCCGACGGAGACGGCTCGAAGAGCCAGGCCATTCCCGTGGACCTGGCCGGCACCGGGGCCGAGGTCCGGCTCGTCTTCAGCCTGGGACCTGGATAGACGGGCGATCCGGTCTATCCGCTCTTCGCCCGGGCCTCGGTCTCCGTCGCGCTGCCCAGCCTCATCGCGCTGAAGGTCTTCAGCACCTCGAGGACGTGCGGGTGCGACGCGCCGATCCCGTCCAGCGTGTCCCGATCGAGCTCCAGGAGCTCGCACGGGGCGGCCGCGACCACGGTCGCCGTGCGGGCCTTGCCGGTGAGTACCGAGACCTCTCCGAAGAACGCGCCGTCGGACATCTGGCGCACGAGGTGGTTGTTCCCCTCCGAGTCACGCACGAACGCCTTCACCGAACCGGTCGTCAGGACGAAGAGGCTGTCGCCCGGCGCTCCCTCCGTCACGAGGATGTCGCCCGGCTCGAAGGAGACGAGCCGGAACCCGCGCATCACGGCGAGGAGCTCCTCGGTGGAGAAGTCGCTGAAGAGCGGCGAGGCGCCGATCTCGGGACGGTCGGTCCCCGCCGGCTCGTCCCCCTCGAGCGCGAACTCCAGCGTCGGCTCGGCGGAGGGCCGCTCCGTCCGCGGCGCCCGGTCCAGGTCCATGTCGAGGTCGAGCGCGATCGGCTCGGCGGGACCTTCCGGCCGGCCGGTGGCGTCCCGTCCGCGTTTCATCCCGGCGTGCCTCAGCCACTGCTCCTGGGCGATCTGCTGGTCGCGTTCCTTCGCCAGGCGGGCGATCCCGCCCTCGGAGGCGCTCGAGCGTCCCGAGTCGAGCTGCTGGATCTTCTTGAGCAGAGCGATCGCCTTTCCGGGCTGGCCGGAGCGGGCGTAGTCGTCTGCGACCGAGGCGAGGAGCTCGGCGGCTTCCGCCGCCCGCCCCGCCTGGGCGAGCACCTCGCCCAGCGCCTGGCGCTTCTGCGGTGTGGAGTGGCCGCGCTCCAGATCGTCGCGGAGCAGCTGGATCGCGCGGTCGTACTCCCCTCGGCTCACGAGCTCGGAGACGTTCGTGCTCATCGAAAACAGCGTAGGCGCGGCCGTGGAAGGAGTCAACGACGGGCGTGCGTATAGTCGGGGCCATGACGCCCCGCGCCCCGTTCGCCGCGCTCCTCGTCCTCGTGGCCGGCTGCTCCCGGACCCCCGCGCCGGAGCCGCTCCCGTCGCTCGGCGCCGTGCCGCCGTTCTCGTTCGTGTCGGAGCAGGGGGCGCCCGTGACCGCGGCGACCTTCGCCGGCTCCGTCTGGATCGCGGACTTCGTCTTCCTGCGGTGCTCCGGCACCTGCCCCCAGATGACCGCGAAGATGGCCGCGCTCGCCGAGGAGCTCGCCCCAGAGAAGCGGATCCGCTTCGTCTCCTTCGACGTCGACCCCGCTCACGACTCGGTCGCCGACCTCGCCGAGCACGCCAGGGCGCTGGGGGCTGACCCCGCGCGCTGGACGTTCTTGAGGGGCGAGACGGAGCCGGTCCGTACCCTGGTGCGGAGCGGCTTCAAGCTGGGGCTCGAGGAAGGGAAGCCGGGCGACCCCGAGCCGATCCTCCACTCGACGCGCTTCGTGCTCGTCGACGCGAAAGGGACGATCCGTGGCTACTACGACGCGCTCGAGCCCGACGCGTTCCGGAAGCTGGCGGGCGACGCGCTCCGGCTCGCTCGCGAGGGCTGACCCGGGGGGTCAGCCCGCCGACTCCCGCGCGCGCCATTCGCCGTACGCGGCGGCGCGCCCCAGCGCGAACGCGGCCGCCTCCGGGAACGGATAGCACGGCAGGGGAGCGAGCGCGGCGGGGGCTCCCTGGGCACCCAGGAACGACAGCAGGATCGTCTTGCCCTGGGGCGGTGTCGCACCGTCCTGGATGGAGAAGGCGAACGCGCCGTGGTCGCTGGCGAGAGCCGGCGTGTACAGCACGAGAAGGGCGTCGACGCCGGGGTCGGCCAGGACGAGCCGGATCGCCTTGCGGTAGTCGACCGGGCTCGAGCCGGCGGGCAGCGCGACCGGAGTGGACGATCCGGAGCGGCCCGGGGCGAGCGCCATGAGCTCCGCCTGGGTGTAGTCGGACAGGGGCGCCAGGGACAGCCCGTTCGCCCGGCACGCGGCCTCGGC
>CAYLNK010000273.1:0-9510 GCA_964384675.1 uncultured Holophagales bacterium | reverse complement strand
CGCGACGGCAGCGCGGCGGGCAGGAGCCGCCCGGCGAGCGAGCGGGCCACGCGGCCGGCGACGTCGTCCTGAACCGCGAGCGCGTCGTCCCGCGGGCGGTCGTACGTCTCCGCCCAGAGGTGGGTCTGGTCGCTCAGGCGGATCAGCTGGACGGTGACGCGCATCCGGCCTGCCCCGTGCCGGACGCTCCCCTCGAGGACGTGGTCGACGCCGAGCCGCGCGCCGAGGGTCGTGAGGTCGGCCCGGTTCCCCTTCAGCTTCATCACCGACGTCCGCGCGATCACTCCCAGCCGCTCCGGGTCGAGCCGCCCGAGTCGGGTGATCAGCTCCTCGGTGAGGCCGTCGGCGAAATACTCCTCGTCCGCGCGGCCGTCCAGGTTCTCGAACGGGAGGACGGCCAGGACGGACCGGCCGGAGAGAGGCGGACCAACCGGGCGCCGGATCGACGGGAGGAGGAACGCTCCCGCCACGAGGCCGATCCCGAGGAGACCGAGGAGACCGAGCAGGGCGAGCCGCGCCCTCGGGAACGGGCGCGCGACGGGCGCGGGAGGGGCGTCGGGCACCGCGCTCGCGAGGGGCTCTCCCGAGGTCACCGGGGCGACGAACTGGTAGCCCCGCCTCGGGATCGTCCTCACGTACGTCGGGTTCTGGGCCTCGTCCCCGAGCGCCGCGCGCACCTGCAGGATGCAGAAGTTCAGCCCGTGCTCGAAGTCGACGACGTCGGTACCCCACACCTCGCGGCGCAGCTCGTCGCGCGTCACGACCGAGCCGGCCCGCGAGGCCAGCACGTCGAGGACCTTGAACGGCTGCGGCGCCAGCTTGACGGGAGCCCCGTCGCGCCGCAGCTCCCCCGCCCTCCGGTCGAGCGTGAAGGGACCGAAGCGCAGGGTGTCGTCCGGCAACGCGGTCTCCTCGCCGGATGATACGGATCGCCCGCCTCCGGGTTACGCCCCTCACCCCTTTCTAACCGTTCCTCACCCGTCGCGCCCTTGAGACGCCGGCGTTCGATCCCCACCTTGCGGGCATGGAACGACTCCTCGCCGACGTCCGTCTCGCGGCCCGCAGCCTCCGGCGTGAGCCCGCGTACCTCGCCGTCGCCGTCCTCGCCATGGCGCTCGGTACCGGCGTGAACAGCGCGATCTTCGGCGTCGTCAAGACGGTGCTGCTCCGTCCGCTTCCGTTCGAGCGGCCGGATCGGCTGCTGAGCCTCCACGACGTCAAGCTCGACCGGCCCGAATCCCTCGAGAACCCGTCGCCCGGCAACTACCTCGACTGGCGAAAGGAGACCGATCACTTCTCCGGGATGGCGATCTGGTACCCGAGCCGGGGGACGGTCCGGGGAGGGGGCGGCGAGCCCGAGGCCATCCAGGCGCTGAAGGTGACCCCGTCGTTCTTCGACGTGCTGGGGATGCCGGCGCTCCTGGGCCGGGCCTTCCGCGAGGGGGAGATCGTGGGCGCCGCGTACAACGTCGCGGAGATGGACCAGGGGGGCGACCGCGTCCTCGTCCTGTCGGCCGGCTTCTGGCGACGGCGGTTCGGCTCCGATCCCGACGTGGTCGGGAAGACCCTCTCCCTGGACGGCTTCGACTGGCGGATCGCGGCGGTGATGCCGGACGACCTCTCCGTGCTCTCCCCGGAGGCTTCGGTCTACGTCCCGTGGGACGTTCCTGCGTCCTACACGCGGTTCCCGGCCGGGCCGCCGCGCGACTTCCGCTTCGTCCGGGTCATCGCCCGCCTGAAGGACGGCGTCACCCGGGAGGCCGCCGACTCGCGGCTACGCGCCCTCGCCGCCACGCTCGCCGCCCGCTACCCGAAGGAGAACGCCGGCTGGAGCGTCCGGAGCCGGCCGCTCGAGGAGACGATCGTCGGCGCGACGCGGCGTCCCCTCCTCGTCCTCTTCGGCGCCACGGCGTTCGTCCTCTTCATCGCCTGCGTGAACGTGGCGAGCCTGCAGCTCGCCCGCGCGTCGGCCCGCGCTCACGAGACCTCGGTCCGGGTGGCGCTCGGGGCGTCCCGGCTCCAGCTGCTCCGCCACTTCCTGGCCGAGGCGATGCTGGTGGCGATCCCGGGCGCGACGCTCGGCCTCCTCCTCGCGTGGGGTGCGCTCCGGCTGCTCCTCACCCTCCAGCCCTGGGAGCTGCCGCGTGGATCGGGAATCGGGATCGACTCCGGCGTCCTCCTCTTCACCCTGACCGTCGCCCTCGCCACCGCCCTCGGGTCGGCGCTGGCCCCGGTCCTCCGGCGGAGCCCGCGCCCCCTGGCGGCCGAGCTGAAGGGAGGCTCCCGCAGCACGTCCCCCGACGAGGGGCGCCACAGCCTGCGCCGGGGCCTCGTCGTGCTCCAGGTCGCGGCCTCCCTCGTCCTCCTCACCGGCGCGGGCCTCTTCACGCGGAGCTTCGCCCGGGCGAGCGGGATGCGCCCTGGCTTCGAGGCACGGAACCTCCTGGTGGCGCGGATCTCGCTCGACAAGGGGACGTACCGGACCGGCAGGCAGACCCTCGCGTTCTACGAGACGCTGCTCGCTCGCCTCGGCGGGCTTCCCGGGGTCACCTCGACGGGCGCCGTCACGGCGCTCCCGATGAGCAAGGTGGGCGTCGACTTCGCGCGGCCGTACTGGAAGGCCGGCGATCCGGACCCCGGCGGCGCCGCTGCCCGCGCCGACATCCGGATGGCGACGCCCGGCTACGTCTCGACGATGGGAATCCCGCTGGTCCGGGGCCGAGCCTTCACGCCGGCGGACCGGGCGGGCACCGCGCCCGTCATCCTCGTGAACGAGGCGCTCGCGCGCCGGGTGTGGCCGGGCGAAGACCCGATCGGCCGGAGCCTCGTCATCGACTACCAGAAGGGGGCGTACCCGTACGAGGTCGTCGGGCTCGTGGGCGACACCCGGTTCGGCGGCCTGAAGAGCACCCCTCGCCCCGAGATCTTCATCCCGCACGCGCAGAACCCGTACCTCGACCTGAACCTCGTGCTCCGCACGACGACATCTCCCGCTTCACTGGCTCCGGGCGTGCGGAGGATCGTGAAGGCGATCGACGGCGGACAGCCGATCCACAGCGTCGCGGTGATGGAGGAGCTGGTCGGCGCCTCCGTCGCCGCGGACCGCTTCCTGATGCTCCTGATGGCGATCCTCGCGGCAGTGGCGCTGACGCTGGCGACGACCGGCCTCTACGGCATCCTGGCGCATTCGATCGGGCGCCGCCGCCCCGAGCTGGGCCTTCGCGTCGCTCTCGGCGCATCGGACGGCGACATCGTGCGGCTGGTGGCGGGCGAGTCCCTCCGTCCCGCCGCCGGCGGCGCCGCGCTCGGCCTCTTCGCCGCGCTCGGGCTCGGGCGGCTCGTCGCGAGCCTCCTCTTCGAGGTCAGCCCGTTCGACCCGTGGACCTTCGTCGCGGTGACCGCCCTGCTGCTCGTCGCCGTCTTCGCCGCGACCGTCGCCCCCGCCCGGCAAGCCCTCCGATCCGATCCCGCCGAGACGCTCCGGACATCCTGACGGAGCTCAGTCGTGCGTCGCCTCGTCGGGGCAGCCGGAGCCCTCCACCTGGACCGTCACGTGGTGGATCTCGAAGCCCTCGGCGAGCCGCCGGCGGATGCCGTCCAGGACGGGGTCGTGCCGGCCGCCGTCTCCGAGGACGACGTGGGTGGAGAGGGCGTTCATCCCGGAGGTGAGGGTCCAGACGTGGAGGTCGTGCACGCCGGCGACGCCTGGCACGCCGAGGAGCGCCTCGCGCACGGCCGTGAGGTTCACGCCCGCCGGCGTCCCTTCCAGGAGCACGCCCACGGCCTCGCGGAGGAGGCTCCAGGTGCGCGGCAGCAGGAAGAGGCCGATCGCGGCGGAGAGGATCGGATCGGCGTAGTACCAGCCGGTCGTGAGCATCACGACTCCCGCGACGATCACGCCGACCGATGCCAGCGCGTCGGACAGCACCTCGACGTACGCCCCCCTCATGTTCAGGCTCTCGCCGGCGCCGCTCCGGAGGATCAGAGCGCTCGCGACGTTCACGCCGAGCCCGATGGCGGCCACGACGAGCATCGGAAGGCTCGCGACCACGGGCGGGTTCCGGAACCGCTCGACCGCCTCGACGAGCACGAAGCCCGAGATCCCGATCAGGAGGACGCCGTTGGCGAGAGCGGCGAGGATCTCGACGCGGTGGAATCCGTACGTCCGCTCGGGCGTGGCCGGACGCTCCGCGAACCGCATGGCGAAGAGCGCCAGACCGAGCCCCGCGACGTCGGTCAGCATGTGCCCGGCATCGGCCAGCAGGGCGAGCGAGCCGGTGAGGAATCCCGCGACGACCTCGGCGACGAGGAAAAGCGAAGTCAGGCCGAGGACGAGGGCCAGCCTGCGGCGATTCAGGCTCCGTGCGCCGGCATGCGAGTGGCCGTGGCCTCCGTTCCCGTGCGCGTGGTCGTGCATCGAGGGGATTGTCGCGCCGGCCGGGCTACTCCTTTTTCGCGGGAGCCGGGGCCGCCCCCTTCCCCACCTTCTCGAGGAGCGCCGGCAGGTCCACGCCGAACGCCGACCGGACTCCCTCGACGAGCCGCGCGGGCTGCGCCATCGCCGGGTCGGCGCCCGCGCCCGGCAGGTACGCCACGCGGTCGACCTTCACCTCCTGGATCGTCTCCACGAGCGTCGTCACGACCGTCGGCAGCTTCTGCATCAGGAAGACGTCGCGCGCGTTGTCGCCCGCCTCCTTCCAGGTGGTGATCATCTCGGTGAGGACCGCGGCCGTCGCCTTGCCGTCCTCGATCACCCGCGCCGCGCGGCCCCGGGCCTGCGCCTGCCGTGCCTCCATCTCCGCTCGCGCCGGCGCCACCACGTCCGCCTCGAGCTGCAGCTTCACCTGGGCCAGCCGTGCCTGCTGCACCTTCAGCTCGGCCTCCGCCCTGGCGACGGCGGCCGTCACCTTCCCGACCTCCTCGGCGACGAGCGCCTGCCGTCCGGTCTCGGCCTGGGTCACCCGCTTCTCGGCCTGCGCCTTGGCGATGGACATGTCGGCGTCCACCTGGACGAGACGCGAGCGGAGGTGGTTCCCCGCCTCACGTCGCGTCGCCTCGGCCTTCGCCTGCGCCTCCGCCGTACGGGCCTTCAGGTCGAGGTCGGCGCTCTGCTTGCGTCCGAGCGAGGAGAGGTAGCTCACCTCGTCCGAGACGTTCTGGATCTTCAGCACGTCCAGCACGAGGCCCAGCTTGGAGAGGTCGTGCTCCGCTTCCTCGAGGAGCTTCTCGGCGAAGGCCAGCTTGTCCTGGTTCACCTCCTCGGGCGTCAGCTGCGACAGCACGCCCCGCAGGTTCCCCTCGAGGGTGTCCTTGGCGACCTGGATGATCTCGGCGCGGCTCTTCCCGAGCAGGCGCTCCAGCGCGTTGGCGAGGAGCGGGTGGTGGCCGGCGATCTTCAGGTTCGCGACGCCCTGCACGTTGAGGGGGATGCCGCCCTTCGAGTAGGCGTTCTTCACCGCCACGTCGACCGTCATGTTGGTGATGTCCATCCGGTCGACCGTCTCGAGGAGCGGCGTCTTCAGCGAGCTCCCGCCCTTGACGATCCGGTAGCCGATCGGGCGACCGCCCAGGCTCGACTTCCCTCCCGAGAAGACCAGCACCTCGTTCGGACCGCAGATGTAGAAGAGCCGCCGCGCGACCGCGACCGCCAGGAAGCCGAAGAAGACGAGGACGCCGCCGGCGACGCCGGTGATCGAGACGAGGTCTCTCACTTCGCCTCCTTGGCGCGCGGCGCGAGGAGCCGCAGGATGTCGACGCCCGACGTCCGACCGACCTCCGAAAGGACGCTCCGGACGGTCGCCGGGTACGACGCCACGTGGCGCGCCAGCGCGGTGCCGTCGCCGCCGTCGAGGAGGTGCGCCTCGGCGATCTCCAGCTCCTTCACCCGCGCGACGACGGTCTTGAGGATCGGCTCGAGGTTGTTGATCAGGAAGATGTCGCGGGCCGCGGGACCGGCGTCGGCCCAGACGCCGGCGAGCAGCTTGAGCACCTCGGCGAGCGCCCGGCCGTTCTCCTCGATCTCGGCGGCGTCGCCGCGCGCGCGGAGCGCCGAGGCCTGCTGCTGCGCCTGGGCCGGGAGGACGGTCTCGACCGAGAGCCGGGTCTCCTCCAGCTGCTTTCGGACGGCCTGGAGCGCCTGCTCGGCGTTGGCGCGGGCCTCGAGCGCGGCCTGCTGAGCCGTCTCCTCGGCGGCCTTCGCCCCCGCCTCGAGCTTGGCCCTCAGAGCGCGCAGCTCGTTCTCCTTCTCGGCCACCGACGTGCCGGACTGCTGGATCGCCACCTCGCCCGCCCGGCGGGCCTCCGCTTCCTGCATCTCGGCGTCGGCCCGCGCGGTCGACTCGGCCATCTCCGCGTCGCGCAGGACGCCGGCGATCCGGGCGCGCCCGATCGACGCCAGGTAACGCGCGTCGTCGGCCACGTTCTGGATCTTCAGCGTGTCGAGCGTCAGGCCGAGCTTCCTGAAGTCCGTCTCCGACTCCTCGACGAGCCCGGTCGCGAACTTGAGACGGTCCTCGTTGACCTCCTCCGGCGTGAGGTTCGCGAGGACGCCTCGCAGGTGGCCCTCCAGGCTCTCCTTGGCCACGCGGGTGATCTCGTCGGGGTTCCGGCCGAGGAAACGCTCGATGGCGTTCCCGATCAGCTTGGGGTCGCTCGACACCTTCACGTTCGCGATGGCGTGCACCTTGAGGGGGATGCCGCCCTTCGAGTAGGCGTTGGTCACGGTCAGCTCGATCGGGAAGGAGCGCAGGCTCATCCGGTCGACGCGCTCCAGGATCGGGACCCGCACCGCGCGCCCGCCCACGACGATCCTATAGCCGGCGTCGCCGCCCCCTTCGAGCTTCCGCTTCCGGCCCGAGAAGATCACCACCTCGTTCGGCCGGCAGATCACCACCAGGCTCTTGGCGAGCGCGGAGAGGATCCCGGAGACCACGGCCGCGAGGAAGGCTCCGACGATCAGTCCTGCCACGTTGTCTCCTTATTCGCTGTCGGTCCAGGGGGCGGGGCGCACCTGGGCCACCTCGTCCCGGAAACGCACGATGACGACCCGTGAGTCGGCGGGGAGGAGCGCGTCGTCCCCGCCCTGCGCCAGCAGCTCCACGTCGTTCCCGCCGGAGCGCAGGCGGATCTTCCCGAGCGCCCCCGGCTTCAGCGGCATCACGACGACGGCCTCCTGCCCGAGAAGGCTCTCCGGAGCCGCCGGAGCCCCGGCGGAGAGGGTCCGGAGCTTCCTGAAGAGGAACGTCGTCCCGAGCCCGACGGCGATCCCCACCCCGAGAGCGACCGGGAAACGGAGCGGCGACGCGACGCCCAGAAGCGTGAGGGCGGTGCCCGTCAGCCCGAGGCCGCCGAGTCCCCACGTCAGGAATCGCAGAGACAGGACGTCTCCCAGCGGGCCGTGGAGCAGGTCTCCGCCGTGATCGTGCCCCACGTGGTCGTGCCCGTCGCCGTCGCCGCCGTCGTGGTCGTGCCCGGAGAACGCCGAGACGCCGATGAGGACGAGGCTGAACGCGAGCGCGCCGAGGTAGAACGTCATGACGCTGGGCTCACTTTACGCCTTCTTCCGCACGTAGAGCCGCTTCTGCACCCGGGCCACGAGCTCGCCACCTTCGTCCACGACGTTCGCGGTCAGGACGGGCTCGACCTTCTCCCCCGCGTCCGCGCGCACGCGGATCGCCTCGATCTCCTCGGGCGCGATCCGGAACAGCGCCGTCACGGTTCCGCGCCCCGGCCGGACGAAGTCGATCGACGCCGCCTTGTCCCAGACCACGTAGCCGTTGCCGAGGTGGCGGATCAGGATGAAGACGAAGTGTGGATCGCACATCGAGTAGAGCGAACCGCCGAAGTGAGTCCCGAAGAGGTTCCGGTTGTAGAACCGCAGGCTCATCCGGGACACCACCGCGTACGGGTCTTCCTTCGGGAACCGGATCGAGATCCCGGCCCCGAGGTACGGCGGGTAGACGTTGATAATCGAGAGCAGGAAACGGTTCTGGCGCTGCCCCATCGACGGGGACGATAGCCGAGGGACCGCCCGAGGAGAGAGATGGAGCCCTTCGGCACTCACGACCAGGCGCAGATCGCCTCGCTCGGCCTCTCGACGGCCGACCTCGAGCGCCAGCTCGAGCTGTTCCGGCATCCTCCCGCGCCGATGCGCCTCGACCGGCCGTGCACGGCGGGCGACGGCGTCGTGAGGATCGGCGAGGAGGAGCGGCCGGAGCTCCTGGCGCTCTGGGAGGAGGCCGCGGCCGCGGGGAGGCTCACGAAGCTGGTGCCCGCGTCGGGCGCGGCGTCGCGCATGTTCGCGTTCCTGATGCCGTTCCTCGCCGGAGAGCCGCCGACCCGGTCGACGGTGGAAGAGAGCGCGCGGGCGGGCGACGAGAACGCCGCGCAGCTCCTCAGGTTCCTGGACGGCCTCCCGCGATTCGCGTTCACGCTCCACGCGGACGACATCCGGGGGAGGCTCGAGGAGCTTCTCCTGGAGAGCGGGCTCGACTACCTCGGGAAGCCGAAGGGCCTCCTCGATTTCCACGCGTATCCGGAGGGCCCGCGCACGCCGTTCGCCGAGCACCTGGTGGAGGCGGCCGCGACGCTGGGCGAGCGGCGCTCCGTCCACTTCACGATCTCCCCGCAGCACCGCGAGCTCTTCGAGGCGGAGCTGGCGCGCGTCGCCCCGTCGCTCCCGGGCCGGTTCGAGGTGTCGTTCTCGTACCAGGAGCGCTCCACCGACACGATCGCCGTCGACCTCGAGAACCGTCCGTTCCTTACGGACGAGGGCGAGCTGCTGTTCCGCCCCGGCGGGCACGGCGCTCTCCTCGCGAACCTCCAGGCCCTCCGCGGCGACGTCGTCTACGTCAAGAACATCGACAACGTCGTCCCGGACGCGCGCAAGGGGCCGACGCTCCTCTGGAAGAAGCTCCTTTGCGGCTACGCCCTGAAGCTCCGCCGAGAGGGCCACGGTCTCGACCGGCCGCTGCGGGTCTGCGGCGTCGTGAGGAACCAGGGAGAGCCGGGCGGAGGCCCGTTCTGGACCGTCGAGCGCGACGGGACGGCGACGCGCCAGATCGTGGAGTCGGCGCAGGTCGACCTCGCGGACCCCGCCCAGGCCGCGATCTGGGGCGCCTCGACGCACTTCAATCCCGTCGACCTCGTCTGCCTCGTGCGCGACCCCGAGGGACGCCCGTTCGACCTCTCGCGCTTCGTCGACCCGGACACCGTCTTCCTGTCGCAGAAGACGCACGAAGGGCGCCCGCTGAAGGCTCTGGAACGGCCGGGCCTCTGGAACGGGGCGATGGCCCGCTGGGAGACGTTCTTCGTGGAGGTGCCGCTCGAGACGTTCGCGCCGGTGAAGTCGGTGCTCGACCTCCTCCGTCCCGAGCATCAGCCCGGCTGATGCGCCGGCCAAAGCACGTCGAGCCCAGACGTGACCCGCATCAGCCCGGCTGATGCGCCGGCCAAGTCACGTCGAGCCCAGACGTGACCCGCATCAGCCCGGCTGATGCGCCGGCCAAGTCA